>PLYS01000432.1:0-14827 GCA_003153455.1 Betaproteobacteria bacterium | reverse complement strand
TCGATCTTGAGAAGTGCCGCTGGGACCGTGTCAAGAGTGCCGGGCAACTGGATATATATGTAAACCTGGCGCTCAGAAGTCATATTCATCCTTCGACTTCTGGGCTTTGCGGACACGCGTCGGCCGGCGCGATGCCTCCAGGGCCTTGCCGTGGGTATCAGCATCGGGATGGGCTACGCCGTCGAGAGTCCGCTCAAGGCCCAGTACCCACAGCACAGTAACGTAGGCGCTGATGGCTACACCAGGTTTCCCAAGCTCAAGAGCACTAAGGGTGTTCCGATTGATGCCGGCCTTGGCGGCGACCTCGGCGATCGACCAGCCGCGACGGGTCCTCGCCAGCCGAACCCGGTGACCGAGCTGTTTGATACGCTCGACCGCCTCAAAGGGTAGAGTTTTAAATATGCCCATAATATTAGGCGTCATGATATTTAATGCCTAATATACTAGGTAATATGTCCAATATTGTCAAGAAAGATAAATGTCATATCGTGGTACGTGGGTCGTGGTTCGTGGTTTGACCTGGTTCAGTAGTTAGTTCAGAGTTCGCTGATGATTAAGGTAAACATCCATCAGGCGAAAACCCATCTGTCGCGTTATCTCGCGCGCCTGAAAGCGGGCGAAACGCTGATAATCTGCAAGCGCAATACGCCGATCGCGGAAGTACGTGCGCTGCCCCAAGCCGGGCAACGGAAACGCCCGATCGGGCTTGCCAAGGGGCAATTCAAGGTGCCGCCCTCTTTCTTCGAGCCGTTACCCGACGACATTATCGAAGCCTTTGAGGGAAAAGAAAGCTGAAACTGCTGCTCGACACCTGCACGTTCTTGTGGCTGATTTCGGACGACCAGCAACTGTCGGCAGAAGCGAGGCAGTTTTTTTCCGATGTGGCAATTTAGAAAATTACCAAACACAGCCCGTCTTGCCACAGAGTCAGCCCATGCGTCTGAATTCAGTCGATCGAACCCGGATTCTCGCCGCGGCCACTGAACAGTTCGGGCTGGACGTTGCGGTCTTGCTTTTCGGTTCCCGTGTGGATGACACCAAGCGCGGTGGCGATATCGACCTTCTCGTTTGCCCCGCGATTGCGGAGACCAAGGAACTGCTCGCCAAGAAGATCCGCTTTCTGGCCAGGCTCGAAAAGACGCTTGGCGAACGCAAGATCGATGTTGTCATCGAACTGCCGGATGATGTTCGCCCTATCGTCCGGGTAGCGCACGAAACGGGCGTCCGGCTATGAAAACAAATCCTGAATTGCCATCATGCCGGCGTTGGACCGCTTTAACCGTCTGGAACAACTCGGCTGGTTGCCCTCGGCCGACGAGTGGCTCGAACTGCGGCGCATCCGTAACGAGTTTGCGCACGATTATCCGGAAACAGCGAAAGAGCGGTTGGATCAACTGCAGCTTGCGCTGAATGCTGCCCGCCGGGCGAGGGAGATCTTCAACTTCTTAGGTCAGAAAGTTTTGCAGAGGCTTTCGGCAACAAAACGCTGAGTCAGTAACCCTGCATCAGTTTCATCTCGGCCGCGGCACAGTCCTGCTCGGAGCCGAGCAGCACCAGCACATCGCCGGCCTCGATCCGCGCATCGGGCTGCGGCGCCTGGGCGTGCACGTTTTTACGCCGCACCGCTTTGACCTCCACCTCGAGCCTTGCGAGCTCGAGTTCGCCCAGCGTCTTGCCGATCGCCGCCGCGCCGGGAGTCATCAGCACCGAATGCAACAGCTTCTGCGCTGCGTGCGCGGCGTCTTCGGCGGCGTCGGTCGCGCCATGGAAATAACCGCGCAGCAGGCTATAGCGATGCTCGCGCGTATCGCGGATCCGCCTCAGTACGCGATTGAGGGGCACGCCGAGCAGCATCAGCGCATGCGAGGCCAGCATCAGGCTGCCCTCCATGATGTCCGCAACCACCGCCGCTGCGCCCGCTTCCTTGAGGCGGTCGAGATCGGTATCGTCGAGAGTACGCACCACCACGGGCAATCCCGGCCGCAGCTCGCGCACCTGGGCAAGTATGCGCAATGCGAGCGCGCTGTCGGCGACGCTGACCACCAGCGCCCGCGCACGCAACAATCCCGCTGCGACCAGAACCTCGCGCCGCGCGGCATCGCCATAGACCACGTGCTCGCCCGCGGCCGCAGCTTCCTTGACACGCTTCGGATCGACATCGAGCGCGATAAAACCGATGCCTTCGGTGTCGAGCATGCGCGCCAGATTCTGGCCGCTGCGGCCGTAGCCGCATACCACCACGTGCTGGTTCACGGCCATCGATTGCACCGCCACGTTGTGCAGCTCCATCGCGCGCGCCAGCCAATCCGCACCGCTGATATGCCGCACGATGCGCTCGCTGCGCTCGATGATAAATGGCGCCGCCAGCATCGACAGCACCATCGCCGCGAGCGCGGTCTGCAGCGCCGCCTCCGGCACCAGATCGAGCGGCGCGGCCAGCGACAACAGCACAAAGCCGAACTCACCGCCCTGCGCCAGATCCAGGCCGGTGCGCAACGCGGCGCCGGTATCGCTGCCGAATAAGCGGCTCAGGCCGCCGATCAACAACCCCTTGAACACGATCAGCCCCAGCAATGCGAACGCGACCCACGGCAAGTTCCCGAGCACCAGCGGGATGTCGAGTTTCATGCCGACAGTGACGAAAAACAACCCGAGCAGCACATCGCGGAACGGTTTGATGTCGCCTTCGACCTGATAGCGGTACTCGGTCTCGGAAATCAGCATGCCGGCCACGAACGCCCCGAGCGCGAGCGACAATCCGGCGAGTTCGGTCACGTACGCAAGCCCGAGAGTAATCAACAATACATTCAGCACGAACAACTCGGACGACTTTTGCCTGGCAACCAGGTGAAACCACGCGCGCATCGGGCGCTGCCCCAGGTAGAGCAGTATCGACAGCACCGCGGCCGCCTTGAGCAACGCGAACACCAATTCCGCCGCCAGCTCGGCCGGTTGCTGCGCCAGCGTCGGGATCAGGATCAGCAACGGCACCACCGCGAGATCCTGGAACAGCAACACGCCGATCACCTGCCTGCCGTGCAGCGTGTTGATCTCGAGTTTTTCCGCCAGCATCTTGCTGACGATCGCGGTTGACGACATCGCGAGCGCGCCGCCGAGCACGACGCCTACGCGCCAATCCGCACCGGCAGCGAACGCCGCCGCGACGACGATGGCGAGCGTCAACGCGACCTGTGATGCGCCGAGGCCGAACACGATGCGGCGCATCGTGACCAGCCTGGCCAGGCTGAACTCAAGCCCGATGCTGAACATCAGGAACACCACGCCGAACTCGGCCAGGCCGCGCGTACCCTCGGTGTCCGGAATCAAGCCGAGACCGCGGGGCCCGATCGCGACACCCACCAGCAGATATCCGATCAGCGCCGGCAGCTTGAGCAGGCGGAACACAATCACCACCAGCACTGCGGCGAGGAGCAGAATCAATACCAGCTGCAGCGAATTTTCCATGTCAACTCGCTTTTTGGATTGCCTTCAATAATGCCTTATTGTCGACGAAATGCAAGACGGCGCTTCCTTCGCTCGCAGGGCCGACGCACGGACTTTGCTATACTGTTCCCGCCATGACAGCTGGAGAAAAAAAAGCTTCGCAGCCCGCCAGCGGGAATGCCCTCGAACTCGCGCGCGAAGTGCTCGAAATCGAAGCGGCTGCAATCACCGGGCTGATCGCCAGGCTCGACCATAGCTTCCAGCAAGCGGTCGAACTCATCCTCAACTGCCGCGGCCGGGTCACGGTCAGCGGCATCGGCAAATCCGGCCATATTGCCCGCAAAATCGCCTCGACCATGTCAAGCACCGGCACCCCCGCCTATTTCGTGCACCCCGCCGAGGCAAGCCACGGCGATCTCGGCATGATCACGCGTGATGACGTATTTATCGCGCTGTCGAACTCGGGCGAAAGCGCCGAGCTGCTCGCGATCGTGCCGCTCATCAAGCGTCAGGGCGCGAAACTGATCGCGCTCACCGGCCAACCCGATTCGACCCTGGCGCGGGAGGCTGACGCGCATCTTTATGCCGGCGCGGAAAAAGAAGCCTGCCCGCTCAATCTTGCGCCCACCGCGAGCACTACGGCGGCACTCGCGCTGGGCGATGCATTGGCGCTGGCTCTGATGCAGGCAAAGGGTTTTAGCCGCGACGAGTTCGCGCGCTCGCACCCCGGAGGCGCGCTCGGCCGCAAACTGCTGACCCACGTGCGCGACGTGATGCGCTCCGGCAACGATGCGCCGCGCGTTCCAGACACCGCGATGCTGTCGGACGCGATCCTTGAAATGTCGCGCGGGCGCATGGGCATCACAGCAGTCCTCGATCACGACGAACGCGTGATCGGGATTTTTACCGACGGCGATCTGCGCCGCACCTTGCAAAAGGGCATTGACCTTCACGCCACCCCGATTGCGAGCGTAATGACGCGCGGACCGCGCACCATCAGTCCTGATAAGCTCGCCGCCGAGGCGGTGCAGATCATGGAGCAACACAAAGTCAATCAATTGCTGGTGGTCGATAACGAGCGGCGGCTGATCGGGGCGCTCAACATGCATGATCTGTTCAGGGCGAAGGTGATTTAGGTTCAAGGCCCAAGGTTCAAGGTACAAGTTTCAAGTTTAATGTCTAAAGCAGGAAACTCTGCGCCGCTGTCAACCTTGCCCCTTGCCCCTTGCCCCTTGCCCCTTGAGCCTTGAGCCTTGAACCTTGAGCCTTGAACCTTGACCCTTGACCCTTGGAACTCGAATGCAGAACATTTACCAAAAAGCCCGCGCCATCCGTCTCGTCATCTTCGACGTCGACGGCGTGTTGACCGACGGCTCGCTTTACCTCGGTGACAGCGGCGAGGAAATCAAGGCTTTCAATGCGCGCGACGGCCACGGCATGAAAATGCTCCACGAAAGCGGCGTCGAGCTCGCCATCATCACCGGCCGTACTTCACGCAGCGTCGAGTTGCGCGCCAAGAACCTTGGTGTCGAACTGCTGTTCCAGGGTGCGGCCGACAAAGCCCGCGTCTACGCCGAGTTGCTCGCGGCGCGCAAGCTCGATGCCGGCGCGACCGCCTACATGGGGGATGACGTGGTCGACCTGCCAGTGCTGCGCCGTTGCGGCCTCGCGCTGACGGTGCCCGATGCGCCGCTCGCGGTCAAGCAACACGCTGACTACGTGACGCGCGCGCCCGGCGGCCGCGGCGCGGCCCGCGAGGCGTGTGAATTGATCATGCACGCCCAGGGTACGCTCGGGCGCCAGCTTGAGGCCTATCTAATATAATGCAGCGGCTCACCGCGTGGTTTCCGGTCGTGCTGCTCGCTGCGGTGGCAGCGGTAACGGTCTGGCTCGATCGTCAGGTGCAACCGCCCGAGCGGGCGCGCGAGGGCAAGGCGCGTCACGATCCGGATTATATTGTGGAGAATTTTTCCGCGACCCGCATCGGACCCGACGGCATGCCGCGCTATACCTTGAGCGCGCGCCGCATGATGCATTATCCCGACGACGATACGACTTACCTCGACGCGCCAAAATTCGTGAATTTCAGCCAGTCCAACACCATGGTTACGGTGACGTCGAAATCCGCGATGCTCTCGAGCAACGGCGAGAACGCTTACCTGACCGACGACGTCCGCCTGGTACGCCCCGCATACGCCGACAACAGCGAGCTGACGATGCGGACTTCCTGGCTGCATATCATTCCCGACGACAACGTCGCCAAAACCGACAAGCCGGTGCAGATTACCGACGCGAATACACTTATTACGTCGGTTGGCTTAGAATTCAACAACGAGACCCGGATTCTGAAACTACTATCCAATGTACGAGGCAGGTATAAAAAACCGAAGCCGGCGCGCTGAGCAAGCCGGCGTAAACCGCCGTGCGCCCGGGCCGCGGTGGCACACCCTGGTACTGCTCGCGTGCTGTCTGCTGTCTGCGCTGCCGGCGCACGCCGAGCGCGCCGACCGCGACAAACCAGTCAACCTCGAAGCCGACCGGGTAACGGTGGATGACGCCAAGCAAACCGCGACTTTCGAGGGCAATGTGGTCCTGACGCAGGGCACGCTCACGATCCGCGGCGACCGGGTGATCGTGCAGCAGGACGCCGAGGGCTTCAAGCACGGCGCAGCCTACGGCAATCTCGCGAGTTTCCGCCAGAAACGCGATGGCTATGACGAATACATCGAGGGCTACGCCGAGCGCATCGAGTACGACAGCAAGGCGGACCAGCTGCAGATGTTCAACCGTGCCCACCTGAAAAAAAGCAATGACGACGTGCGAGGCAACTACATCTCCTACGACGCAACCACCGAGTTTTTCCGCGTCGTCGGCGGTGGCAAGCAGGCTGCGACACCCGGCAATCCGGAAGGCCGCGTGCGCGCGGTGATTCAGCCCAAGGGCAAAGACAAGCCGGCGGCAGCGGCGCCGCCGCTGCCGCTGAAACCCGCCTCCGATGTAACCAATCCGCCCGAGACCCCCGCTGGCGCTCCGCGTTGAGCGCTGAACGAAAACATTCCCGCCGCGCGCGGCGCAGCGTGCCTGCGCGCAGACTGCGCGATGGGCTGTAATCATGAGCGAACTCAAAGCCGAACAAATCAAGAAACGTTACAAGTCGCGCGTCGTCGTCAAGGACGTATCGCTCGAGGTGCGCAGCGGCGAGGTGATCGGGCTGCTCGGCCCGAACGGCGCCGGTAAGACCACCTGCTTCTACATGATGGTCGGTCTGGTGCCGCTCGACGGCGGCGAAATCTACCTCGACGACAAGCGGCTCACCCACATGCCGATCCACAGCCGCGCGCTGCTGGGACTCTCCTACCTGCCGCAGGAGGCCTCGATTTTCCGGCGCCTGACGGTGGCTGAAAATGTGCGCGCCGTGCTCGAGCTGCAAAAAAACGACGAACCGTCCCGGATCGCGCTCAAGCTCGACGACCTGCTGCAGGACCTGCATATCAGCCATTTGCGAGATAACCCGGCGATCAGCCTGTCGGGCGGCGAACGGCGCCGGGTTGAAATCGCGCGCGCGCTCGCCACCGAGCCGCGTTTCATCCTGCTCGACGAGCCGTTTGCCGGGGTTGACCCGATCGCGGTGCTCGACATCCAGAAGATTATCGGATTCCTGAAGCAACGCGATATCGGCGTGCTGATCACCGACCACAACGTGCGCGAGACGCTCGGCATCTGTGACCGCGCCTATATCATCAATGACGGCAGCGTGCTTGCCTACGGCAAACCGGACGAAATCGTTTATAATGAGAACGTCAGGAAAGTCTATCTTGGAGAGCATTTCCGCCTGTAAGCAATTGGGTTGACGGCCGCCAGGCCGCCGCGCCCAAACATTCGCAGCCCTAGGAGTGTGTCGGACTTAGCCCCGACAAACTCCTAATGCAAAAACGGCGCCAATAGAATTGGAGAAGTCAATAACAGTTATGCGAATTTACCCGCGCTTTCCCCCAAGTTCGACCGCTTCGAGTGAGTTTATGATGAGTGCTCAGCTGGTTTTGCTATTAGCAGCCTGTACGGACTGTTAAGTCCGACAGGCTGCTAGCAGCCAGACTCTTTTCGGATCATGAAGCACTCGCTCCAGCTCAGGCTGTCCCAGCATCTGACGCTTACGCCGCAACTGCAGCAATCGATCCGGCTGCTGCAACTGTCGACGCTCGAGCTCAACCAGGAAATCGAAAAATTCCTGCAGGACAATCCGTTGCTCGAACGCAGCGATGACATCCGCGAAGATCCCGTCAGCGCACCGCCGCAGCCCGGCACGCCGGAATACACTTCAAGCAGTACCACCAGCGGCACCGATAACCAGACTGGCAACGCGGACGACGGGGATGGTGGACGTCCGGAGCAAGACTACAGTCACGGCGGCACGCGTGACGATAACGACGAAGCGGAATATCCGCAACTTGCCGCCGAAACGCAAACGCTGCGTGAGCATCTGATCTGGCAGTTGTCGTTGACCAATCTCTCCGAGCGCGACCAGAGCCTGGTTACCCTGCTGATCGACTCGCTCGACGATGACGGTTATCTCAAGCAGGACCTCGACGAGCTGGTGACCCTCCTGCCGCCGGAGCTCGGGATCGAGGTTGATGAACTGCACATTGCGCTCAGGCACCTGCAGAATCTCGAACCGACCGGTGTCGGCGCGCGCGATCCCGGTGAATGCCTGATGCTGCAGCTCATGGCGCTACCGGATTCGACGCCTTGCCGTACGCAGGCGCTCGAAACGGTCAAGCACCATCTCGACGTGCTCGCGGCGCGCGACTACGTCAAGCTCAGGAAACTGCTGCACTGCGATGACGCAGTGCTGCGTGGCGTCCAGCACCTGATCATCGGGCTTAATCCGCGCCCCGGCAGCAGCTACTCGTCGGGCGACACACGCTATGTAATTCCGGATGTGATTGTTAAGAAAACCAAGGACGTGTGGCTTGCCGCGCTCAACCCCGATGCGATGCCGCGGCTGCGCATTAACCGCCTTTACGCCGACATCCTGCAGCGCAACCGCAATGCCGGGCGCCAGCAGCTCGCCAGCCAGTTGCAGGAAGCGCGCTGGCTGATCAAGAACGTGCAACAGCGCTTCGACACCATCCTGCGCGTATCGCAGGCGATCGTCGACCGCCAGCGCCATTTCTTCGATCACGGCGAGATTGCAATGCGGCCGTTGGTGCTGCGCGAGATCGCCGAAACGCTGGATTTGCATGAATCCACCGTGTCGCGCGTAACAACCCAGAAATTCATGCTCACCCCGCGCGGCATCTTCGAGCTCAAGTATTTCTTCGGCAGCCACGTCACCACTGAGACCGGCGGCGGCGCCTCGAGCATCGCGATCCGAGCGCTGATCAAGCAACTGGTGAGCGCCGAGAACGCGAAAAAGCCGCTGTCCGACAGCCAGATTACCGAGATTCTCGGCCAGCAAGGCATCGTCGTGGCGCGCCGCACGGTCGCGAAATACCGGGAATCCATGCAGATACTGCCGATCAATTTACGCAAGTCGATCTGATATCACGCCAGCAGCCAGCGCTGCGACAGCCGCAATCCGGCCGCCGCCACAACCAACCGAGGAACCTTCATGAATCTGAAACTAAGCGGCCACCATCTCGAAATCACTGCCGCGATGCGTGATTACATCACCGGAAAACTCGGCCGCATTACGCGCCATTTCGATCATGTCATCGATGTCAACGTCATACTTTCGGTGGACAATCTCGAACAGAAGATCGAGGCCAGCGTTCATCTGAGCGGCAAGGACATCTTCGTCGAAAGTCATGATACCGACATGTATGCCGCGATCGATGCTCTGGTCGACAAGCTGGACCGCCAGATCCTCAGACACAAAGAGAAGAATTTCGAACACCGCGGCAGCCACGATTGACGGCGCGCCTCACGCGTGCCATTGTGATGCGATGGCGCTTCCGCGGCGTCCTGCACCCCTATTTGACATGAATCTGATATCCAAACTGCTGCCGGCGCAAAACGTGCTGCTCGATCTCGACGTCAGCAGCAAAAAGCGCGTGTTCGAGCACGCTGGGCTGGTGTTCGAGAACAACCACAATATTGCGCGCAGCCAGGTATTCGACAGCCTGTTCGCGCGCGAGAAACTCGGCTCGACCGGCCTCGGCCAGGGTGTTGCGATCCCGCACGGACGCATCAAGGGCCTGAAAGAAGCGGTCGGCGTGATGCTCAGGACGCGCGAACCGATACCGTTCGATGCCCCCGACGCGCTGCCGGTGAATCTGATTTTCGTGCTGCTGGTGCCCGAGCGCGCGACCGATCTGCATTTGCAGATACTGAGCGAGCTGGCGCAGATGTTCAGCGACAAGACGTTTCGCGACCAACTGCTCGGCGCCGCCTCCGCCGAAGCGATGCACCGGCTGATCGCTGATTGGCAACCCCATGCCGCGAATCAGCGTAGCACAGCTGTTTGAGGACAATCGCGACCGGCTGCACCTCGCGTGGATCGCGGGGCGCGACGGCGGCGTCAAAGAACTCGACGGCACCAACCTGAAGGATTCGCATGAAGGGCTGATCGGGCACCTCAACTTCATCCATCCCAACTGGATCCAGGTGCTCGCCCGCCCGGAGATCGATCACCTCAATGCACTCGAAGCGGTGGCGCGCCAGCAAACGCTGCACCGGCTTGCGGCCTCGCAGCTCGCGTGCATGATCGTCGCCGGAGGCGAAAGCGCTCCCCAGCATCTGCTGACGCTTGCCGATTCCATGCATACCGCGCTGTTCGCAAGCCCGCTCGACAGCGTGGAGCTGATGTGGATGCTGCGTCCTTATCTGGCGCGCGCGCTGGCGGTATCCACCACCATGCACGGCGTATTGCTCGATGTGCTGGGCATGGGTGTCATGATCACCGGCGACAGCGCCGTCGGCAAGAGCGAATTGGCGCTCGAGCTGATCAGCCGCGGCAGCGGGCTCATCGCCGACGACGTGATCGAGCTCTACAACATCGCGCCCGAGACGCTGGAGGGCCGCTGCCCGCCGCTGCTGCGCGACTTCCTCGAGGTGCGCGGCCTCGGCGTACTCAACATCCGCACCATCTTCGGCGAGGCCGCGCTGCGGCCGCGCAAGAACCTGAAGCTGGTCGTGCATCTTGAAAAACCGGCCGGCGCGGAACCGCAGTATGTCGAGCGGCTTCCGCTCAAGCCCGGCGTCGAGACCATCATGGGAGTGAGCCTGCGCAAGGTCACCATCCCGGTCGCAGCCGGGCGCAACCTTGCGGTGCTGGTCGAAGCTGCGGTGCGCAATTACGTGCTGCAGCTGCGCGGCATCGACAGCACGCAGGATTTCATCGCGCGCCAGACGCAGCAGATCGCGAAGGGCGAATAGCCACGAGCCACGAACCACGAATCACGAGCCACGAACAATGCAGCTGATCATCATCACCGGCCTTTCGGGATCCGGCAAAAGCGTGGCGCTGAAGGCGCTCGAGGACAGCGCTTATTACACCGCCGACAACCTGCCGGCCAAGCTGCTGCCTGAGATGGTCGATTTTCTGCAGGGTGCCGGCTATACACGCGGTGCGGTCAGCATCGATGCGCGCAGCGGCGACACGCTCAATCTTCTGCCGCGGCAGATCAACGATTTGAAGGCCCGCGGGTTTGATGTACGCGTGCTGTTTCTCGACTCCAAGACCGACACCCTGCTCAAGCGCTTCTCCGAAACACGCCGCCGCCATCCCTTGAGCAACGGGGACCTGACCGTCGCGGAATGCATCGCGCGCGAGCGCGGGATGCTGGCCGATATCGGCGGCCTGTCGCATCACATCGACACCAGCGACCTCAATCCCAGCGCACTGCGGGCATGGATCAAGGACCTTGTCGAACTCGATCATTCCGGGATAACGCTGCTGTTCCAGTCGTTCGGCTTCAAGCACGGCATCCCGCTCGACGCCGACTTGGTGTTCGACGTGCGCTGCCTGCCCAACCCGTTCTACGATCCACAACTGCGACCGTTGACCGGCAAGGACCAGGCGGTGATCGACTTTCTCGAGGACGATGCCGACGTGCGCAAAATGCTTGCCGATATCCGCGGCTTCGTCGAACGCTGGCTGCCGTGTTATGTCGCCGACAACCGCAGTTACGTGACAGTCGCCATCGGCTGCACCGGCGGTGAACATCGCTCGGTGTATTTTGTCGAAGCGCTGGTGCGCCATTTCAGCCAGAGCCAGCGCACGCTGGTGCGCCACCGGGAACTCGCCTGAAGGCCGTGATTGGTGATTCGTGACTGGTGATTGGTAAGAACCGATAGGCAACGCGGCGTTTTCTGGTTACGAATCACGAATCACGAGTCACGAATCACGTACCTGAGGCCACGCTGACGTGCCAGCCGATCCTAACCAAGATATCCACATATTTCCCCTGAACACCGTGCTGTTTCCCGGTGGCGTGCTGCCGCTCAAGGTATTCGAACAGCGCTACCTCGATATGACCAAGGTGTGCATCAGCGAAGACCGCCCGTTCGGCGTGTGCCTGATCAAAGAAGGCCGCGAGGTCGGGACACCTGCGGTGCCCTCGGAGGTCGGCTGCCTCGCGCGCATCACGCAATGGGATATGCCACAGCTCGGCATATTTCATCTGTTTCAAATCGCGGATCCGCAGAGGCGGCTTGCCCAGTTGAGCCAGATCCTGTCCCAGCAGGGATTGCGTTCCTAACAGCTAGCGTTTTTCCCCGGTTTCTCCAAAATAACCGGGAAACTCGCCCGCATAGCACGGCGGCGAGCTGTATCCGCCGGCGGTAATAGCTCGCTGCCGCGGCAGTCCACGCCCGGCGCACAGGCGTTGTGCCCATTCGCGGCACTCTTCGGGCGTGATGCGCTCGAGCCGTGCATTCGACACGGCATGCACGCCCGCTTCGGTCACCACAAAATCCATCGCAATGTCGTGCGGCTGCGGATGTATCGTCGGCAGCCGCGCGAACTCGAAACTGACGCCGATCGCGAGCGGCCGCGGCACAGTCACGGCCAGCGTGCGGTCGAAGTAGCCGCCGCCATAACCCAGCCGGTAGGCCCGCTCGTCGAAGCCGTTCATCGGCACGATGGCGGCATCCGGCACCACCAGCCCGGTGCCGTCAGGCACCGGAATATCGTAGACGCCGCGAGTCATCGGCGCGCCCGGCCACCACTTGCGGAATTGCAGCGGGCTCGCCTTGTCCACCACCGCCGGCAGCGCGGCGGTGGCGCCGCGCTCGCGGAAATACCGGATCGCAAAGCGCGCGTCGAACTCGCCTTGATACGGCCAGCAGAAACCAATCGTCATTTCAGCGAGCAGCGGGAAGCAGGATTGCACGCAGGCGCTGATGGCCGCGCTCCACTCCCGGCGCTGCGCCGCGGGCAGCGCCGTCCGGCGCGCTATCAGCGCCGCACGCTGCTGCCTGCGCCAAGCGCTGACATGCGGCCAGTCGGCGCCAACATCGGGATTCGGCTCCATGCTATCTTTACACTGGTACGAAACAAGCTAAGCTTACACCGTGACGCCCCATTCCGAAAATCGGCGCAGCCTGGCGCACCTGCTGTGCGGCATACTGCTGTGCGCTGTATGCGGCATCTTGCCTGCGGCCGGTGCGGCGCAGGAAATCGAAGTTCCGGCGTGGTTCAAGAACTCGTTCCTCGACTTGCGCGACGACCTCAGGGAAGCGCTCGCCGCCAACAAACGAGTGATGATTTATTTCGGCCAGAACGGCTGCCCGTATTGCAGGAAACTGATGGAAGTCAATTTCCGTCAGAAAGAAATCGTCGACAAAACGCGCAGGCATTTCGACGCGATCGAGATCAACATCTTCGGCGGTCGCGAAGTGACCTGGACCGACGGCAGGACGCGCAGCGAAAAAGAGTTCGCGGCGCTGCTCAAGGTGCAGTTCACGCCGACGCTGCTGTTCCTCGACGCAAAAGGCAACATCGCGCTGCGCGTCAATGGCTATTACCCGCCGCACCGCTTCATGGCTGCGCTCGACTACGCCTCGCAGCGCAATGAGAACAAGGTGAGCTTCGCGGAATTCCAGAAAAGCTACCCGCGCGAGCCCGACTCCGGCGTGTTCCACGACGAGCCGTTCTTCCGCAAAGAGCCTTACGGGTTCGACCGGCGCAATCCCGCCACGCGCCCGCTCGCGGTATTCTTCGAGCAGCAGAATTGCTCAGGCTGCGACGAGATGCACGCAACCGCGCTCAAAGCCGATCTCACGCGGCAGCTGTTGTCGCGCTTCGACGTCTACCGCCTCAACCTGAGCGGCAGCGAAGCGATCACCACGCCTAATGGCGCGAAGACATCCGCTGCGCAATGGGCGCGCGAGCTCAACGTACAGTATGCCCCAAGCGTGGTGTTTTTCGACGGGCGCGGCAGGGAGGTGTTCCGCGTCGAAGCCTATGTGCGCACCTTTCACCTGCAATCGGCGCTTGATTACATTGCGAGCGGCGCTTACCTCACGGAACCAGACTTCCAGCGTTTCGTCCAGGCGCGTGGCGATGCGATCCACGAACGTGGCGGCCGCGTCGACCTCATGCGATGAACGCCGATTCATGCTTTTTCCGCTGCGAGCGCGGCAAGGATGCGCCTCACCGGCGCCGGAATCGCGGCGCCCAGCGCTTCCTCCAGCGGCAGCCACATCACGCCCGGCGCCGCGGCGCGTGGCGCGACGCGCGCGACGCCGAGTCGTCGCGGCTCGATATCGAGCTTGAAGTGGGTGAAGCCGTGCGCCACTGTCGGCAGCGCTACACTTGTTGCGACCTCGGCGCCGTAGCGCTGCGCGCACAGCATAATGACGTCCGCGTTCGGCGCAACTTCGGGCAAGCTCCACAGGCCGCCCCAGATGCCGCTAGTCGCGCGCTTCTCGAGCAGCACCTGTCCGGCATGCAGCAGCACCAGCATTTGCGCGCGCCGCTGCGGCAAGCGCTTGCGCGGGCGTGGCGCCGGTAATTCGCCGATAATCCCACGCCGGCGCGCGATGCATTCCCGCGCCACCGGACAAACGTCACAGCGCGGCTTGCCGCGTGTGCATACCGCGGCGCCGAGGTCCATCAAACCCTGGGTATAAGGCTCGGCGTTGCGCAGCGGCAGCAATTGTCCGGCCTTGCGCCAGAGCCTGGCCGCAGTTCTGGCGTCACCGGGGTAACCGGCGATGCCGAAGCAGCGTGCGAGGAGCCGCTTGACGTTGCCGTCAAGGATCGCGTGACGGTCGCCGAACGCGAACACGCAGATCGCCGCGGCGGTGGAGCGCCCGATCCCGGGCAATGCGAGCACCGCCTCAAGGTCGCGCGGGAAACGGCCGCGGTGGTGCGCGATAATCTGCTGCGCCGCGCGATGCAAATTGCGCGCACGCGAGTAATAGCCGAGCCCGCTCC
>PLYS01000329.1 GCA_003153455.1 Betaproteobacteria bacterium | reverse complement strand
GGTACTTCCGCGATGCGAGTGCGAAAAGCGCAAACGATCTCTTCAGTAAGGCCAAGAAGATGGCTCAAGGGGCCTGCCTGATGACCGGCACAACCTATAAGGAGACGGTGATGGCGGCATGCTGGCCAAACTGGGATAACAGGATCGTGGCAGAGGTCGTGCAGTCGAACATTGAACTGGTAGGGATGCCCAAATGGAGTGAGGAAGATCAGGTTCTGGCCAAACAGGTCCAGAAAGCCGCCAGGATTAAGGAAGTAGGATTAAAGACAGAGGTCACCCCGTTGACACTGGCCAAACAGGGCGGGGGGTCAAGTGACTCGGGGGATATCACCTACGTTGTCCCGCACGCCCGTATTAATTTTCCTGCAAACATTACCGGTACCGAAGCCCACAACTGGTCAGCCGGGATCGCCACGGCCACTTCCATCGCCCACAAAGGCGAGGTTACCGGAGCGAAGGTTCTGGTGGGTTCGATGATTGACCTGATGACCAAGCCTGAACAGCTGATCAAGGCGAAGGAATGGTTTGATAAGGGGTTGGCCGAGGCCGGAATCGTGTATACGCCCCTTCTTCCACCGGAGACCAAACCTCCGCTGAAACTGAATCTTGAAGAGATGGAAAAGTATCGGGACCAATTGAAGAAGTTCTACATCAATGTGCCGATTCAGTTCAAATGAGGTTCATCTTTGTATTGGAAAAGGCTGGTGTTTGACAGAGGCGCCGACGTCGATGATACTTTGGTTTGTGCGGTTGAATTTCCTGTCCCCCCGGCTGATTCAAGCGGAACATCTGCAGCTACGAGAGAGTCCGCGCATCGAGGAGTTCCATGTTGCGTTCATTCATCTGCGTGCTGATGCTGCTCGCCCTCGCGCCGGGCGCCGGCGCGCAGAGCTACCCGGCGAAGCCGATACGCTTGATCGTGCCGTACGTACCCGGCGGCGACACCGATATCGTTGCACGCCTCATCACGCCGAAGCTGGGTGAGGCGCTCGGGCAGCAGGTCGTCGTTGACAACCGTCCGGGTGCGGGCAGTCTGATTGGAACCGAAGCAATGCTGCGTGCGCCGGCCGACGGCTATACGCTCGCGATGGGAACGATCAGCTCGCTCGCGGTCCTGCCGGTGACGAAATCGAATGTACCTTACGATCCGGTCAAGGACTTCGCGCCGATCGTCCTCGTAACGACAGTGCCTTACGTGCTCGTCGTCCATCCATCCGTGCCTGCGCGTTCTGTCGCCGACCTGGTAAAGCTCGCCAAATCGCGGCCCGGGGAGTTGAGCTACGGCACACCGGGCATCGCAACGGGCATACACCTCACCGCTGAGTATTTCAGCACCGTAGCGGGAATCAAGCTGGTGCACGTGCCTTACAAAGGCGGCGCGCCGTCGGTCGTCGATCTCGTTGCGGGCAATATCTCAATGGTGTTCTCGACTTTCAGCACGACCGGACAGTACCTCAAATCGGGACGCTTGCGCGGGCTCGCCGTTGCCTCGAGCGCGCGCGCGAAAGATTTCCCGGCTGTGCCGACGATGTCCGAGTCGGGCTATCACGGTTTCGAAGCTTCGACGTGGCACGGCGTGGTTGCGCGGTCCGGAACGTCCAGGTCCATCGTCACTAGGCTCAACACCGAAATCGTGCGCATCGCGAATACCGACGATGTGCGCTCCGCGCTCCTGACCGCGGGGTTCGATATCGCAGTCGGTCCGGCGGAAGATTTCGAGCGCTTCGTGCGCAGCGAAATCGACAAATGGAAAAAAGTCGCGGACGTCGCAAACGTGCGCATCGATTGAAACACTGATATCAACAACGAGGAGGCAGCAGTGAGCATTGACGCGGAGCGCATTGAGCAGCTAAAGCAGAAGTACGGCGCCAAAGCAATCGAGAATGGCATGCGGTTGCGGCCATCCGACTTCCTCGAGGAGGTCGAGTGGCGCGACATAATCGACCAGCATTACACCCGCGCCTGGCTGGACTTCACCTACGGCGGGCTCTTTACCCGGAAGGCTCTGGATGAGCGGACCCGCCTGCTGGTCTCTATCGCCCAATTCCTCAGTCTCAACGAATTCGAGGAGCTCGAGCGCCAGATCCCGAGCGCCCTTGCCGCCGGGGCCAAGCCCCGGGAAGTCCTCGAGGTCATCCTTCAGGCAACAGTCTACATAGGCTACATCAAGGCCGGCCGGGGCGCGCGCCTCTGTATCAAGGTCCTCGAGGGGTTGGGACGTCTCGACGAGATCACCAGCACGCAGCTCCCGCTGGACGGGCGCGCCCCGGAGCGTTCGCTCGACGAGGAGCGGCAGCGCTGGCCTGCTGCGAAGTCGGCCGAGGAAGCGGCGCTGCGCGAGCAGCTCCTCGAGAAATACGGCTGGCACGGCGTCAGCACCCGCATCCGCACCCAGTCCCATCAGGGATATGATTCCATCAAAAGCTTGAACCGCACCGATCCGCAGTACCTCAAACTCTGGTTCGACTTTATCTACGGTGAACTGTACACCCGCGGCATCGTTGACGATCGCACCCGTCTGCTGGTGATGGTCGGCATATGCCTCGCCGTGAACGAGCCGATACAACTGGAGAACCACATGCGCGGCGCGCTCTTGTTCGGCGCCACCCCGCGCGAGGTGATGGAGGTGATAGTGCACTCGACAGCATACGTCGGCATGCCCACCACCATCCTCACCGGCCGCATGCTGGAGCGCATCCTGAAGGAAGAAAACCGCCTCGCCGAACTCACACAATAGTCGGACGCCCTCGGGATGCCCGCCGGACGGATCAGGATCCTCGACTTAAAAGGGGGACAGCTCTCGATTTTTCTCGAAAATCGTGAGCTGTCCCCTTACGGCGCTCTTCGCTCTGCTTGCCGGCGGGATCCCAGATGTAATACAATTAACAAGCTATCGTATTACAGCGGAGCTAAACATGACCCTGACGGTTCGCCTGCCTGACAAGCTCGAGCAGGAACTCACCGCATATTGCACGACTTATCGCGTCACCCGGAGCGAAGCGGTCAAGCGCGCGCTGGAAGACCTGCTCAAGCCGGCAGCACCGGGCAAGTCCGCCCTCGATCATCCGTTCATCGGTTGCGACAAGGGCGACGGCTCGGATGTGTCCGGCAACATCAAGCGCCTGCTGCGCGAGCGCTTTCGCAGAAGCCGCCGATGAGAAAGGTGTTGGCCGACAGCGGTTATCTCGTCGCGCTCGGCATACGGCGTGATCCGCGGCATCAGGCCGCGAAGGCGTTTCTCGCCGCTTACAAGGGCGAGATCATCGTTCCAAGCCCGGTCGTGGTCGAGTCGTGTTATTTCCTCTCGACGGAGGCTAAGATCCGGCTGCTCGATTGGCTCGCAAGAGGCGGGGGCAAGGTGGTTGAACTGCCTTCCGACGCCTATGCCGGAATCGGTGCGATCATCGCTCGCTACGCCGGACTCGAACCCGATTTTGTGGACGGCGCCATCGTCTGGCTCGCCGAGCAGATAGGCTGCCGCGCCATCCTTACCGTGGACACCCGCGATTTCGGCATCTACCGCCTCAAGGGCGGTAAGCGTTTCGAAGTAGTGAGGTGGTTCGAGTGAACTTCCGCCTTTTTCCCCTTCACCCTTCACGCATCTCGCGCTCTCCCGCTCTCACGCCCCCTCCCGTAGCGCAGGCGCCTCGCCCGCAATCCATCCCTTATCCAATGGAATTCATCAGGATCGAGTAAAGTAACCAATGTTTACTTTCACCGCCACAAGGAGCCCTAATGTTCGAATACTTCCCCAATAACTACACCTGGAGTCTCGCGGTAATGTCAGCACTCAATCGCGGCGGGCAGGTCTCCGAGATCGATGAAGCCTGCCGGCCACTGAAGGAGATCGCGGGCATCAAGGCGATTCACGGCGACCAGACTCAGCAGCGCGCGTGGTTCGAGAGCTGGATGAAAGTCGCCGAGCGCGTGGAGCGGCTTGGACAAGCCGACGAGGCGGCCGGTCACCTGCTTTCCGCCGGCCGCAAATACTTCCGTGCAGGACTGTATTACCTGCTTGCCGAGCGCATGCCAAGCCACAAGGATCCGCGCCGGCTCGATGCCTACAGGCGCGGCATCGAGATCTTCAAGCGCGGACTCATCTGCCGCAAGGAACCGGTGGAGTTCGTCGAGGTTCCCTATGGCAAACACAAGTTGCCGGCGATTTTCTCGAAAGCGCCGGTCCCGGGACGCGCGCCATGCATCGTGCATTTCGACGGGCTTGACGTGACCAAGGAGATCATTTACGCGGCGGTTG
Organism: Betaproteobacteria bacterium; assembly: GCA_003153455.1. Lineage (GTDB taxonomy): Bacteria > Pseudomonadota > Gammaproteobacteria > Burkholderiales > SG8-41 > PALSA-1004. Next base: position 3,139 of record PLYS01000329.1, on the reverse strand, counting down.
CGGAAGAGTTTCGGCGGCGTGGCGTGTCAGTGTTGATCGTGGATCACCCCGGCGTAGGGGCGGCGCTGCGCCTGCTCGGGCTGCCGAGCGGTCCGGACACGGAAAAGCCTGCCGGAGCCAGCATCGACTACCTTGAAACACGTGCCGACGTCGACGCGGACCGTATCGGGATCATGGCGCTATCGCTTGGCGGTTACTATGCGCCGCGCGCCGCGGCCTTCGAGAAGCGCTTCAAATGCGCCGTCGCCTGGGGCGCGATTTATGACTACGGCAAGTGCGTGACGGATCGCATCGGAGGCAGGGGAGAACCTTCAGTGCCGGGATATGCCGAGCACGTGAACTGGGTGTTCGGCTGCAACACTATCGAGGAGACGCTGAAGGTTGTGAGTCAGATGACGCTCGAACGTGTGGCGGAGAAGATCACCTGCCCGCTGCTCATCGTGCATGGTGAAAATGACCGCCAGGTACCACTCTGGCACGCAGAGCGCCTGTATGAGGCGGCCGTCAACAGTCCCGGGCGGGAACTCAAAATCTGCCGTCTTGCCGACGGCGGCGCCGAGCATTGCGGCGCGGACAACGGCCCATTGGTGGTCGACTACATGACTGATTGGGCCGCCGAGAAACTTGGTGGCAGCCCCGCGGGGATCTGACCATGAGTAAACGAAATGGTGAAGATCGGCGGCGGTGCGATCGTGAACTTTTCTTCGCACTCTGGATTTCTCGGCAGCAGCGGCCGTGCGGCCTATGCCGCGGCCAAGGGCGGCATCATCGCCATGACGCGCGTGATGGCCGTGGATCTTGCGGCCCACAACATCCGGGTGAACGCGATCGCCCCAGGACCTATCGATGTTCCTCGCAGCCGCAAGCAGCACACGGGCGAACGCCGCGAGTCGTGGCAGCGTGCAGTGCCGCTCGGGCGCTATGGAAGGCCGGAGGAGGTTGCCGGCGCAGCCCTGTTCCTGGCCTCGGACGACGCAAGCTACCTGACGGGGCAGACGATCGCAGTGGACGGCGGCTTCACCATCGCCGGACTGCGGGTAAAGGATTTGACGGTGCTCTAGTTGCTGGCGGTCATGCCTGACGCCTGGACGATCCGGGCATTGGTTGCCATTTCCTGCTTGAGGAATGCCATGAACTCATCGGGGGTGCTGGCTCAGGCTTTGTTGCGAGGGTGGGGAATAGACGTTGAATACTGCGGATCGCGTGGCGTCCGCGAGCGCGCGAAAGCTGGAGTGGCGCCTTCCGGCTCGGCCACGAGCGCGGCCTGCAGCAGGCCGAGCGCCGCGGCCGGATCGTCGACGTATTGGAACAGTCGCAGATCTTCTGGGCTGATCATGCCGTGGCGGACGAGTGCGTCGAAATTGATGATCTCGTTCCAGTATGTCGACCCGTAGAGCAAAACCGGGATTCGGCGCTCGAGTTTGCGGGTCTGCGCCAGCGTCAGGATCTCGATCAACTCGTCCAGAGTGCCGAAGCCCCCCGGAAAGACCACGAGCGCGCGCGCCAGGTGCGCGAACCACAGCTTGCGCATGAAAAAATAGTGAAACTCAAAACATAACTCGCGGGTCACATACGCGTTGGGCTGCTGCTCGTGCGGCAACCCGATGTTGAGACCGATGGTCTTTCCCCCGGCCTCGGAGGCGCCCCGGTTGGCGGCCTCCATGATGCCGCCCCCTCCGCCCGAGCAAACGATGTATCGATGGTCATGCGACGCAAGGCTCTTCGACCATGCGGTGACGAGTCGCGCGAGTTCGCGCGCCCCCTCGTAATAGCGGCTGAATGGACCGTCCGGGGAAATCCTCGCCGAGCCGAAGAAGACGATGGTGTCACGCACGTGCTCGCGGCGAAATCTCTGCAGCGGCTCGAGGTACTCCGCGAGGATGCGGAGCGGGCGCGCGTCATCGCTGTCGACAAACTCCTCGTTCTTATAGGCGAGCGGGCGGTGGGTCGCGTTGGGGGGCTTCATCGGGCGATGATACTCCCGCAACAACCTGCTGGACAAACGACGTTCTGCTGCTGACGCTACGACTGTCCGGCCCGGAGGACTGGCGATAGGGTGCTTCGTCCGCCATTTCTCACTTCAGTTGATCTAAATCAAAGGTCCATATCGTGGTGAGAATAATTTGATGACCTCCCGCCGCGGGGCGGAGTTCGACCCCATTGGTTTTACAAAAAATGAGGGATATCGCCCGGCGTGGCCGGATGATGACCATTACTGTCGCTCAGAGCGATCAACACACCGGATGGAGCAGAGAATGAGCGAAAAGAGACGAAAATTCTGGGGCTGGGGCTACGAGGACGATCCCGTGTCCGCCGAGGAATTGACGTGGTTCGAGAACTCCTGGTCGAAGCATCTTGGCATCGCCAAGTTCGATGTCACTCCGCCGCCGCGCATGGAGGAAATCACGCTGCGGGCGCCGCGTATCGCGATCCCCACCAGCCTGCGCGACATCTGCACTACCGAGAAGTGGGACCGCCTGTTCCACAGCTACGGTCGTTCGGGCGCCGATATCGCGCGCGCGATGCTGCGCGAGTTCTCCAATCCGCCGGACATCGTCGCCTATCCGCGCAACGAAACCGACATCATCAACGTGCTCGACTGGTGCAACAGCATCGACGCCGCGGCAATCCCGTTCGGCGGCGGCAGCAGCGTGGTGGGCGGCGTTGAGCCGCCGAAGGACGAGCGCTATCGCGGCGCGGTCACGATCAGCCTGCGCAACTTCAACCGGGTGCTCGAGATCGACAAGACCTCGCAGGCGGCGCGCATCCAGGCCGGCGTGCTCGGACCTTCGCTTGAAGATCAGCTCAAGCCGAGCGGACTCACGATGCGATTCTTCCTGCAGGCGTGGGAGTTCTCGTCGCTCGGCGGATGGATTGCCACGCGCGCCGGCGGCCATTACGCGACGCTCTACACGCAGATCGACGACCACGTCGAAAGCCTGCGCGTAGTGACGCCGTCGGGCGTGCTGGAAACACGACGGCTGCCGACATCCGGCGCGGGCCCGAGCCCCGATCGCATGTTTATCGGCTCGGAAGGCACGCTCGGCATCATCACCGGGGCGAGCTTACGCCTGGTGCCGCGCCCGCGTTCGATCGAGACCGCCTTTGTCGGCGTGCCCTCGCCGCAGGCCTCGGTCGA
>PLYS01000327.1:2934-3089 GCA_003153455.1 Betaproteobacteria bacterium | reverse complement strand
CCTCGATGAGCATCAGCACCGCCGCCGCCACCGGAAGAGAGAGAAGCGCGCCCGGGATGCCCAATAAAACGGCTCCCGCCAAAAGCGAAAAAAAGATCACGGACGACGGCAGGCGCAGCGCGCGTCCATAGACTCGGGGAATGATCACACGGCTC
>PLYS01000327.1:0-2908 GCA_003153455.1 Betaproteobacteria bacterium | reverse complement strand
CAGGCCACCGATGTAGGGAAGGACGTCGGCAACGCCCGCGAACACCGCGATGGCCAGGGCGTTTGAAACACCGCAGGCCGTCAGGAGACAGAACACGAAGATAGCGATGAAAGCAGAGGTGATCACTTGCCCGCGGATGTAACCGCCGACGATGGTTTCCAGGTTCAGCATAACCCGGGAAAGCCGGATGTGGTGGGACATGGGAACCACCAGGAAAAGTCCTCCGCGCAGCCGATCCCGGTCGATCATGATGTACAGGGCGAGAAATACGGAACTCATAACATACGCGAAGATCGCGACGACGCGGCGAGAGAACTCGATGGCATCCGAGGCGGTCACCGTTACCAGATCGCTGGAGTGCAGGTTGCGAAGCAGTTCCGCCAAAGGGCTGGTCAGGTTGGAGCCCGCCAACCAGTTCGCCAAGCGTGCCTGCAGGGCTGGTTCTTGGTCAAGAAGGTTCGTCGCCTGCGCGAATAGTGATGGAATTGTCATTGTGATGACGAGAACGGTGACCACCACGAGTCCGGTGAAAACGATCGCGATGCCCAGTCCCCGGCGCATGCGCCGCTCTTCTAGCCACCGGACCGCGGGACTTACGGTGCCGACAATGATGAGAGCCGCCACGAGTACCAGAACCACGGGTAGAAGCCGGTTCAGCACCCACAGGCCGGGGATGAGGAGTGCCAAAATTACAAGGGTGCGGGGAGAGAACTCGATGCGAATCACGCGGGGCCGATCATCCTGCGAAGGCAATTCAGCGGGTCCTAGAGTTGGCATTACGTTGCCTCCGTTCGTGCGTGCCACATATGCCTGAGCCATCCCGGTGCTGACCGGGTGGCTACTAGCATCCTTCCCAGCGCATTCAACCTTGCCGACTGGCCGTCCGTGCTATTGAAATTCGCAGAACATGCCGATTCGTCATAACTGTTCGATTCAGTGCGCGTGTCCTGAGGTTGTTTGACCGTATACGTGATGATAGTACGGACAGATAACTTTGGTTTGTTGTTGTGGAGTTGAGGCACGACGGTCCGGTTCTGGGGGAAATTCTCGACGGTCCGGTCTTGGCCGATAGTGTGAATTCGCAGTTGAGCCCGTAACCGGTCACTTGCAAAATCCACTTTTTTCTAACGAGGCTGTAGAAAAAGTCGATTTCGGCCGACGCACGAAGCGAGGTTGTGCGATGACGTGAGCGCTGCCGAGATTGTCGTGCTCATGGATTCTCCCCTGCATCGGGCAGCGTCATTCTCGCTGCCGCCTTCCTATCCCCCGTATCCATGATGCGCCAACTTCTCGATGTTGTGAACCAGGCAGTACAGCGTCCACTGGGTGTTCACCTTCGGCCGCGTTCGTAACGTGAAGCGATCGAGCCCCTTGTTGTGCCGCAGGTTCGCGAAGACCGGCTCCACCGTCGCCATTCGCGCTCCGTAGAGTTTTCGTCCGCGCTCGCTATCGATTGCGACTTTCATCCGCTCGGTGAATTCCAGCGGCGAATGCTGGTTCTTCTTGAAGAAGGCCACCTGTCGGGTCTCGGTCCGCTTCGGATGGCGCAGGCATTGGTCCCGCAGGTGGCAAGGCACGCAGTCGCGTTTCGCGCCGTGGAACTTGTGGTGCTGGCGGCCGTTCGTGGTGCAGTGATTCCCGTTGGAGTAGAGCGTCTTGCCGGCCGGACAGATGCAGGTGTTCGTCGCCGGATCGTAGTGGAAGTCCGTTGGCTTGAATCTTCCCGTTGATGTCTTTCCGGCGACCGTCTTGTCCCAGAGCGGGTCGGGTAGCGCCTTGTACTTCGCCTGATCCGCAAATCGCTCGTCGCGCCGGCGCATGAGTCCGTCGGCAATGAGGGCCGGGACGCCCAGATCGTACAGCCCCTTCAGGTTCGCCTCGCTGTGGTAGCCGGCATCGGCGGTGACGAGCGTCTGCCCGGTGCGCATGGCCACGGTGCTCTCCACCATAGGCAGGAGCACGCTCTGCTCGCTTCCAGAACCATGGGCCTGGGCAGCGACGATGATCTGTGCCTTCGCGTCCACGGCCGCGACCGCCGTGTAGCCTTGAATCACGCCCTTCGATGTCGCCATCTTGGCGCTGTCGTTGTCGGTGACGTTGCTCTTGCGGATAGCGCCCTTCTCGGAGCGCCGTTCTTCGTGCGTCGCGAGGAATTCCCGAATCCGGCGTGCCTCGGTCTGCAGGCGTTCGATCCGGGCGCGCTCCTTCGCTGCATCATCCGGAGCCTCTTTCGCCGCGTCCCGTGCCCGGTGGGCCTTCACCATCTTCGCTACGGCCCTCTCCATACGCTGGGCCTCGTGCAGGAGCTCGGCGTGGGTGCCGCTCCTTTGCTTGTCGGCGTTGCTCGGGAGCTTTACGCCGTCGATGGCAAACATCTGCCGGCCGATCAAGCCCTGACGATCGCAGGTGAGAAGCACCCGGGTGAAGATCGCCGAAGCCTCCTCGCCCAACTCGCGCACGAACGTTGCAATCGTCGAGAACTGCGGAGCGCTGTCGCCCGAGATCGCCATAAAGAGCACGTTCTCGCGGCACAGGCGCTCGATCTGCCGGCTGGAGATAACGCCGCGGCTGTAGGCGAGGGGCACGATCTTGAGCATCACCGCTGGATCGTAGGCCGGGGCGCCGGTTTCCTCGTTACAGAAGCGCTTCGCGAGTCCCGAGAGGTCGATCTCGGTGTCGACCAGAATGTCGAGCGCGTGCTCGAAGCTGCCGGGGATAAGTTGGGCTTCGAGGACAATCGGGAGGAAACGGGGACTGCGGTCAACCAGCTTGAAGCGCGCCATTCTCTTCTTCTCCATTCGGGGCGTTGTCATTAAATAACGCGCGAACACGGAGAGCGAGGACGGCAGTGAAGACTTTTTCTACAGCCTCAACGTTGGACACGAGGGGCCGCCGATAGGCGGTCCCT
>PLYS01000393.1 GCA_003153455.1 Betaproteobacteria bacterium | reverse complement strand
GCCGCTGGCTCGGGAACCAATTGCTAAAGTCGGTGCTGCCGTGGGTGCCACAGCCGGGCTCGCGTATCCTGCTGATGACGCCCTTCACGCACGGCGCCTCGCTGCTGACTTTTGCGTGGCTCGATAACGGGGGTGAGGTCATATTGCTTGATGGCGTCGACACGCAGCGGGTTGACGCGATTATGGCCCGCGGCGATGTGGATGCCATATTTGCACCGCCCACGGTGATCGCGAAGCTCTCCGATGTATTCGGCACGCGGCGCCTCGAAGGCGTACGCTGCGTCTTCACCGGGACCCAGACGCTCACCCCGGCGCTGTACCGGAAGGCAGAAGCCATGTTCGGCCCGGTGGTGAGAATTACCTATGGCAAGTCGGAGTGCACCAATCCGATCACGGTTCTAAGTCCGGAAGATACACGCCTTCTTTTCAGCGAGCGGAGCAATGATGCCGGCGTCTGCGTGGGCTGGCCGGCCGCGGGCGTAGAACTGTCGGTCCGCGGCGAAGACGGAGCAGTGTTGCCAACCGGCGACACCAGCGAGATCTGGCTGCGGGCCCGGCACATGTATATTGGCCAGATCGACCCGAACGGGTTTCGTCCTCTCGCGGACGATGAGTGGCATCGGACCGGTGATTTCGGCCACGTCGATCAACGCGGGCGGCTGTGGCTGGAAGGCCGCCTGGCGGATGTCATCAAGAGCGGAGGCTACAAGGTACTACCGGACGAAATCGAGGCGGAATTGAGCGGGCTTCCCGGCTGCGGCGAGATCTGTGTCGCGTCGTTGCCTTCGGAGTACTGGGGTGAGGTTATCGTCGCGGCTGCTGAAGGGGCGGGCGAGATCTGGCAGGCCGAGGCGGAGCGCCGCGTCGCGTTGCTGTCCCGACATAGGCGGCCAAGGCTGTGGATTGCACTCGAAGCGCTGCCACGCAATGCGCAGGGCAAGGTCAGTCGCAGGGAAGTGCGCAACCAGATACTGGCGCGATACGCGCTCATCGATGGCCCGCATCCGCGCCTGACGCCGGTCGGGGACCGATAACGCGTCGTGGCGCGTGCTCACTCGAGCTTGATGTTGCCCCTCTTTATGATGTCGGCGAACCGCGCCTGTTGTTCCTTGAGGTAGCGCGTGAATTCTTCCGTGCGGCGGTACTCGACTTCGAGGCCGACGCTGGCGATTCGTTCGCGCACATCCCCGGACTGCATGGCAGTCTCCACGGCGGATGCGATCCGGTCCACGATCGGCTTGGGCGTGCCCGCAGGCACCATCACGCCGAGCCACGCCCCGATATCGAAGCCGGGCAGGTTGGCGGCTGTCGCCAGAGGCTCGATGCCGGGCGTGAGCGCACTGCCTTTGGCGAGCGAGACGCCATAGGCCTTGAGACGCCCGGACTTGACGTGCGGCATGGTCGCCGCGGCTGTCTCGATCGCGTAGGCAATCTCGCCGCTGATGACGTCAGTCAGGGCGGGCGCGCTACCTTTGTATGGCACGTGCGTCACCTGCAATCCGGTCAGGTTGTTGAACCACTCGGCAATCAGGTGCGCGGTGGCGCCCGTGCCCGAGGATGCGAAACTGTACTTGCCCGGGTTCGCCTTCACCAGCGCGACGAATTCCCTCACGTTCCCCGCCGGGAACTGCGGGTTGGTCACCAGCAGGTACGGCGACTGGCCGACACCGGCCACCGGCAAAAGATCTCGATCGACGTCGTAAGCGGCCTTCTGCAGCAGCGGATTGACGGTGACCGGGCCGCTCGATGCGGCGAGGATGGTGTAGCCGTCTGGCGCGGCTTTGGCGACGACGTCGGTGCCTATCATCCCGCCGGCGCCCGCGCGATTGTCCGCCACCACCTGCTGGCCGAACAGTTCCGAGAGCTTCTGCGCGAGCACGCGTCCCACCAGATCCGTCGCCTGCCCGGGCGGCCACGGAATGACCATTCGCACCGGCCGATTCGGATAAGCCTGCCCGGAGGCTATCGAAGAGTTCTGCTGCGCAATCGCCGCACCGGCAAACGCGAACACAGCCACAAAAAGAGCAATGCGCTTCATGTCATCTCCGCCCGCCAAGGATGGGAAGTTTTCTTGTAACCATCCGTAATTTGCCACCAGCTGCGGGCGTTGTCAAAGCGCGTTGCTGACTCGAAGCAAGGTTCGGGTGCAGCTAGGCCGCTAATATCTTGGTCTGCCTGGCACAAGAGCGGGCGGTCCGAATCTTGAAAGGGATATCAACTGCAGTTTGGTCGGGAAGCAAGCGCTCAAACTCTTCTTTGACCACCGCGTAGCACTCGCATGCCAGGGTTTCCAGCTTTGAACGGTCCAGCACGGTGATGTGGCCGCGGCGGTATTGAATCAATCCGGCCTTTTGCAGATGTCCGGCCGCCTCCGTCACGCCTTCGCGGCGCACCCCCAGCATAGTAGCGATCAGCTCCTGCGTCATCGTCAGCTCGTTCGAGGGCGAACGGTCCAGGTTTAACAGCAGCCAGCGGCACAGTTGCTGCACCACCGAATGGTGCCGATTGCACACCGCGGTCTGTGCCATCTGTGTAATCAATGCCTGCGCATACCGCAGCAGCAACTGCTGCAGTGTGCCGCCGCGTTCGAATTCCCTTTTCAGCACGTCCGCTCTAAGCCGGTAGGCATAGCCGGCGCTGTGCACCACCACCCGCCTGGCGGAGGTGTCTCCTCCCATGATCAGTGCAACGCCGATCAAGCCATCGTTGCCGGCGATTGAGATTCCCGTCGGCGCTCCATCTTTCGTGACATGGATCCGGGACAGGATGCCGCAGGTGGGAAAATACAGGTAATTCATTTTGGTGCCGGCTTCGTAGACGGCCCACCCGAGCGGCAAAGGCACGAGCTCCAGATGGGGCAGCAGGCGCTCGTAATTCTCTGCCGGCAGGGCGGCCAGCAGGCGGTTTTGTCTGGGCGTATGACGCACGGATAAGCCAAGCCTGTTATCGCGCGGTGCAAAGCCTGATTGCGGATGCGGCCGAACCAAATATTGCTCCAACATTGAGGTGCTCTCCATACGCGTACGAAATCAGCTTGGTAACCTAGGCGTACTGCCCGCTCGATTGAATAGGCGTTTCTTGC
>PLYS01000198.1 GCA_003153455.1 Betaproteobacteria bacterium | reverse complement strand
ATTCAATCGAGCCGGCAGTACGCCTAGGTTACGAAGCTGATTTCGTACGCGGGACTGCTGCTCTCGTGCCAAGCAATGAGCTTTGCAATCAACCATAACTGACAGGAGTGATTCATGAACACCGATCTGACTCAAAAACTGATTTCCGATTACAAGGTGGTGGTGGCCGAGGCCGAAGCATTGGTCAAGGCAACTACAAGCCAATCGGCCGAGAAGATCGCCGAGGCGCGCAAGCAAATGCAGCAGGCGCTGCTCGAATTGAAGCCGCGGCTTGCCAATATAGAGGCAGTGTTGAGAGACAATACACGGCTCGCGGTGAGCGCGGCCGACGAATACGTCCACCATAACCCCTGGATGGCGATGGGAGCCGCAGCCAGTGTCGGCATCGTTGTTGGNNGTACCAAGCCGCGGAAGTGCTAACGGCCGGCGTTAAGGAGCGCATGCAGCGCTTTAATGTTGCGCGTGTTGAGCACGTTGTCGCGCTCGAGCCAGCCACGCCGGGCCTGCCCCACTCCGTAGCGCAGATTGGCGAAATCGAACGTGCTGTGCGCATCGGAATTGATGCTCACCAGCACGCCCTCCTCGCGCGCCATCTGGCACATGATATCGTCGAGGTCGAGACGCTCCGGCTGTGCATTGAGCTCGAGAAAGATATGGCGGCTTTTCGTCTTGCGCATGATGCGCAGCATGTCGGCATCATACGGCTCGCGCTCACCGATTAACCGCCCGCTCGGGTGAGCGAGCACGTTCACATAGCGGTTGTCGAGTGCGCGCAGGATCCGCTCGGTCTGCTTGCGGCGCGGCAGCTCGAACCTGCCGTGTACGGCGGCAATCACAACGTTGAGCCGCTGCAGCACTGAGTCCGGCAAATCGAGCGTGCCGTCTTCCAGGATGTCAACTTCGATGCCCCTCAGCACGGTGATGCCGGTAAGCCCGGTGTTGAGGCGGTCGATCTCGTCGATCTGACGTGCGAGCTGCTGCGGATCAAGACCACGGGCGACCGTAAGCCGGCGTGAATGTTCGGTGATCGCAATATAATCCAATCCCTGCGCCTTGGCGGCGAGCGCCATTTCGCGGATCGTGTTATGTCCGTCGGATGCCTTGGTGTGTACGTGGAGGTCGCCGCGCAGATCAGCGAGTGTGATGAGATCCGGCAGGCGGCCGGCGCGCGCGGCTTCGATTTCCCCGCGGTCCTCGCGCAGCTCGGGCGCGATGAACGGCAACCCGACCGCGGCGAATACCGATTCTTCCGTCTCGCCAGCGACGCGCAGGTCGCCGCGGAACACGCCATATTCGTTGAGCTTGAGCCCGCGCGCCTGCGCGAGCCGCCGGACCGCAATGTTGTGCGCTTTCGAGCCGGTGAAATAATACAGCGCCGCGCCGTAACTTTCCGCGGGCACCAGCCGCAAGTCCACCTGCAGCCCACTCTTAAGGACCACGCTGCTTCGGGTCTCGCCGTGCGACAGCACCTCGCGCACCTCGTCATAGGCGACGAAGCGCTCCATCACCGTGCCCCCCGGTGGCGCGGTCACCAGAATATCGAGGTCACCAACGGTATCTTTCATGCGCCGGTAACTGCCGGCGACCACCACGTGCTCTACGCCGGGCACGCGCTTCAAGTATGCCACCAATGATTCGGCGTACTGCCTTGCGACCGCGAGCTTGACGCGCTGCGCCTGTTCGGCATGCAGCGCGAGCCCTTCGAGGATACGCTGTTCGGTCTTTGCTCCAAACCCCGCCAACTCGCGGATACGTCCTGCGCGCGCCGCCTGCTTGAGCTGAGCGAGGGTCGCGACCCCAAGCTCGCGGTTGAGCGCCTGCACGCGTTTCGGGCCCAGGCCCGCTATCTTCAAGAGCTCGGTAATCGCCGGCGGCATCTGCCCGCGCAGCTTGTCGAGCGTCGCGCAGTGCCCGGTGGTAACGATCTCGTGGATTTTCGCGGTAAGGTCGGCACCGATGCCGGGCAGCTTCGGCAGTTCCGCGCCGGATTCGATCAGTACCTTGAGCTCGCGCCCGAATTCACCCACGCTGCGCGCGGCGTTGCGGTAAGCGCGAATACGGAATGGATTATCACCGCGGATTTCCAGCAGGTCCGCAATCTCCTCGAAGATTGCCGCTATGTCCGCATTATGGACCGGCATGCCCTGCTACCCGCGAGGAGAGTTTGTGAGGCTTCACAATGACACTTTGCGATAGCTATGGAGTGCACATCTTGATTTAGATCAATAGGCGTGGCGAGCCCAGGGGATTAAATAGCACTGAGGACTTCTCCTGATTCAAGCTCATCTCGGACCCGAACCATTCAAACCTGTAAGGAGTCGTTATGTATCAACGAATTCTTGTTCCGGTCGACGGCAGCCACACTTCCACGTTGGGGCTGCAAGAGGCAATTCGCATTGCCATCAATCAGCGCGCGCGGCTGCGGTTAATCAGTGTCGTTGACGAGTATCTGGTAACGCAGAATTTCGAAGGCTTCTTTAATATCGGGGATCTGCTCGATGCGCTACGCGATTCCGGCAAGAAAGCCATTCACAATGCCTTGGCCTTGACCCGCAAGCATGATGTCAAAGCCGATGCCGCCCTCTACGAAACAATGGGCGGCCGCGTGTCGGATGTCATAGTCCGCGAGGCGAAGAAATGGAAAGCGGACCTGATCGTGATGGGTACCCACGGCCGGCGCGGCATCAATCGCATGGTACTCGGCAGCGATGCCGAGGCGGTGCTGCGTACCGCCCCGGTTCCCGTTCTTATGGTCAGATCTCCCGACCGCAAAAAGCGGGCGAGGAAAAAATAGTTATACCGCCTCGTCCGGAAGGAAATAAACGCGCCGCATCCGCCAATGCTGGGCATTCACTGCTCCCTTCCCACTGGCTGCAGCAGCGCGAGAGCATCCCGTGCAACCTGCCGCAAAACTCGGGGGAGATAACTATGGCAAATACTTGCTATGTTTCTTCGGGCTCGCGAAACCGGGAAGGGAGAGTGAGGTCTATCGGCGGATGAAGCGATAAGAAATTCAATCCTGCTCTTTTCGCGCGTCTGGCCGCTGGCGACAGTTTCGCGCTGATTCAGCGCTGCCGAGCATTGCGCCGGGAAGCATGTTGCGCCTGCGCTCAGCCGATCGGCAATGCCGGTTACGTCAAAATGGCGCGAATCCTGAGAGGCGTGGGGTCATCGCATGGTGCCAGGGGCGAGTGTGAGCGCACTTGCCCCTCGCGCTGCGCTACGCGATGTCGGGAACTGCGTGGTAGGTGAGGGGGATGACCGCGCTCTGCGGCCAGTCGGGAGCTTGCGTGGGCGGGTCTCGCTTGGCGGGCTCGGGCGCGCCAGTGCCCCAGGTGCTCGAGGATGCGCCGCACCACGCCCGGATCGTCGATCAGCGCGATCACCTGCATCGGCCCCTTGCACCTGGGGCATGCGGGCGAACCCGACGCGCTCATCATGCATCCCGGCCCGTCAACCGCGGCGTGGAAATTGACAGCGAGATCGCCGATTCCGGACGCTCGGTGATATTGGAACAGGTGACCAACGGTCTGGCCGTGAGGATGGCGGTGTTGTTCCTGGTCAACGGTCGTAAAGGCCCTCAGGAAGTCGCCGCGAATTGAGAGCCGACACGCATTTTCTCGGCTCGGCGGAGATTATTTTTGTAGCGGCACCCGTCCTGTTGAGTTATTGTGGCCGCGTCTTGATCTCGATGTGGAGATTAAAAACGGTCTGGAGATGAAATGCCCAAGCGCATACTGGCAACTCTGAACGACACGAGCGTCTTTCTGCAGGAATGGCTTACCAATCCTCGCCGGACGGGCGCGATTGTCCCCAGCTCCAAAAAGCTCGCGGCGGCAATGGCGCGCTGGCTGCCGACCGAGGCGAACGAGTACGTCCTCGAGCTTGGCCCCGGCACCGGCGCGGTCACACAGGCGCTCATCGGCCGGGGGTTGCATCCGCAACGGCTGATCGCCATCGAGAAGAACCCGAAGATGGCGGGCATTCTCCGCGACCGCTTTCCCCGCGCGCACATCATCACGGGCGACGCCCGCCACCTCGACAGGTTGTTGCAGGAGCAACTGAACGGACACGGAACCGTAGGCGCGGTGATTTCCAGTCTGCCGCTCCGCAACTTCCCGGCGGACGTGGCCGAGGAACTGGCCGGAAAAATCCGAGCGATCCTCTCGCCCAAAGGCAAATGGGTGCAATACACTTATCACCTTGGCAAGGAGCGCCTTAAGGGCGCCGCCCATTTCCGCCTGCTCACTTCCAATGTCGTCTGGCTGAATCTGCCGCCGGCCCGTGTCAGTGTTTACCAGAAATAACGTGCAGCAGGAATTCACCGGCGTCATCGAATCCGGGTGGTCTTGTCCCGGCTTTGGACAATTCCATCTAAACTCAGGACGACCGGGAGTTATTTCGCGGTCGCGGGCCAACCCCGACGCGCACAACAAAGGGGTCATCCATTTGTCAGCCTTGGTCAACAGGACGAGCGGCGCATCATCGAACTGGCAGAGGTCAGGTCGGTCCACACGGTGGTAGAACTGGGAGCCGGCACCGGCGGCACGACCCGGGCGATCCTTAGCGCGTTACCGCTGAGCGCGACTCTTATGAGCATTGAGAGCAACCCGCAGTTCTGCGGGTTGCTCAGGCGTATCCCGGACGCGCGACTGATTGTGCATTGCGGCAGTGCCCAAGAGCTGCGGGAGACCCTCTCGCTGTACGGTCTGCCTGCTCCCGAGGCGGTAGTTTCGGGGATACCGTTTTCCACGATGGATCGCGTCGCGGGAGCGCGGATTCTCGAGGCATGTCAACGGTCACTCCTTTGACCTTCGTCAACACGCGGCAGCGCGGGACGTGAGAGCATTTGTTTTGGCATTTCCGTAAAGGTGCTTCCCTGTATGCTCCGCGGACCAATCAAGGCGGCCAGGTTCAGGCGATGAGCCAACCAAATTCGGAGGCCGAAATCGACAAACTGATGTGGCACGGTTGACGCAAGTCAGCGTGTGGAACGACTGGACTCTTGCTGTAACACTTGAATCACAATTTATGAAGGAGCATTAACATGGCGAACATTACCCATTACGATCCATTCAAGGAAATCACCCGATTCGACCCGTTCCGTAATTTTGACGATATGTTCAAGGGGTTCATGGTGAGGCCGGTTTTGCGTGAACTGGAAACCGAGATCAAGATGGACGTCTCGGAGGACGACAAGGCCTATACCGTGCGCGCCGAAATCCCGGGCGCAACAAAGGAAGACATCAAGGTGGCGGTGGAAGGCAACCAGGTTTCCATCAGTGCCGAGGTGAAAAAGGAAAAAGAGGAAAAAGAGGGCAAGACGATGATACGTAGCGAGCGCTATTACGGCAGCGTGTATCGCAGCTTCACCTTGGACCACGATGTGGATCCGGACGCGACCAAGGCCAAGTACACCGACGGTGTGCTGGAGCTGACCTTGCCCAAGAAGCCGGGCACCGCAGGCAAAGAAATAAAAGTTTCATAGGTGACCCGAGCGAGCGAAAGGCGCCACCACGGTCTCGGGTATGGCGCCCTAAGCCTATCCCCTCGGGGCGGACTGCAAGAAACGCTGCGTCCGCCGCGCAATCGCAGGATCTAGGCAATTGCTGCCGTAGGATTCGGATCTCCATCGGAAACGACATATGGCCATCAGACCGTCCGTTGATGTCGCGACGCGCGTCAGCCCCGAGCTATCGGCAATCATCGAAGGGCTAGTGAATGACCCGGACCGGGAAGTGCCGCCGCAGACACTGGAAGAGGTGCGGATCGCCCTGATAAGACGCGGCACCGTCGGGACGCGGGAAACTGAGTTTCTGCACCCTCAGGATGAGGCATCGCTGCTCGTCGAACTTGATCGCTTGATCGAGGAGTAAGGCAAGGAAGCGCCCGTGATGGATTTTGTCGTCGTCAAGGCAAGCGAGGGTCTATCGCGGGTCATCCAGGCGGCGATGGATAAGATCAGCCGTCCGCGCGCGCCGACGCTGGGTACCATACGCGAGGCGATGGTCAGTGGCCTGACGGCCGGGCTGATCGGCGAGGGCGCGATCGATGAAGACGACGAAGGCGTGCTGCTCGGTGAGATCGACGAACTGATTCGACGCTACGGCGAGGAGACCCTCGCAGAAACGCTAGTACGCTTCGAGTAGCAGCTCTGGCCGCAGCCACCCCAGACTCGCGGCTTCGAGCCGCCTGCGGCCGCAACCCCAGGCAACGCGCATTAAACGTCAGGCTGCAGCGCGTGAGCGCCGGCGTCCACGCTTCGTGCGGCGAATAAGCACGCCCGAACGCTCTGCCAGCGGCCCGAAAGAATAGCGCCGGGTGCGCGGACTGTCGAGCCAGGACTTGGTGACGCGGAGGTTGGGCGAATGTCCGTCTGTTTCAAGCCGCGACGCTCCGCGACCGTAGTCATATCTGGTGCCGCGCATGTACGGATCCCAGAAATCGAGATGATCGGCACCTGCGGACAATGCCAGGATCGAGTGGGTTGTGACGGTCGTGATGCGCACATCCACAATCGCCACGCCTCCACGACGCAGCCAGCGAAGAACCCCGCTTGAGGGGCGCAAGTGAAGTTCACGGCCGTTAACGACTTCAGTGGTGATTGCGAATGAGCGGGTCTTGAATTCTCCAAGCCAGTCCATCAACGCGAGGCTGGCGTGTTCGGAAGTATATGAGCCTACGATACCGCGTTCAATGCCGTCGAGGCAGTAGGCGTAGATGCGCTGTAATGTCGCGCCGGGCAACTCGTCACGTTCGAAGAGCCAGACGAGAGCATTGAGGACGGATGTCGGGTAACAGTCGGCTAGGGTTACCTGGTAGCGCAGCGGTGTAAACAACGTGGCCTCGGTCGTACTAATCTCTCAATTTGTTGCCGCGTAACGTGTCAGCCAGCGGGCACTTACCCCAATTGAGCATATTGTAGGACTGAATCAAGTGCAAGACTGACCGAGGTTGATTTGAATCAAAACAACGGGGCGCGAATGCCCGATACTTATAGCGTATTCGGCGCTTCGCCCCCAGTGTAAAGATGAGGCGCTTCAGTAACGCACAGATACCGTCGGTGACATCATGGCGCCGGAGCTTGTTACGGTGCGCGAAGGCGACGATTTGCTGCACACATTAGGGGTGATGCGCTACAAGGGCCTGCGCCGTCTGCCGGTGATCGATGGCTCAGGTACCCTGGTTGGTATCGTGTCGATGGATGATGTGCTGGAAGTGTTTAGCGAACAGATGGCGGAGATGGCACGGGCTCTCCGTCGCGAGCGCGAGCACGAGATCCAGAATCGCGCGTAATGGTCAGGATGCATAACCAACCGGACGAGCAAACGGTATGACGTCGCATAGAGCTATCGACGCGGCGCTGCTCTATCACCACTGCGATCCGCAGGAACTCGCCTTCGAGACCACCACCGAATTGCCCGAACTGACCGATGCGCTCGGCCAGCAGCGCGCGGCCGATGCGGTGGAATTCGGCATCAACATCGCGCGTCAGGGCTACAACCTGTTCGTGATGGGGCCGTCGGGCGCCGGCAAGCACACGCTCGTGCGGCAAAGCCTCGAGCGCAAGGAAGCATCCGGCGCGGCGCCGCTCGACTGGGCCTACGTCAACAATTTTTCGCAGCCGCACAAGCCGCTGGCGCTGGCGTTGCCGGCCGGGCGCGGCCAGCAGCTCAAGAGCGACATGCAGCAGCTGATGGAGGAATTGAGCCTGGCGATTCCTTCGGCGTTCGAGAGCGACGAATACCGCTCGCGCTTCGGACAGATCGACGCCGAATTCAACCAGCACCAGGAAAAGGCAATTGGCGAACTCGGGCAGGAGGCGGCGAGCCAAAAGATTGGCCTGCTGCGCACGCCGGGCGGATTTTCGTTCGCGCCGCTCAAGGACGGCGAAGTGATCAGCGCCGAGGACTACGCCAAGTTGCCGCGGGCCGAGCAGGAACAGCTCGAGCAGACCATGAGCCAGTTACAGGTGAAGCTCGAGAAGATTTTCCTGCAGGTGCGGCAGTGGCGGCGCGAGCGGCGCGACAAGATCCGCGATCTGAATAGTGAGGTCACGCTGTTCGCGGTCGGTCCTCTGATGCAGGAGACCAAGGAGCGCTACGCCGAACTGCCGCGGGTCGCGGATTATCTCAAGGCGGTGCAGCATGACGTGATCGAGAACGCCGATGATTTCCGCAAAAGCCAAGAGGGTGCGCCGGCGCCGTTCGTCATGCCGGCCGCGGAGCCGGCGTCATTGCGCCGCTATGCGGTCAACGTGATCGTCGACCACAGCCGGCCCGATGGCTCGTCGGTGGTGTTCGAGGACCATCCGACCTACCAGAACATGGTCGGCCGCGTCGAGCACATCGCACAATTCGGCACGCTGGTCACCGACTTCGGGCTGATCAAGGCCGGCGCGCTGCATCGCGCCAACGGCGGTTACCTGATGCTCGACGTGCACAAGCTGCTGATGCAGCCGTTCGCATGGGAAGGCCTGAAGCGCGCGCTGTCGATGCGCCAGATCCGCATCGAGTCGCTCGGGCAGATGTACAGCCTGGTCAGCACCGAGTCGCTGGAACCGGAGCCGATTCCGCTCGACCTCAAAGTGGTGCTTTTCGGCGAGCGCATCTGGTACTACATGCTCTACGCCTACGACCCGGACTTCCGCGAGCTGTTCAAGGTGGCCGCGGATTTCGAGGAGCACTTTCCGCGCAGTGCGCAGACGCACGGCCTGTATGCGCGACTGGTCGCGACCATCGCGCGCCGCGACGGCCTGCTTGCGTTCGAGCGCGCGGCGGTGGCACGCGTGATCGAACAAGGCTCGCGCCGGATCGGCGACGCGAAGAAACTCTCCGCCAACCTGCAGGACCTGGTGGATCTGCTCGGCGAGGCCGATTTCTGGGCGCGCCGCGCCGGCCGCGCCCAGATCGCAGCGGACGATGTGCAGCAGGCGATCGACGCCCAGTTGCATCGCGCCGACCGGCTGCGCGCGCAGGTGCACGAGGCGATATTGCGCGGCACCGTGATGATCGACACCGATGGCGCGAAGGTCGGCCAGGTCAATGGCCTGTCGGTGTTCGAACTAGGCAACTTCGCATTCGCCGAGCCGACGCGCATCACTGCGACGACGCGACTCGGCGAAGGCCAGGTGATAGACGTGGAGCGTGAAGTCGAGCTCGGCGGCGCGATCCATTCCAAAGGCGTGATGATCCTGTCATCGTTTCTCGCGGCGCGCTTCTCAACCAACCGGCCGCATTCGCTAGCCGCGAGCCTGGTGTTCGAGCAGACCTATGGCATGGTCGAGGGCGACAGCGCATCAACCGGCGAGCTATGCGCGGTGCTGTCGTCGCTTGCCGAGCTGCCGATTCTGCAGTCACTGGCGGTCACCGGCTCGATCAATCAGCTCGGGCAGGTGCAGGCGATCGGCGCCGTCAACGAAAAAATTGAAGGCTTTTTCGACATTTGCCGCGCGCGCGGACTCAACGGTAACCAGGGCGTGATCATCCCGGCGTCAAATGTCGACAACCTGATGCTGCGCGGCGATGTGGTGCAGGCGGTGCGCGACGGCAAGTTCAGCATCCATGCGGTCGAGCATGTCGATCAGGCGATCGAATTGCTGACCGGCGTCGCCGCTGGCGAGCCGGATGCGGCCGGCAATTGGCCCGTCGCAAGCGTTAACGGCCGCGTCGCCAGGCGCCTACGCGCACTTTCCGAATTGCGCCAGAAATTTGCGACCGGCGGCAAACGGCGGCGCGAACTATTGGCAAAGAAGTCCCGTGGACGCGAAGGGTGAGCGGCCAACACGGCGCGTGGTGATCGGGCTCGAGCCCGCGATGCTCGATGCGGCGGCACTCGCGGCAGCGGCGCGGCTCGCGCAGAGCGCTGGTGCGGAGCTGGCGGCGTTGTTCGTTGAAGATATCAATCTGCTGCGCCTGGCGAGCCTGCCGTTCGCGCAGGAAATCGGCGCCGCCTCGGCGGTGCGGCGGCGGATGGCGGCAGCCGACATCGAGCGCGCGCTCAAGGTGCAGGCAGCACAGTTGAAGCGCGCGCTGGCGGACGCGGCGCAGCGCCTCGAGTTGCAGTGGAGGTTTGAAGTCGCGCGCGGCCAAGGATTGCGCGTGCTGCTCGAGTGGACGGGCGTGAGCGACATCGTGGTGCTCGCCGGCGGCGCCGGGCGGCCATCGTGGCAGCCGGCGCTCGAGGGGCTGCTGCGAGGCGCACTCAGCTTCGAGCGTGCGGTGCCCGGGCGCGTTGCGGTCGCGCTCGGCAGCGGGCCGGAAGCGATGCGTGTGCTGTCGGTTGCTTACGTGCTGGCGCAGGCCAGCGATGCCGAGCTGGTATTGCTGGTCTCTGGTGAGAAGGCACGTGCCGGCGAAATCGCGGAGCGCGCTAAAGCATGGCTCAGGGAGCGCGGCGCTGCGGCACGCGTTGCGCCGATGCCAGATCACGATCCGACGCGGATCGCCGAACTCATCATGCACGAACGCGCGCACGCGCTGTTCTGGCCCGGCACCGATTCTGAGTCACGCAGCGTCGAGATCGCGGCGCTGGCGAGCGTGATCAGCTGTCCGCTGATCGTCGTGAAATAGCCTTTTCTGCAGACAAGGTGCGGCCCGCATTAAGAATGCGGTATCTCAATGATATCCTGAGCTTACGGATTCTTTGTAATTTCTGATTAATCGAATCCGACAGAATGTGGCCATTGAAGGATTCGCTTGACCCACGTCAAGACGACAAGAAGGCGGGGGTCCATACTAACCGGCACAGGCGGCGAGGCGTTTAGGAGGTTACGATGCCGATAAGTAGATTAAAGCATTGTCTGGATGACCATAACATCAAGTATGTGACCATCAAGCATTCACCCGCTTATACCTCACCGGAAATCGCCGAGTCTGCACACATTCGAGGAAAGGAGCTGGCGAAGACCGTCATGGTCATGATAGACGGGAAAATGGCGATGGCCATTCTGCCCGCCTCCGATAAAGTGGATTTGAGTCTCTTGAAGCAGGCGGCCGGGGCGAGCAAAACCAGACTTGCGCGCGAAGATGAATTCAAAGACAAATTCCCGGGGTGTGAACTGGGCGCTATGCCACCCTTCGGCAATCTCTACGGGATGGAGGTCTTTGCGGCAGAAGCTTTGGCCGCCGACGAGGAGATAGTATTCAGCGCCGGGTCGCACACGGAATTGATAAGAATGGCCTACAAAGACTTTGAGCATTTGGTTCAACCCAGGATCGTCAAGCTTACGCCTGCCGGCTAGGTCCTGGGCATAGGCGTCACGTCCGCCAAGGACATCATCGGTGTGCTACCGCTTGGAGCCGAGATGGTGAAGAAATCCTTTCCCTTGTCTCAGGTATATCGGCTGCTCGAGCCAGGTCCGGCCGTGATGGTTACGACCGTATGCAAGGGGCGGGCGAACATCATGACCATGTCGTGGNNGGCGAGCGAACATCATGACCATGTCGTGGCACACGATGATCGATTTCGAGCCGCCGACGGTGGGTTGCGTGATCAGCGACCGGAACCACACATTCGGCATCTTGAAGGCGACCAGAGAATGCGTGATCAACATTCCGACGGTGGAGCTGGCGGAAAAGGTGGTGGGCTGCGGGAACACCTCGGGCCGGAGGGTCGACAAGTTCAAGACCTTTGGTCTCACGCCGGCGGCCGCCTCGCGCGTCAAGGCCCCGCTTATCGCCGAATGCTATGCCAATCTCGAATGCAAGCTCGTCGATGCGAGGATGGTGGCCAAATACTGCTTCTTTATCCTTGAGGTCCTCAAGGCGTGGATCGACCCTTCAAGGAAACACCCGCGGACGATTCATCATCTCGGGAAAGGCGCCTTCATGGTTGCCGGCAAGACGATCAAGTTGCCTTCCAAAATGAAATAAAGGAATAATGAAGAAAATAGCTGCAAGGAAATCGGAGAGCGAAGGCGCGGATTCCGCACAATCCGTTCAGGACCACTGGTTGACTCAATGGGCTAAGGAGCGCACAAAAGTTGCCGTGTTCTTGGTCAATGGTGTCAAAATTGAAGGGGAGATCGTATCGTTTGATAAATACGTGATCCTGGTAAAAGGCGAGATGACCGGCCAGGTATACAAACATGCGGTGTCTACTATTCAGCCGGTAACGGGTGTCCGCTCAAAGGTCGATGTTAGCGTTAAAAAGATACGTCTCGGTCGCCCACAATAATCAGGCGGGCGAAGCCAAGCTCAAGGAGGTGAAGTTATGCCATTTGGTCCGCACATTTTGAATGTTGCCCATGTTATCCAACTTTCCGTGGCGCCGGTCTTCCTGCTGTCGGGGGTCGGGGTCATGTTGACGGTGTTCACCAACCGCCTCGCGCGGATTGTCGACCGCGCGCGAGCGCTTGAAGAGCGTTTACACGCCACGGAGGAAGTGCATAGACCCGATATCTATGCCGAACTCACCACGCTCTCGCGCCGGTCTCGTTGGAACGAGGCCGCAATCGCCTTGACCACCGTTACAGGTTTATTTATCTCTCTTGTGATCGTCGCCCTATTTGTCGACGACATTGTGGCGGTTGATCTGTCTGGGCTCGTTGCGTTGCTCTTTGTCCTGGCAATGGTGGCCTTTGTCGCTGCATTCATCAGCTTTCTGCGCGAGATTGTGCTCGCCACGGTACGCATTCGCACCGGGCCGAGTTAGAACTGCTTAAGTTGTGACGCATTGCTTTTTCTGGAGGTGGATCCATGCAACTGCCGATACAGATTACATTTCGCAATTTTGACCGTTCCGAGGCGATCGAGGCCAAGATTCGCGAGCGCGCGGAAAAACTGGATAAGTATTACAACGGCATCATGAGTTGCCGCGTCGCGGTCGAGGCGCAGCATAAACATCACCAGCATGGTAACCATTATCATGTCCGGGTGGATGTGACCGTGCCGGACGGTGAGCTGGTTGCGAGCCGGGAGCCTGACGAACATCATTCCTATGCGGACGTCTATGTGGCGATTCGCGACGCATTTGACGTGATCCGCCGGCAACTGGAGGATTACGGGCGGCGTCAAAGCCGGCAGGTGAAGGCTCACGAGACCCCACCGCACGGGCGCATCGTCGAGCTTTATCCGGCCGACGGCTATGGCAGAATCGAGACCGCTGACGGCAGGTTGGTCTACTTCCACAGGAACAGCGTGGTAGGGGCGGATTTCGAGAAATTGGATACCGGTACCGAGGTCCGCTTCAGCGAGGAGTTGGGCGAGCGCGGGCCACAGGCGACTACGGTTCACCTGGTCGGGAAGCACCACATCGTGGGGTAAGACTCCAGATCAGATCACAACTTCTTCACAATGCGCCTTGTCGTCGGATCATCCGCTACTGACTGCACTTCGAACCCCAATGCACGCGCGAAGCGGGTCATCGTGGCGTTGCTGGCTAGCACAACCCCTTCCATGGTCGCCAACCCGCGCTCGCGTGCGGTCCTGATGAGCGCTTCCATGAGAAGCCCCGCAATGCCGGTCTTATGCCAAGGATCGGCGATAATGATGCCGAACTCGCAGTTTTTTCCGTTCGGATCGGCCACGTAGCGCGCCTCACCCACCACCTGCTCCGCGTCTCCATCCGGCGCAGTGCAGACAAAGGCCATGTGCTTGTCGTAATCGACGTCGGTCAGAAAGTGGACTAGCTTCTCCGACGGCGCATTTACCCACTTGTGAAAACGGAGATACCGGCTTTCTCCCGACAATCGGTTAAGGAACTCGCGTTCATGAACATCATCGCCACTTCGTATCGGCCGGACCGTTACTATCCGGCCATCGTATAGGCGGTGCGCGCGGACGAGGTGCGCGGGGTACTCAGCCACGGGAAAGCGTCGCTTCTGCCTTGAGTTGTCGCCGCAGCACCTTGCCAATTGGGGTCTTGGGCAGGTGCTCTCGGAACTCGATGCGTTTTGGCCGTTTGTAGCCGGTGAGATGTTTCGCGCAGTGATCGAGCAGCGCTTCGGCGGTTAGGCCCGGGTCCTTCCTCACCACGAAGAGCGCCACTACCTCGCCGCTGTGTTCGTCAGGTACGCCCACCGCGCCGGCGTCTTTCACGCCAGGGTGTAACATCGCGACGTCTTCGATTTCCGTGGGATAGGCTTTGAAACCGGAGACTACGATCACGTCCTTGCGGCGATCGGTAAAGGTGACGAAACCACGCTGATCCATCCAGCCGATGTCGCCGGTGCGCAGCCATCCGTCCGGCCAGAATGCCGTGGCGGTCTCGTCTGGCGCGTTCCAGTAGCCACGCATCACCTGCGGGCCGCGCACGCAAATCTCGCCTGTCTCTCCAAGTGGCACGTCATTGCCGCCATCATCGCGGATGGCGACCTCAGTCGAGGGCAGCGGCAAGCCGAGCTTGCCGCTAAACTCCTTGGCGTCGAACGGATTCGAGCACACGCTGGGTGCAGCCTCCGTGAGCCCGTAGCCTTCCAGGAGTGGGATTCCCATCGTCTGCCGCCAGCGTTCGGCAACGGGCCGCTGTAATGCCATGCCTCCGGCGATCGCCAGTTTGAGCACACCGCGCTCCGCGATGCCGACCTGATCGAAGCCTTCGGCATCCAGCAGCGCGTTGAACAGCGTGTTCACACCGGTAATCGCGGTAAAACGGGTCTTGGTGAGTTCGGCGACGAAGCCCGCGATATCGCGCGGATTGGTGATAAGCACGTCGTTGCCGCCCAGTTTCAGGAACACGAGCAGATTCGCGGTGAGCGCAAAAACATGATAGAGCGGCAGGGCTGTAATCATCGTTTCTTCGCCTTCCTTCAGCGTTGCCCCGATCCACGCGGCGGTCTGCTCGACGTTTGCGACCATATTGCCGTGGGTGAGGATCGCCCCTTTGGCACGCCCGGTAGTGCCGCCGGTGTACTGCAGGAACGCGATATCGTCGGGGCCTAAGCTGACCTCCTCGAGTGCCGATTGCTTACC
>PLYS01000450.1 GCA_003153455.1 Betaproteobacteria bacterium | reverse complement strand
TGCCGCCGGGGAAGGCGTAGTTCTCGAAAACGACCTGGTGGATGATGCCGGCCCCGGGCTTCCAGAAGCCGATGCCGAACTTGTCGCAGGAGGAGGACAGGAAGGCGTAGACCTCCTTGTTGACGTCGTTGGCCGTGGCCAGGTCCTTTGCCGAGCCCTGGTAGGCCTGGATCAGGTGGTCGCAGTGGATGGTGGTAGGCACCGCAACTTTGTCGCGCCGGGTTTGCATGAACTGGAGCATGCCAGTCTGTCCAAGCACGTCCTGAAAAACGACGCGGTCGGGACGCAGAAACAGATAGCTTTTGCCAGGCTCCAGGTCCTGGTTTTCAGGGTCGTCCAGGTGTCCCAGCAAGACCTTGTCCGCCAAGGTCAACGGTTTACCTAAACGACGGCGGACTACCTTGAGATTACGCGCCATAGTCGCGTAGACCTTGGCCGCCATTTCAGGAGTTGATTCGATAGTAACCATTGTCTAGCCCTCCTAGATCTTCTTCAACGCGCAATATGGCGCGCACAATTTCGTCCGCAAAGTCTACCCCTGATCTTCGGCCGAATAAATGGACACTACGGCTGCCAAACCGACACACTGTCATGCCCTTGCCTGGTTGACCGGAATATCCGCCTGGATTTCGAAGACGAGCCGCTGGTGCGCTTGCCGCAGACTGGATTCAACCGCGTCCGGCGACATTCTACGCGCGAAAATGAAACCCAGGTAGCTCGCGCCTTCCGGCGGCGGTGCAATGATCTGGCCTGGGCTGGCGGTGATTTGGATGTCGCTGATGCCGGCGACTTGCAGCGCGGCCTCTAGGTTGTGCGCGCCCAGGAAAATACCGCGTCTGGGAATCGGGATCATCATCACGCCGGCAGCCTCCCGATGTTGCGTCTGCGGCAACGGCCGGTTAAGGGCGTGGCGCAGGATCAATTCTTCCAGGCTCATGCCCAGCGCATGCCGCAGCATCCTGCCGCACAGCCCGCCAATAGAGCGCGCGGCGATTTCCAGCAGCCATACTCCTTGTTCGTTTACGCGCATTTCGGCATGGATGGGGCCGCTGGAGAGCCCGGCCAGTTCACAGGCGCGTTGCACTGTTTGCGCGATCTCCTCCTGCTTTGCCTGCGGCAGGCGTGACGGCGTGACGTACAGGGTTTCCTCGAAATAGGGGCCGTCCAACCGATCGGGTTTGTCGAACAGCGCCAGCACGCGCAACCGCCCGTCTTGCAGCAGCCCTTCCAGCGCATGTTCGCGGCCGGGGATAAAGCTCTCAACGACCAAGCCAAGCTTGGCGGCGTCACGATCGGCTTTGGCCTGTATGCCGTGCACCCATTGCACGGCTTGCGTGAATGCATGCGGCGTGTCGGCGCGAATTACGCCGCGGCTGGCAGAAAGCCGGCGCGCTTTAACGACCACTGGAAATCGAAGTGGCGGCAGCAGTGTTGCGTCGCGCGCGTCGCTGCTGCGGTGATAAAAATCCGGACAGTTAAGGCCGCCGCTTTGCAGCAGGCGGCGAAACGCCAGCTTGTCGCGCGTTAGCCGCACCGCCGCGGGCGCATTGCCCGGCAGGCGCAAGCGTTCGCGCAGCAGCGCCGCCAGTTCCAGGCCGCTGTCGTCCACCGCCAGTACCGCGTCGGGCTCGCGTCCCAGCGCCGCCAGCACCTGCTTCACCGCGACTTCGGGCCGATCGAACGGCACCGATTGAATCGGACTCATGCCCCATAGCGGCGCGAGTTGATGGCAATGATCCGCGGCACCGATGATTTCGACATCGAGTTTTTCTGCGGCGGCGAGAAAATCGGCGTTGCGGTAACTGGCAGCAGGCAACAGCAGTAGAACGCGCTTCACGGCCGGCCGCTCAAAAGCTTTGCAGTTGTTGCGCAGTGGGCTCGGCGCAGCAGTACCAGGGCTCTGACAGGCGCGCGATGGGTTCGCCAAAATCGGCCCGGGTGAGTGGCGGCACTTCGATGCCGAGCGCGTCGTGCGCGAGCCGCCAGATTTGCCCGAATATGTCGCTGCGCGACCATCCCTGTCGATCGCCTTGCTCGGCACAGACTTGCACCGCCTGCTGCAATGCGTCCACGCGGGGATCGGCGTGCCGCCACGGATAGCCGAGCAATTTCGCATCGAACGCCTCAAGCATTTCCCGGAAACCGGGCAACTGAAGCAGATAGGAGCCCTCCGGCACGAGCAGGCGAATGCAAAGCTGAATCGGCGGCACTGCCTCCACTAAACGCAAACGCACCAGCGTGCGCAGCAGGTCGAGGTAGCCCTCCAACGTCGTCCACGGCGTGAATGGCACAAACGTGGGCGCCAGGAATATGCCGGCTTCACGGCACAGTTGCAAAGCGCGTTCGAAGTCGGTGCGCGTGTGGTTCTTGGCGAAGTACTCCAGCACCTTATCATCCACCGACTCGACCGCCGCGGTGATGAACAGACAGCCCGCCGCCCTCAGCTGCGCAAGCAGTTCGGCGTGGCCGATGATGTGCTGAATCTTGATGGTGGCGTCGAAGCTCAGGTTGGGGAATCTAGCGTGCATCGCCGCAACCACTTTCACGGCGTGGGTCGGGCCATTAAGAAAATCCGGATCGCCGAAGGAAATATGAGCAGCACCCGCTTGCACCTGCTGCATGATGTCAGCCATCACCACCTCGACTGGCACCACGCGGAACTTGCCCTGATATACCGGCACCACCGGGCAGTGGCGGCACAGGTGCTTGCAGCC
>PLYS01000666.1 GCA_003153455.1 Betaproteobacteria bacterium | reverse complement strand
GGCCACGTGGAACACCTTGCCAAACACGTCGGGTGACGGCCTGCCGCCGATGGGGTGCTGTACGCGCACCGAGGTCACGTATTTGGAACGCTGGCCGTATTCGATCTGCTCCTTGCTGCCATGAATCATCGGCGAGGCGTTTTCGCTGCCTGGGGTCATCGCATGGTCGTGCTGCGCGTGGGCCTTACCCAATGTGCCCAACGTGATTCCACCGGCCAACGCTGCGCCCGCCTTGAAGAGTTCCCTGCGGCTGTTTCGTTCCGAATCCATCGGCCCCTCCTTAGAATGTGGTTTGATCAATCAATGACACAACGACGGCATTGCGTCCCCGCGCACTACAGTATATGCCGCCTTGCCAAACCTCGCCAGCGCAAATCTCTTCCACAATATGGCAAGAGCCTGAAGGAGGAGCAACCTCGCTGCAGGGCAAGGCCCCGGGTTTCGCTACGCTCTATCCGGGCTACAAAATCGTACAAAATGGCGCGCCGATCAACCGCTACGCCAAGGCCGCCTTCACCCGTTCGGGCGTCAAGGGCAACTCGCGGATGCGCCTGCCGGTCGCGGCCGCGAACGCATTGGCGATGGCGGCCGCCGTCGGCCCTTGCGCGGCCTCGCCGGCCCCGAGGGCACGTTCGTTCGGCCGGTCGATCAGCACGGTCTCGACCCTGGGCACATCCGGCATGGTCAGGATCGGATAGTTCATCCAGTCCTCCGACAGGATGCCGTTGCGGTCGAACTGCACGTGCTCGTGCAGGGTCCAGCTCACCGACTGAATGACGCCGCCTTCAATCTGGTTGGTCAGGCCGTCGGGATTGATGATCTGTCCGGCATCGGCCGCGGTCCAGATGCGCGGCACCTTGACGATGCCGGTCGTGCGATTCACTTCAACCTCGGCGATCACCGCATTGTAGGTGGCCACGGTCTTGTAGCGCGCGTAGCCGATGCCGCGGCCGCGCCGGCCGTCGCCCTTCTCGCCCGGTTTCCAGGCGGCGGCCTTGGCCACGGCTTCGATCACGGCGCGCTCGCGCTCGTCCTTGATGTGCGCGAGGCGGAATGCCACCGGGTCGATGCCGGCGGCGGCCGCGAGCTCGTCCATGAAGGACTCGATCGCAAACACGTTGGCATAAGCGCCGAGCGTGCGCAGCGCCGAGGTGCGCACCGGGTTGTCCATGATCAGGTGGTGCGTGGTGCGCTGGCGCGGGAAATCGTAGAGCGTGATGGCGTTGCGGTCGCCCGCACCGTTCGGCTGCGCGGCATGACGCGCCGGCCCAGGCCGCTTCGCATCGGCGAGGTACCAGCTCCCGAGCAGGTTGATACCATCCGGATCGCCCGGCCGCATGTTGTGGCTCTGGCTCCAGACATCGAAGGCCCAGTCGACCACGCGGCCGCCGGCGACCGCACCCCTGACCTTCATGGTCATGGCGGGGCCGTAGGGCTCCCACTTGAACTCGTCGTCACGCATCCACTGCAGCCGCACCGGCCGCCCATTGACGGCGCGCGCCAGCATGGCTGCGTCGAAGGCGGCGTCGTCGGCGCCATTATGGCCGTAGCAGCCGGCGCCCTCGGCGTGGATGCAGCGGATGTCGCGCGGCTGCAGACCGAGCGCCCTGGCGACGGTGGCGCGCAGCGGAAAGACGCCCTGGCTGTGGGTCCAGACCGTGAGCTTGCCGTCCTTGAATTCGGCCACCGCGCAGGAAGGCGCGATCGCGGCATGCGCCTGATAGGGCCGATGGTACGTCGCCTCGATCACCTTGGCGCCGGCCGGGACGGGCGCATCCTTCTCGCCGATCACCCTATCCTCGCTGCGCAGGGACATGAGCTGCTCGTACATCTTCGCCGGATCGGGCAGCTCGGCGCCGCCCGACCACTTGGCGGATTCGATCAGCACAAGCCGCGCATTAATGGCCTGCTCCTCGCGCCGCGCCACCACGCCGAGAAAGCTACCGTCGCGCACCACCGCGACGACTCCTGGCATGGCCTTGATCCTGGCTTCGTCGAAGCTGTCGAGCTTGGCGCCATAGCGCGGCGGCCGCACCACGCGGCCATGTACCATGCCGGGAAGCCGCACGTCCTGCACGAAGGCGGCGCCACCCGTCATCTTGGCCGGGATGTCGATGCGCTGCGCGGACTTGCCGACAATCATGTGCTGCGCGGCCGGCTTCGGCCGCGCCTTGGCGGTCGCCTCGCGCTTGAGGTCCGCTTGCCCGGCGAGCTCACCGTAGCCGACCTTGCGCCCGTCAGGCGCATGGATGACGCCATCCGTGACCTTGAGCGTGTCAGCGGCGACGCCGAGCTTTTTGGCGGCGAGGTCGATGAGCAGGGCGCGCACCTCGGCGCCCGCCATGCGCAGCGC
The DNA here is from genome assembly GCA_003153455.1 of Betaproteobacteria bacterium. GTDB lineage: Bacteria > Pseudomonadota > Gammaproteobacteria > Burkholderiales > SG8-41 > PALSA-1004. Next base: position 3,846 of record PLYS01000666.1, on the reverse strand, counting down.
GGTGCCGCTCTGCTCGATCGACTGGCTGCCGGCGGTCTGCCCCTCATTGGGAGTGCGGCCGGTGTCGCCGGAGACCATCGTAACGCGCGCGAGCGGCACATCGATCTCCTCGGCGGCGATCTGGGCGAGCGCCGTCACGATGCCCTGCCCGAGCTCGACCTTGCCGGTGAACACGGTGACGCTGCCGTCGGCATTGATGCGCAGCCAGGCATCCAGCGTGCGGTTGGTCTGCAGGCTGCCGGGGAGCCGCGCCGGATCCTGCCCGAGTACGACTTTCGGAACGAGGCTGAACGAGAGGACGATGCCACCGAGGGCGGCAATGAATTCGCGGCGTGTCAGGTGAGGAGCGTTCATGGTCAGATCTTCCCGTTCTGTTGCGCAGCGCGCAGGACGGCACGGATGATCCGGTTGTGGGTGCCACAGCGGCAGAGATTGTCAGCGAGCGCCGCCCGCACGTCCGCTTCCTGCGGTCGAGGGTTGCGATTGAGCAGATCGGCCGCCGCCATGATCATGCCGCTCGCGCAATAGCCGCACTGAGCCGCCTGTTCATCGATGAAGGCCTGCTGCAGCGGGTGCGGCTTGTCGAGCGTGCCGAGCCCTTCGAGCGTGGTCACCTCGTTTCCATCGATCGAGCCGACCGGCGTCACGCAGGAACGTCTCGCCGCGCCGTTGACCAGCACCGTGCAGGTGCCGCATTGCGTCATGCCGCAACCGTATTTGGCGCCGTTGAGCTCGAGATCGTTGCGCAGCACGTAGAGCAGCGGCGTGTCCGGCTCGGCATCGACCGAGCGGATCGCCCCGTTGACCTTCAGGCTGATGGCCATGGTGGGTCTCCTTGAAGATGGCAGCGCGCGCTGCGCATGTTTCCTTGAATGAATCTATTTTGCGTCAGCGGAGGGCGTCGCGTCGAGGCCCCCGGAGATCGAATTTGGGTGTGGCGGAAGATCGCCCCGGTCCCAGCCGGCCTTGGTGGCGGCATGGAACTCGGCGAACCGCCCGGCCGCGATGGCGGGCTGCGCGCCCGCGGGCGTGGCCCATTGCGCAAACGCAATAGCAAACAACACACCGCACCGTACCAACATTGCCTGGAAGATAGCGGACCCGTCCACGCACGCGCATCGTCGGTCTCGCCGGCCCCGATGAGTGCCTCGCCTTTGATGGCGGTGATGGCACCGTCGCTCGTCAGCGTGTAGCCAGGACGGTATAGCTGGAACACCGCGCTTTCGGCAGGCGCTTTGATCGTGACGTTAAGCCGATCCCCCGATCGCGCGTCGAGGTGATAGAGGTCGCGCGCGCCGCGCACGACGCCGCCAGAAATCGTCACTGAATTGGCATTAGGCGCGAAGCGGATAGGCTGCGATGCCCCGATCGGACTGGCGCGTGCGATGTACGGCACCAACAATGACAGCACGACGAAGATTGCGGCTGTCGTCCAGCAGGCAGTGTCATTACGGTGCGTCACGTGTACGGGTATCTTCCGCACTTGCTCGTTGACTGGCATCGACAAACTCCTGAATGGCCAATCGCGCCGGCTACTCGGCCCTGATGTTTGCCTGTTTGACGACCGGTCCCCATTTCTCAATTTCTGCCTTGATGTAGGCGCCGAATTCCTCGGCCGTGCTTGGCGTCGGCACCATGCCTTCCTTCAACAGCTGGTCGGCGACATCCTTCTGCTTGATGATCTGCACGATCTCGCGGTTGATCCGCGCGATGATGTCCTTCGGCGTGTTGGCAGGTGCAATCATGCCGGTCCACGCATAGGCTTCGTAGCCGGGCAGGCCGCTTTCCGCGATCGTCGGAAATTCCGAGAGCGACGGTATCCGTTGGCTGTTGCCGATGCCAAGCGCCCGCAACTTGCCGGCGCGTACGTGCTGGAGCACCGTCGGGATGCTGCTATAGGTAAGTTGCACCTCGCCGGCAAGCAGCGCCATGTTCGCCGGTCCCGTTCCCTTGTAGGGGACGTGGATCATCTTGATTCTCGCCATCGAGTCGAACAGTTCCGCCGCGAGGTGCCCCGAGTTGCCCGCGCCCTGCGATGAATAGGCGAGCTTTCCCGGCTCTTTCTTGGCGAGCGCGATCAACTCGCGTACGTTCTTCACCGGGAGTGATGGATGCGTGACGAGCAGCAGCGGGACGTTGACCATGTTCGCAATCGGCGCGAAATCCCGCAGCGAATCGTACGGCAGCTTGGAATAGATGAGCGGATTGATCGACATCGGCCCCTGCGGAACCGCCGCGATGGTGTAGCCGTCCGGTGGCGACACTTTCAGAATTTCAAGCCCGACGATGCCGTTCGCGCCTCCACGATTGTCGATCACGACCTGCTGTCCCAACCGGTCGGCGAGCCGCTGGCCAACGACGCGGCCGATGAAATCCGTGCCGCCGCCGGGAGGAAAAGGAACGATCATTCGGATCGGTTTGCTCGGCCAGGCCTGNNATTGTAGTCCTTGGGCGCGTCAGGGCAAGCGCGGGGCGCGCCGCTCAGCCAATTGTCGGGTTCTCTTGACAGACATTCTGTCATCTGAGGTGTGGCCTGTGGCCACAATATTCGCGGGAATGGTGCCCGGGTATCGCGAAACGGTGCCACGTGGAAGGAGGGAAAGCCGGCGCGCCCGACCTCGCAGGACGGGGGCATGCGCTTGGCGAAAANNAGGCAGCTCAGTCTGCCATTGCCCTGTTTCCCGCGCCTTGACACAGGCAGGCGGCGCGCCTAGTCTGGTACGCACAGGACGCGCACCCACGCAGAGGAGGAAGATGAAATGCAAACACTCGTTGCAATTTTCGCCGGACTGATGCTTTTCGCGTGCGCACCGACACCAGCGCTCGCGGCGGAAAGTTTTCCGACACGCCCGCTGCGCTTCATCGTGCCCGCACCGCCCGGCGGCATCACCGACATTCCTGCGCGCGTCATCGCCGATCGCATGCGCGAACACATGAACAATCAGACGCTGGTGGTCGACAACCGCTCCGGCGCGGGAGGCATCGTCGGCGCCGTGATCGCCAAGGAGGCGCGGCCCGACGGCTACACGCTGTTCTACGCGCATGCCGCCGCGCTCGCTTTCCTGCCGGCGCTCATGCCCAAACTACCCTACCGCATTCTCGAAGATTTCGAACCCGTCATTCACACCGTGCGCTCGCCGATGGCGTGCGTCGTCAAGGCCGACGGACCGTTTCGCTCGGTGCAGGACATGATCGAGGCCGCGAAGAGCCGTCCCAAGGGGCTGACATATGGCACCGCGGGCACCGGCAATGCATCGCACCTGCTAGGCCTCATGCTCGCGAAGGACGCGAAGGTATCTCTCACGCCGATCCACTATCGCGGCGACGCCCCCGCCGTGCAGGATCTGATCGCCGGCCAGATCGATTTCTTCACCGCCGGCGCGATCAAGCCGCAAGTCGACAGCGGCCGCCTGCGCGTGCTCGCCACCACCGGCGCGCAGCGCTGGTTCACCTTCCCCGACGCGCCGACATTTCAGGAACTTGGCTTCCCCGGCGTCGAGTTGTACGGCTTCTCCGGAATCATGGCTCCCAAGGGCACGCCCGCTGCGGTGACACAGCGCGTGAATCGCGCGGCGAACGAAGCACTCAAGGATGCCAGCGTGCGCGAGCGTCTGATGGGTATCGGCTTCGAGATCGTCGGCGGCGAGCCAGAGGATTTTCGCAGATTCCTGACGCGGGAGATCAACAGGTACAAGCGGATCGGGGCCGAGAATAATCTGGTGCTTGAGTAAACAATCATGCATGAATAACCTCAATGCCGCGCTGGCGGGTTTGGCTTGTCTGTTTGCCGTCTCTTTCGTTTGACGGTGCCCGAGTAGCGTTGCCATAACCCCGTTTCCACATCCC
>PLYS01000648.1 GCA_003153455.1 Betaproteobacteria bacterium | reverse complement strand
TTCGTGTCCACGCGCAACCTCGTCTGCGCCGACGTGTGTGCGCCAGACACGATACAGAGCGAGTCGGGTGGAATTCCCGATGCCAGGTATCGGCGCTACTGCGTGCTTGGCTCCCGCCCCAGACATCAGGCCGCGATTGCGCGAACAAGATGCAGAGCGTCGCATAATCCTGCGCTCACCCTGGCCTGAACTGAAGGGCCAAGTTCTGCTCGGCTCAGAGGCGTTCGTGGCCGAGAGTCGGCCACTGCCGGATGGCAGGGGAGCCAATGAGGATGGGCGGCTTCCCCATACAGACAAGGGAACACGCGTCGTCATCTTCGGAGACAGTGTTGAGCAGGCACGCACGGTTGCTGTCGAAGTAGCCCAGAACGCATTCTGGAACTCCAGTTACTTCGGCGCCACTTATGAGTGATATTCGACGCGCCCGTCTCTGGTGAATTAACACGGCGAACGCAGGGGTTTCCTCACGACCCTGGCCCAGATGGTGGAGCGCTTCGGCTGGCTTTGTCACGCCTACTGCCCGATGGACAATCACTACCATCTGCTAATCGAAATGCTGGAGGACAATCTGTCGCCGTGCATGCGGCAACTCATCGGCGTCTACACCCAGCGCTTCAACTGCCACCACACACGCGTCGGCCATGCGAATGACGCTTGCCGTGAAACCGAATAAAGCGTTTAATCCAATCCACGTACGCCTGTTCGGTGCGAGTGCTGTAATGCTTCCTGCATATTCTTTTCAGGAATGTGACGTAAGAGGGGACAATTCGCTCAAGTAAGATGCAATGGAGTTGGTAGATGCGAAAGATCGGACAGACAATCCTAACGATCGGTGCATTAATGCTTGCTGCTGGATTCACTTTCCCGTTTTTCGTGGGTACGGCAATTCCTCCGATGGGATACAACGTGCTGCAGATCGGGGGGATCGCGCTCGCGCTGGTGGGATTCGCGGTTCGCGCGTTCGGGAAAAAGGAAGACAGGCAAGCTGGAGGTTAGCTCGGTCAAAGCGCTTTGTGAGTCGCACAGGCGTGCGAACGATTCCGAGCCACTTCATCTTGTTTGAAAGGTTGATCAACGTGGTGCATGAGCATGCTCCTCAAGCCAAGCTGTGCTTCAACACGAAGCCAAGTGACACAGCTGAGGCAGTACAGCGTTGGAAGCCAAGGGAGCACTCAAGGAAATCCCCCGCGCTCAGCGCTGGGCGCACCGGCTCGGATTGAAGAGCCTGTTTACGGCCCGTGTGCGACAAGATAAGCCGGCGCGCGATGCGGCAATGAGCCAGGCGTGCCTGGATTACGGTTACACTATGGAAGTCGTCGCAGGCGAGGCGGGTGTACACTGTTCGACAGTGAGCAAGGTCATCAAGGAGGAAGATGAACGCCGTGATATCGAGACCTGCCCCCTTTTTCGCCGCGGGTCGTTTTCTGCCATATCGTAAATCGGCCAAAACCGGACTCTCGTTGGTCCACTTCTTGGTGGTCTGTCGCCAGGATTTGTTACGCTGAGAAAGGGCGATACATGATTCGTTACAGTAAGCTTGGTTACGTGGCGCTCAATGTGTCGAACCTCGGTCGTGCGCGCGATTGGTACGAAAAGGTTTGCGGCTTGCAATACAACGGTGCCGGCAGCACCGGTGAGCTGTACTTCAGGACAGGGAAAGATCATCACAGCATTGCGTTGCATGAGGCGCAGCCGCCGGGATTGAAGCGTATCGGCTGGGAGCTGGAAGACGATACACAACTGGACGTGCTCGCGCGAGCGCTGGACAACCACGGCGTGAAATGGCGGGCGATGAACGATGACGAGTGCCGCGCGGCGCACGTTCGCAAGGGCCTGCGGATGAGAGAGCCGATTACCGGCGCCACGATGGACTACTATCCCAAGGCGATGGGACAGCAGGAGGAGCCCTACATTCCCGCGGTCGTGAAAATGCAGCATCTCGGTCACGTCGTTCTCGGCACGCCGCATTACCGCGAAGCGCTGGATTTCTACCATGAGGTGCTCAACTTCAAGACGTCCGACGAGATCGACGGCCGTATTAGCCTTATGCGCTGTTTCCCCAATCCTTATCATCATTCCTTCGGTATCGCGCATGCGGATACAAATACGCTGCATCACGTCAATTTCATGGTAAGTGATGAGGACGATCTGGCTCGGGCGCGAGCACGGTTCGCCGCGCATGACGTGCCGGTCGTCTGGCAAGGTTATCACCCGCCCTCCGGTAACACCTTTCTTTTCTTTCTCGACCCGGACGGTCTGTCGCTCGAATACGGGTACGGCATGGAATTGTTCCCGGAGAAAAATCCGCGACCGCCACGAGTGTTTCAGCCGCGCCCCGAATCGTTCGATTCGACGGGAGCCGACCGAGACGCCCGGGTTGCCTCATGCGGAGAGATCGAGACCGCGGAAGCGCTGTAGCGGATAGTAGCCTTCAATCATGGTCCGCCCGCTGGGAATCACGTTTCCCGGCGCGGTCTACCATGTCACCGCCCGCGGCAATGCACGCGAGGCGGTTTTTCGCGATGACGTGGACTGGCTCCTCGGCGAATTCGCCAAGACGCGGTCGGTTGCGCAGCGGCGCTATGCCGAGTTCGTCGCCCAACGCAGGAACCTGCCCTCACCCTGGCCTGAACTGAAGGGCCAAGTTCTGCTCGGCTCAGAGGCGTTCATGGCCGAGAGGCGGCCACTGCTGGATGGCAAGGGAGAACTCACAGAAATCCCGCGCGCCCAGCGCTGGGCGCATCGGCCCGTGCGCGACAAGACAAGCCGGCGCGCGATGCGGCAATGCGCCGGGCGTGCCTAGAATACGGCTACACTAATGTTCTTCGTACAACGCCTTCGCGCGCTGCACCCTTTCTCCTGGCGGCATCAGATCCTTGCCGAGCAATCGCCGGTAGCTTTCGAGCAGCAGCCGCGCGTGCTCTGCGAGGAATGAGTTGGCGGGATTGGTTGACATTCTAATTACAGTGACGAGTGACTCAATCCTCGATCTGGCGCGTCACCGCCCGCGTATCCCCGAAGCTCGGCACGTACACCGAATGGGTGCCCGGCCCGCCAGCAACCACGAGCCCGATCCAATCGGGCGAGGCGCAAATCGGCAGCAGCGTCTCTTCGGTGATCGGGCCGAGCTCGCCCGTACGGGCAACGCGGGTGCGCGCAAGGTCCTTCGCAGCCATTCTGCCCGCGGCCATTTTCGATCGTTCCCACAGCTCGCGCTTCACGTCGGCCTTGGTGAGCCCTTCGCGATGCAGGATGTGCGCATGCTCGGGCGAGAGCACGATCCACGGTTCGCCGCCAATCCAGTAGTCGTTGCTCGTGGGATGCGCCATCGTATCAGCGATCACGCGCAGCAGGTCAGGCGCGTCTTTGGCGTGCGTGTTCATGTTGAGCGTTCCCGCCGCGCCAACGACCGTCACGGCGCTGCGGTCGCGCGCGATGCCACGCTCGACGTGCAACGGCTGCCACGGATTTGCCGCTTCGTTTTCGGCGCAGCAGAACGTATATTTCCCCGGTTGACCCTGCGTTGCGCGATCCATATCGCCGGGTAGCGCGCCGCCAACGTTTTGCAGTATCAGCCGCAAGGCGCGGCCCAGTGTCGCGTTTGCCCGGGCGCCAGGTCCCAGGCAGTTGAACGTCGCATTGAAATTCAATTTCGCCGCGAGCGGTCCGTTGACGATGATCCACGTCGCCACGGGATTCGTCGTCGCCTGCACGCCTTGCAGATTGAGCTCGGACGCCGTAACCGCTTCGACGGCAGTTATCAATACGGGAATGAGCTCGGGCAAGCAGCCCGCCATGACAGCGTTGATCGCGATGCGTTCCACCGTTGCCGCGCCGAAATTCGGAGCGATCACCGCGATCGTTTCATCGGGTGCACGCTTCGTGTAGCGCAGCATCTCGCTGACGCGCTCTTTGGTGGCCGGCACGACCGGCAGGCCATCGCCCCAGCGGCGCTCGCAGGCGAAGCGGTAGAACTCATCGAGACCTTCCGGCACTTCGACGAGTGTTGCATGGTCCGGCACACGACTCACGGTCATGCGTTCTCCAATATGAGCTTGGCGATGTCGTCCACGCACTTCACGGCGATGGCGCGCACTTCATCGCGGGTGCGTATGCCGAACGGATGGGGAATGATCGCGAGCGGCAATTCCGGATAGCCCAGCGCCTGCGCCTGCGTGCGGCCCAGGCTCGCGAATGCGGTCGAGCACACCGTCAGACTCGCCTTATGCCGCCGGGCGATCTCTATACTGTCGTGGACACTCCACGACGTGCAGGAGCCTCAGTCGCCGGACCCCGTGATGACGAGGTCGCACTGCTCCGCAAGCTCCTTGATCATCGCTGTGTCAGCCGGCATCGAGGGTCCTCGCTTCCCGCGCTTGATGACGCTTGAGACCCCATATCGCTCGCGCAGCAGGTCGCCCAGATCGTCGACGAGATAGTGAAAATTGGGTTTGGCATTGTCGATGAAACCGACCACCTTGCCGCGAAGATCATCCAGCGAACGCCGCAGTGATCGCGGCGGATTCAGCGTGGGCGCAGTCGGATCGTAGACGAGTTGCGAGCCTGTCATGGCAACCTCGATGTTGAGTCTGAAAAAAAGAATCGGAGCGCTATTCGACTTTCGCCCCGGATGCCTGGACGATCTTCGCCCAGTTCGCGTATTCCGCCTTGAGAAAAGCGCCGAACTGCTCGCGCGAATTGCCGACGGGGATAAAGCCCATGTCCACGAGCCGCTTTTGCACCTCGGGTTGCGCGATGATCTTCGTAGTTTCGGCATTGAGGCGATCGAGTATGGCGGCTGGCGTGCCCGCCGGTGCGACGAGGCTCGTCCAGGTGTTGAGGTCGTACCCTTTGATTCCCTGTTCGTCCACCGTCGGCACATCGGGTAATTGCGGAATACGCTTGATCATCGAGATCGCGATCGGGCGGATCTTTTTCGACTGCACGTGCGGAATGACGGTGGGCGGCGTTTCCGCGACGAGCGTCACCTGCCCTGCGATGAGATCGGTGAGGGCCTGCACGGCGCCTTTGTACGGCACGTGATTCAGCGTGATGCCGGCCTGTGTTGCTAGAGCCGCAGTGACGAGATGCGACGTGCTGCCGGCGCCCGAAGAGCCGTAATTCAATTCTCCCGGGCGCTGCTTCGCGAGCCGGATGTAGTCATTGAGATTCTGCACCGGCAGAGTCGGATTGACGACGAAGACCTCGGCAATCGCCACGATTTGCGTCACGGGGGCAAAGTCGCGCAGCGTGTTGTAACCGAGCTTCCGATACAGATGCGGATTGATGGCGAGCGCCGCACTGCCGCCGGCGAGTAGCGTGTAGCCATCGGGCGGCGACTTGGCGCCGATTTCCGTTCCGAGCGCCGCACCGGCGCCCGGCCGATTGTCGACGATGACCTGCTGGCCGATCGCAGGAGACAACCGCTCTGCGATGACCCGCGCGATGATGTCCGCTGCTTGTCCGGGCGGAAACGGCACGATGATGCGCACGGCATGCGTCGGCCACTGTTGGGCGAACACGGCCGTACTGAAAAAGCACCCCGCAGCGATCAGCAAAGCATGAATGCAGATGCCGGTTCTTTTCATCTCTCCTCCTGTCTTCGTAGTAAAGCGATGTTCAAAGCCCGGACTGCCGGGGCGCTTCGCAACGAACGTCGCGGCAGATCATGCAGTCCCCGGGCGCGCCAAGTCAAGCGCGTGGGGCGCGCCGCGCTGCGCCCAGCCGGAGGATATACTGTTCCTCTTGTGGACACGGCGCAGCCCGTAGTCACGGGAGACAACGATGTGTAATGGTTCGAAGCGCCTGATGCTGGTGGCGCCGGTTCTGGTGCTGGCGTGGGTAACGGCCGCCGCGCAGCAGTACCCGGCCAAGGCAATCCGCGTGGTATCGGTAAGCGTGGACGTGGTGATGCGCATCGTCGGCCCGAAACTGACCGAGGCTTGGGGACAGCCGATCCTTGTCGATCAGCGCACGGGCGCGGGCGGCATGATCGCCGCGGAACTGGTTGCGCGCGCGCCGGCCGACGGCTATACCCTGCTGATGGCCACCTCGACCCATACCATGACGCCGAACTTCTACAAGATCTCCTACGACATGGTGAGGGATTTCGCGCCGGTGACGCAGATGGTAGCGACGCCGTTCGTGCTCTCGGTGCATCCGTCGCTGCCGGTAAGGTCGGTGCAGGAACTGATCGCGCTCGCAAAGCAGCGGCCCGGCGCGCTGAATTACGGTTCCGGCGGGAACGGCTCGCCGGGAAACCTCATCGGCGAAATGTTCCGCATCGCAAGCAGGATCAACGTCGTGCACGTCCCTTACAAGGCGCTGACGCAAGCGGTTACGGAACTCGTGAGCGGACAGTTGCAGCTGATGTTCGTGGTGGCTAGCGCGGCGGTTCCCCAGCTCACGGCCGGCAGGATACGCGGGCTGGCGGTGACTTCGCTCAGGCGGTCGGCGGTGACGCCCGCAATCCCGACGCTGGACGAACTGGGGATGCGCGGGTTCGAGGCGACGGGCTGGTACGGGATCCTCGCTCCCGCCGGCACGCCCGCGGCGATCACGGCGAAGCTGAACGAGGAAATTGTGAGAGCGCTCAGGACGCCGGATGTCGCGCAACGCCTGACCAGCCTCGGCCTCGATCAGGTAGGCAGTTCACAGAAGGAATTCGGGGATCTCGTGAAGCGGGAGCTCGCGAAATGGGCAAGCGTGGTGAAAACCGCCGGCATTCGTACCGACTAAACATGAATTACCTCACCTCCGTTATCGGCTTTCTTGCCGCCATCCTCACCACCGTCGCCTTCGTGCCGCAGATCCTGAAAATCTGGCGCGCCCGCTCCGCAAAAGATATTTCGCTTGGCATGTACACCGCGTTCACGATCGGTGTCGCGCTGTGGCTGGCCTACGGCATCCTGATTGACTCGTGGCCGATCATTCTTGCCAATTGCGTCACGCTGTTATTGGCGGGCGGGGTGCTGGTGATGAAAATGAAATTGGGCTAATGTACTGAGTTGCAAAATCCTAGGCGTAGGTCGGGGTACGCGCAGCGTTCCCCGACATCTGCGTCAGGTAGCCGCCCCTGCGGCAACCTGACCCTACCGTCTTAACGCGCGGCTCAACGAATGTAGCCCTGTTCGCCGATACAAGAATTGACGCCCAAAATGTTGAAACTGAATTATGGGCCACTATTGCAAATTATGCGGTATCACCAGACCTAACCCATCTTTAACATCGGTCG
>PLYS01000424.1 GCA_003153455.1 Betaproteobacteria bacterium | reverse complement strand
AGCAATCCACCCGGGTCCTTGATCTGCATCAGGTCGATTTCGGCGCGTTCGATCATCTCCTTGGTCTTGCCGGCGTAAAACTCATCGGTATGGACCGGGCTGTGGGTATATACCATCGTACCGACCGCTTCGATGCCCAGTTCCTTGGCCTTGCGCAAAATGTCGCCGACGCCGTCGAAATTGAACAAACCGTCAAGCGGGCGCACCCGGCGGATGCCGCTCTCCACCATGCATTCGAGCCAGAGCAGAATGACGTCGTCAGGCTGGACGTCGAAGGACATCAGGCTGTGGCTGCGCAACCCCGCTCGCATCCCGGTGCGCGCCACCTTCTGTCGCATCAGCCGGATCCGCTCCCATGGGTTCTCTTTGAGATAGCGTACGCACACGTCGAATTGAGGCGAGGCCATCAAATCGATGGTCTCAAAGCCGATGTGGTCCATCTTTTCGGCCACCGGCAGCATCATCGCCGTGGTCATGCGCGTGGCCCACAGGCATTGATGCGCGTCGCGCAGCGTGGTGTCGACGATTTTGATTTCAGGCATGGTGCGTCCCCAAGGTGCGATAAACAACCCCGCGGCAGGCCGCGGGGAATTGCCGGTTCAATCGGGCTTGATCAGGATGAGCGGCTGGTCTTGTTCGACCAGCGCCTCGTTTGCGACCATGATCGAAATCACGGTACCGGCCACACCCGCGGCGAGCGAGGTGAACAGCTTCATCACGTCGAACACGCCGACGATGTCGTCCGGTTCGACATGATCGCCGACTTCAACAAACGGCTTGGCGCCCGGCGACGGGGCGCGAAAAAAGGTTCCGATCGTCGGCGCAGACACGGCAACATGTCCCGCCGGCACCTCGAACTTTGCCTGCGGCTTACTCGGTTGAGCGGCTGTTTCGACTGGGCGGGCTGCCACTGCGGCCGGGGCCGGCGCCGAAGCAGCGTACACGGGATGGGGGTGGTCGTTACCGTGGGTTACGTATAGCTTGAGATCGCCAATTTCAAGATGGATATCGCGGTCACCCATCCCGTCGATGATCTTGAGTATCTTCTGAACGTCGTCATGGGTCAGTTCCGACACGCTAGCTCCTCGCGGACAATGCAGGGTCAGCGCACGTTGCCCGGATTCATTCAGTTGAGTGGGCCAAGCCTGATCTCGAGCGCGTGCATGACTTCGATTCCAATCGCGTTTTTGATTATACCGAATCTCACTATTGTCCCGTTAATTATTCTGGCTCATGTACACAAACTGCAGGCAGGGACACGGTTGAAATTTTGCGTTGGAAACACGCTCCACTGCTTCAGCTCATTCCGTATTGAAAAAGCTCGGGATTGCGCTGGAATTGAATTTCCTATAAGTTAGCCGGCCCTGCGTAGCATTTATCCAGCATTCCTAGACATCACCGACCAGGAGCCCCGACTATGAGAGAAATGGTCGCCCGTATCTGTTTGTGTCTGCCCGTGTTGTGCTGCTGCGGCTGGGCGGCGGGACAGGATTATCCGAACCGCACCATCACGATCATTGTTCCGGCGGCGCCCGGCGGCGGGAACGATACGACCGCCCGGCCATTGGCCCAGGTGCTGGGCAAAATCCTCGGGCAGTCGGTGACGGTCGTCAACCGACCGGGTGCCGGCGGAGCGATCGGCGCCGCTTTGACGGCTGCAGCGAAGCCCGATGGCTATACACTGGTCATGCCGCTTGCCACGGTTGCGGCAATTCCGGAATCTGACCTGCTGTATGGGCGAAAACCCTCCTTCACCATGGACCAGTTCACCTCGATTGCGCTGGTTTCGGCAGATCCCGACCTGCTCGCAGCGCGCGCCGACGCGCCATGGAAGAGCATCAGCGAACTCGTCGCGGACGCGCGCCAGAATCCGGGCCGGATCACGTATGGCTCTTCGGGAAATTACGGCCCCTCCCATTTCATGACCGAGATGTTTGCCCACGCGGCGGGAATCAAACTCAATCACATCGCATATGGCGGCGGCGGCCCGGCATTGATCGCGACGCTCGGTGGACAGGTCGCATTGGTGCCGGTCGTCCCGGCAGCGGCGCTGCCCCACGTGCAAAGCGGCAAGCTCAAAGTGCTTGCAAGCGGAGGAGGAAAGCGCCTCGCCACGCTGCCCGATGTACCGACTTTTCGCGAGCTGGGTTACGACTTCGAATATTATCTGTGGGTTGGCATGTTCGCCCCCGCCGGGACGCCGGCGCCCATTGTTGCCGTGCTGCGCGATGCGGTAAAGCAGGCCGCTCAGTCGCAGGAACTCATCCAGGCTATGGCCAAATTGCAGGTTGAAATGGCCTACCTCGACGCACCCGAATTCGAGCAGTTCTGGCGCGCGGATGCACGCCGGGTGATCGAAGTGGTGCGGCGCATCGGACGCATTGAATAATTGCCAGCGCCGGGCAGGCCCGATCGCGCGCCATCGGGCGCACCGGGCCCCGATCCGGCATCACCGCGGCGTTGCATTCGCACAGGACGCCGGCTTCAAAATCGTGTAGCACCATTGCCTCAAGCACACGGTATTGCGACGAGCAACCGCGCTCTCGACTTCAACGCGGCGTGGCAGTCGCTGCGACTATTCGAACAATCCACATGGGGGCAGATCGATGATTTCGAACACACCTGACCTGATCGGCATGCTCCGAAAAATGATCCTGATC
>PLYS01000207.1 GCA_003153455.1 Betaproteobacteria bacterium | reverse complement strand
GCGCGGGCAGCCCCGATCGGGCGCCATCGGGCGCACCGAGCACCGATCCGGCATCGCCGCAGCGTTGCATTGGCACAGGACGCCGGCGACGGGCGCATTGATTTTCCTATTTCTCACGAGTTGAGGCACAGTATTCCGGCCTGGATCCGATGGGGTCCGTCACGATTGGGGTTGAATTCCAAGAAATATGAAGTATCGGCATCTGCGAGTAGCGCACCTTGTTTGTGGCGCCTGTTTGTTTCTGATATCCACTGCTTCGGTTGGCGGGAGCACCCTGGATGATGGAATAAAGGCCTATGAGTCGGAGGACTATCAAACTGCGATCGAGAAATGGCAAACCTTGATCCAGCAAGGCAGCCCGGATGGGTTGTTTTATCTCGGCGTGATGTATGCCGGGGGCAAAGGGCTTGCGCAGGATAAAACCAAGGCCTTCCAGCTTTACAGTGAAGCCGCACAAAAAGACCATCTCCCGGCCCAGTACAACCTGGGTATGCAATATGCGACCGGCGAGGGTGTAACCCAGGACTTCAGCAAGGCCGAATACTGGTGGACAAAAGCGGCGGAACGCGGCTTGATGCAAGCCCAGTTCAATCTGGGTAATCTTTATTATTACGGGCTGACCGGAGAGAAAAACCCGGTCACGGCAAGAAAATGGCTGACCCTCGCGGCAAAACAGGGCAGCCCTCATGCGAAAGAGAGCCTGGCCCGGCTAGACGCGGAAGAGGCACAGACGACCAGCCTATCTCCTCAGCTTATCGGGCCTGACACCACACCTCGAACGTCAACGGATACGCTTCGGCGTGAGGCCTGGATTCTTGCCCAGCCGCCGAGCCATTACACCATCCAAATCCTATCGATTAGCTCTGAATCCTCAGTTCGCGAATACCTCAAGAAGCATGGTCTGTCGGCCAATGCGGCCTATCTCGAAACCCCATCCCAGGAGGCTTCGGTGTTCAAAGTTGTCTACGGCAGCTATCCGAGCCGTGACCTTGCCAATAAAGCGATAGCGACGTTGCATCGCACCAGTAGCTCCAGCGCACCCTGGATAAGAACCTTTGCCCAAGTGCATAAGCTTGTGGACCGCCGGTATGCACAACGCGGCGCACCATAATACCGCGTATGGAGGCGGCGTCACTCCACCCGGATGCCGGCGGTTTTCACCACGCTTGCCCATTTCGCGAGCTCCAGCTTCACGAGATCACCGAATTCCTTCTGTGAACTGCCTACCTGATCGAGGCCGAGGCTGGTCAGCCGTTGCGCAACATCCGGCATCCTGAGCGCCTTCACGATCTCCTCGTTCAGCTTCGCCGTGATCGCCGCCGGCGTGCCGGCGGGAGCGAGGATCCCGTACCAGCCCGTCGCCTCGAACCCGCGCATCCCCAGTTCGTCCAGCGTCGGGATATCGGGCGTTACCGCCGACCGCCTGAGCGAAGTCACCGCCAGCCCGCGAATCCTGCCGGCCGTGAGCTGGGGAACCGCCGCGGTCGACACCACGAACATCAGCTGCAACTGTCCGCTCACGAGTTCCGTTAACGCCTGCGTCAGCGCCTTGTAAGGGACGTGCACGACGTTGATCCCGCTTTCGATGCGGAACATCTCTCCAATAAGATTCCCCGGCGAACCGTTCCCGCCGGAACCGTAATTCAGCGCGCCGGGCCGCTGCTTCGCGAGCGCGATCAGTTCCTTCACCGACCTGACCGGCAGCGACGGATGCACCGAGAGCACGAACGGCGTCGATACCATCTGGGTCACCGGCGCGAAATCCCTCACCATGTCGTANNAGTTCCGCGGCGATCATGCCGCCCGCGCCCGTGCGCTGATCGACAAGGATCTGCTGTCCCCAGGCCTCGGTCAGTTTCGGGCCGACGATGCGCATCACCACGTCCACGCTTACCGATACCACGCGGATCGCCTTGGCCGGGTACTGCTGCGCGGCGGCCGTTGCGCACACCAGCACCAGTACCGGCACCACCAGCATCAGGCGCTTCGAACCATTACGCATCGTCGTCAACAGCAGAATCTGCTTTGTCAAATCGGGGCTCGATGACAATGCGGCAACGGACAGGACTTTGTTTCATGAACTGCTCCACTACGGAGCTGCGTCGTTTCTTTAATGAGGAACAGTATATCCTCTGGCTGAACGAGTTGTACGGTCAAGACGCATGGATCAAATCCACGGAGGATGCGTGGCTCGCAACCAGTGCAAAGATCACAAGGTATCGGAGATCAACAGCATTGCCGACATAGAGATTACGCCTGCCGTGAACTTCGGCCCCGCGCGCTCCTCTTGAGGCGTTCAACCCAAGCGGCCAGACCTGCGAGGGCGAGCATTTCGTAACGCTCGCCACCGAGCGCAGTCCGCCGCTCGGTCCCGCGAGTTGGCCCCGGTACGCCGACCTGCCGCTGACCTATCACTCGGTTCCCGACGTCTTCTGGACGCAGGGCAGCCCCGATCGGGCGGACCGAGCACCGGTCCGGCATCAGTGCAGCGTTGCATTGGCACAGGACGCCGGCAACGGGTGCATTGGTTTTCCTATTTCTTCATCGCGACAACTCAGTTACCCGACCTGAAGACCCTCTGCTATCATCAACAAAGCGGTTGGCCGCGGAACACTCCGGTGACAAAGACGGTGCCGTATCGCAGCCCTGACAGATGGAAAAGGAGACAAACTGATGAAACTCGATCAAGCCAGGAATGTTGTGGTCGGTGCATTTTGCGCAGTCGCGATGCTCGCCGTGGCGGGCAATGCTCAGGCCGCTGTCCGAGTGGGGGGATGGAGTCTGCGCGCCAATGGGCAAGTAGCTCAGAATTTCCAGTATGCGGGGCCGTGTCCGGTCAGTCTCAAATTCGGGTGGGGGCTGATTGGCACAGAACCGGCAACGCTCGCCTACTCGTTTGTCAGAAGCGATGGCGGCCACTCGTCATCCCAGCGCGTGGGCAGCATACCGCGCGCGAATCAATCGGTGCCCGTCTATTATGACTGGCGGCTTGGAGCGCGTACGCCTCAGTTCGCGAACTTCAGAGGATGGGTTGAATTACATGTGGATTCCCCCAATCGAGTCGCGAAGAGGATCGATTTCACGCTTCACTGCCAATGATCTGAGGGGGCAGTCCACGGCGCCGGCCGGAAGCATCGGCCGCGATGCACTCTGCGGCGGCGCCGATTCCGCTGCGTACCCTCTGCGTTGTCGATTTGCGCCTTCGATTGACCCATCTTTCTCGTCAACTTCAACCCGCACGTACCCGTGCTCGCCGCCGACGGAGCATTCGTGCCCGCTGGGCGCTTTGTCACGCTGCCGGCTGTGCCGGGAAGTCTGCTTGATCACCGTGCAGGGCATCTACTGCTTCACCGCAGACCTGGCCACCGCCATGACGTCGGGCAACGCCATCGACATCCAGACCAGCAACGTGGTGCTGGACCTCAACGGCTTCAAGCTCGGCGGCCTCGGCGCCGGCCTCGGCACGAACGCTTTCTGGATCCATGCGCTCGACCGCCAGAACATCACCATCAAGAACGGGACGATCCGCGGCTTCTTTGAGGGGATCGTCCGGGTTGATGCCGGCGCTTCCCAGGGCCACGTCGTCGAAGACATTCGCGCCGATCAGAATACGTTCATTGGGATTGACGTTGGGGGCTCCGGCAACATCGTCCGCAACAACCAGGTCGTGGCGACCGGAGGAGCGACGTGCTGCGGAGCCAATGCGCAGGCCTACGGGATCTTCGTTATGGGTAATGGTCCGCGGGTGCTCAACAACGACGTGATCAACACCGTGAAGCGGGGCACCGGGACGAGGGCTTGGGGGAT
>PLYS01000254.1 GCA_003153455.1 Betaproteobacteria bacterium | reverse complement strand
CGACCTTGATGACATCGGCGCCGAGCACCGCAAGCTGATAGGTTGCAAAGGGCCCGGCAAGTACGTGGGTGCAGTCCAGAATTCTTACGCCTTCGAACGGTCGCATCGCTTTCCTCTTCTCTTCCGAAAACGACACGCAGGATAGCAGAAGGTGGCCGCACCGTGTGCCGGTATCAAGTTGCGACGATTGCGTCCCTCCACGCACCTGGATTGACGGCTTTCGCGGCGGAATCGGGGATACCTCCGGACCCGAGCCATGGGGGAACTGGACCCTCGGCCGCGAGAGTTTCAG
Organism: Betaproteobacteria bacterium; assembly: GCA_003153455.1. Taxonomy (GTDB): domain Bacteria; phylum Pseudomonadota; class Gammaproteobacteria; order Burkholderiales; family SG8-41; genus PALSA-1004. Next base: position 4,998 of record PLYS01000254.1, on the reverse strand, counting down.
ACCGCCTATGGCTCTGCTATAATGCGCGCTCTTCAAATCAAGCGCCCGTAGCTCAGTTGGATAGAGTACCTGGCTACGAACCAGGGGGTCGTGGGTTCGATTCCTGCCGGGCGCGCCAAAAATCAATGGCTTACGTTACGTAGGCCATTTTAATTTGTTACGGGCTAGCACCGGGCTAGCATCACAGACCAGCGGGCACAAAGACACCACCACGCGACAATCAGCAAGGTCACTGGATGGAGCTTGGCGTTAGGTCAGCTATCATGCCTTGCGTCTTTCCCCCGACACTTCCGCAGCAACACCGGGTTCAGTGTCACATCATCTTCAGCGCTGCCACTCCGCGTTTTCTTCCGCCTTTCAATTGACGCGGTAACGTCCGCAAGCGTTGCGCAGTCACACGTCAGACTCGTCGAACGGCGCAGCGTTACTACCTGTTCGCTGGATCCTTCGCGCGCCGAATTAAATGTAAAAAACACTTGCATTCCGTACGAATACTTGCCATATTAGTGTTAAGCATCATCCGATGCTTTCCCGCTTGCAACGGGATTTATCTAATAGGAGATAACATGCGACTCGCCGAGCCAGATTCAATTATCCGTCCATGGCCACAAACCGAAAGACCAACCTACCGCGCGATACAGTGCGGTCCTGAAGCGCTAACCGATGCGGAGCTTTTGTCTGTCCTGATCAGAACAGGCGCACGCGAGGAGTCCGCGCTTGATACGGCGCGGCATATGATCCAGGACGGCGGTAGCCTGCTCGCAGTAGTCACCAAGGCATCGGGGCTCCCAAGCGAAAAGACCGTGCGCTTGGTTGCATCGTTGGAACTTGCCCGTCGCGTGCTCAAGGAGAAAATCACCACCGGCAGCGCGCTTAACTCGCCTGCCTCAGTGCGAGAATATCTGCGCCTCAAGCTGCAAGCGTTGCCGCATGAAGTGTTCGTTGCGCTGTTTCTCGATGCGCAAAACCGCGTGAACGAGATCGAGGAGCTTTTCCGCGGCACGTTGACGCAGACTAGCGTCTATCCGCGCGAAGTCGTGAAGCGGGCTTTGCATTTCAACTGCGGCGCGGTCATTTTCGCGCATAATCATCCGAGCGGAATAGCGGAGCCATCGCACGCTGACGAAACCCTAACCCAAGCGCTAAAGCAGGCGTTAGCGCTGGTTGATGTGCGCGTGCTCGATCATTTCATCGTCGCAGGTTCGGGCGTGTTATCGTTCGCCGAGCGCGGATTGCTGTAAGGCAGGCGCCCTGCCGGGAAGCTTGCAACCCCCCGGCAGGACTTCCCGCAGCGCAATAGGACGCCACGGGCATTGAGTTACCATTATAAACTGAGGTATCAATGACCCCGAAGGAATACGACAAACTCGCCAAGGCTCACCGTCTGCGGGGAGAGAAGACCATAGAGGCATGCAAGGCCGTACTGGTTGACGAATTAACCGCCTACGCGGCCGCCCGCGAGGTCGGCATTGCAGAATCCGCGATCAGCCGGGCTCTTGCCAGGTTGCGCCGGCCGCTTTGCCCGACGTGCGGCCAGCCCTTGAGAAAGAATTGACGACCTCTTGGGGGCGTTGGGGGGGAAGCGTAGTTACCCCCAGGGGGTGTTATTACGGCACGTACATAGCCGGCCAAAAAACTCGTGGTCTAAAAATTTGATGGTAAATTTTTAGGCGCGCGCATCAAAAATTTAGCTTTCGATGGTAAATCGATCCTGGGGGTCGGCCGCTGCAATCCCTAGACCACTTGGCGACTTGCTTCCCGATCCAATTGGGCATTTTCGCCACCCACATTGCCGCGGGCGTACAATTGCCGCATGGAACCGCTAGAACTTTACCGCTTTCGGGTGCGCGATCCGAAGAGTGGCAAATGGCGCACCACCAGTTATCGGATGACCTTCGAAGAAGCCCGCGAGCGTTACGGCATGGGCAATTACGAGCCGTTGGAGTGGAGCAAGGAAACCAGGATTGGCAGCCCGGATAAACTATCCGCTGCGCATTTGCAGGGCATACCCAGATCCAAGGCTGACTGAAAATGTAAGGCCGCGAACCATACATGCATGACCGTTGGCACACATTATGAAGCCCGATCCGAAGATCCGAGCCGTGCCACGCCCGGTCCGTATCGGCTATCTGCTCGAAGATGGACCGGACGCGCATCGCTGGCTGGACGCCATTTTCGCCAATTGCTTCGGGCGTGACGGGGGCCGGCAGTCCTTGATCGTGCCGGTCGCTGGTGGCGCGATCTCGAAGCGTTATCAGGATTGGTTGCGGATTCTCGACCCCGACATTGTCATTGCGCTGACGTTTGATAACGAAGCGCTGGTTCCGGGATTGGTCGAACTGCTCGCCGATACAATACTTCTTGAACGTAAACGCAAGCGCGATGAACCGGAGAAAAACCCACGCGTCGGATTCAACGATGCAGGACTTACGGCACTCTCGTGGATTCCCTTCATGAAAGCGCGGTCGAGCGCGTTTCAGGTGGCGCCGGAATTCATCCTTGATCGTTATCCCGCATGGGAAGACGACGGATTTATCAAAGACAACTTCGGGACGCTTTACGGCAGCCTGAACCCGTTTCCCATGCATGATCAAATATCCATTCGCGGTCTCATGCTTACACCCAAAGACGCGCCGGAGAACCGCTGGTATTTCAGGCCTGTCAACGCCGAGGAAGCGACAGATGGATATGAGATTATCGAGCGAATGGCCCAGCGCGGCAGCATCGCGACGCTCGCGCAACTGTCTAACTTGTGCTCCCAGCCGCACTGCCCGGACCATCCATGGAAAGAAGGGTTCTGTTTGGTGATTGGCGACTCGTTCATAGACCGGGTATCGTGCTGGAACGCCGGGCTTCTTTTCGACGACGCACATGGCCAGACTTACAAAACGCTCCGTGTGCCTGCCGCAATCCATTCGGATGAGGGTCGGACCGCCAAAATCGGAAATTTCCTCCGGCGTTGGAATTGGATCGGTCAACACAATGGGCCGGCCCGTGTCGTTGTGCGGTCAGAATTCACTGAGCGCGGCAGACGTTCAGGCGTTCATTGCGCACCTGCAGCATGCGGCGATGTCGAACGTCGGTTTCAGCGCCATCGCGTCAATCGACGATTGCTGTCCGTCAGATGTGACGCGCATTTACAGCGCCTACCAAATAGGAAATCTTGGCCCTGTGACGACCGAGGCGGTGATACGTGATGCCACCACTGTTGTCAGCGTACCAAAGCCGGTGCAGCTCAGCTATTGTGCCGGAATGCACCCGATTTTCTCTCACGGGTATTGGTACGTCGATTTGGAAATTGATTGGTTGCACGATAATGGCCAGATCGACAATGTACGCGAAGCCTGGAGATTGCCAATCCGGCCGGAGTTGGTTCGCTTGTTCCATGAAAATTCAGTCGCTCGTATCTTGCGCCATAAGGAGATTTCAGTAAGGGTCGATGTCGATAAACCCGTCATTGAAGTCAAACAGCCCGAGGATAGTGATGTTTTTCATAGGGTCCTTTGTGAGCGGTCGCAGTATCAGTATGGGGACATGCGTACTAGCACGGTGAAACCGGTTGCTTACAAATACTCGGCAATTTCCGATAAGGGGCGTTACCCTAGCGAATATGGTGCCTCAGGATCCCAAGAACAATCGCGGTATCTGGGAAGGGATCGAGTCGGCAGTCCGTAATCTGACGGAACAGCGTGGCGAACTCTATGTGATCACCGGTCCTCTGTTTGTTGGCTCTTCAGTCCAGCAACTCAACGGCCGGGTTCTGGTGCCCACCCATATCTACAAGCTGGTTTATGATCCGAAACGAAGCGAAGGGGCAGCTTATTTGGTGAAGAACGTAGACACCAAGGATGTTCAGCAGGTGTCTGTCGAAGAAATCGGGAAAATGGCCGGTTTCGACTTCCTGCCTGGGATCAAGTCGAGCCGCTTTGCGTTACCCAATCCGACCCCGCACGGCTACGACAAACACTCCCGTCGCAATCGTTCCACATTTTAGAGGTAATGTTATGCCCCACGCTTTTAGACCTTATGAGAACGAAGCAGATGTCCTTCAGGTGTCAGACCTCAACGTTGAAAACCGTTTGGACAGGATCGCTGTATTCGGTAGCGTCGATCTTACCCGCGACAAGGCTGGTCTTAGGCTGGCCACTGCGCTCAAGGCAGTGCTAGATGCGGTGATACTGAAGCTGCAAGAGGAGGAAAGGAACAACAGCCTACCCGAAAACATTCCTGTGCCAAAAACCGCGAAATTCGTCAAGAACCCTCTGGCATGATGCTTGATACTGCCGCCGAGAAACAATAGATTCGGTGCCATTAAAGCCGCGGCTACCCCCGGCAATGGCATAAATGCCTACGCCACAAAAACACATCGGATCCTCAACATGCTAGATCTCACGGGATATGGACGCGTGGCCGAATTCATCAAGCTCACCGACAGGATGATAAACGAAGCATCAAAGGACGCGATAGTTAATGCCGCATGTATGCTCGCCATTCAAGTCGGACATTACCAGCGCAAATTCGGCACGTTGCCGTTGGAAGACGCCATCGAGCTGCTCGAAACCGAAACTCTCAACGAGGATCAGGCCGGCTGGGTCGCGGATGGGCTTGAGAATCTGGCGGTTGCCATTGCGTCTATCAAAGACGACGAGAAGCCACCTACCGTGCAATAGGAAGCGGGATGAAGACGCGGGTGCGAGGCTCGCCACCGGCGTATTCGCACTCCTCCTTGCTCACCTTATATTGACGCCACGCCTCTCAGGATTCACGCCATCTTGACCTAAACGGCATTACAATCGGTCGAGCGCAGGCGCAACATCGTCTCGGCGCAATGCTCGGCAGCCGTTAATCAGCGCGAAACCGTCGCCATCGGCGAGAGGCGCGAAAAGAGCAGCAGGATTGAATTTTCTGTGCGCCGTGAAGGTGCACTTCACCAGCGGGTGCAAGTCCCGCCCGAGGAATTGTCGATGCACCTCGGTAGCTATCGGGCGAGGTCACGGT
>PLYS01000082.1:8775-9541 GCA_003153455.1 Betaproteobacteria bacterium | reverse complement strand
CCATCGCGGTCAGCGAGGACACCGACATCTACAGCATGGACGAAGTGATGTGGTCGATCACGACGCGCGTGAACCCGCAAACCGACATCCTCAACCCGACTCCGGGTGGCCGTGGCCAGACCTTCATGCCCGCGGAACGCATGACCGCGGGCGACCGCGAATGGACCGCGACCAATACGAGCTACGAGGGCGGCATGGGCATCGATGCCACTGTCCCCTACGGATTCGAGGATGATTTCATGCGGCCTGTCTATCCGGTAGACCGCGTGAAGCTCGAGGACTTCTTCACGAAGGACCAGATTGCCAACGTGACTGGACGTCTGACGGGGTGGACGCAGTTACTGGCAAAGACCGGGCGTTAAAGCTGGGGGAGTCGGGAGGTCGGTATGGCGGGCGTTTTCGGAAATCATCAGCTTGGCGTTCCCTATCAGCCGATTGCCACGCTGCTCGCCAAATACAAGGCGCGCGATCCGCAGAAGACCGCGATCGTCGATCTCGATCAGAATTCATCGATCTCGTTCGGCGAGCTCGATCAGGTCGCGACCGACATCGCGGCCTTGCTTAAGAGCAGGGGGGTCACGAAGGGAAGCCGCGTTCTGCTCCTCTCGGACGAGTGCCTCGAGAAGCTCCTGATCTGGTTGGGATCATGGCGGATCGGTGCGGTGATCTGCCCGCTCAACATCGAGGTCAACGAGAAGATGATGATCGAGCTGACGCGAGCGGTCGATCCGGCCCTGATCCTTTGCCACAAGGATCTGGATATGGC
>PLYS01000082.1:0-8738 GCA_003153455.1 Betaproteobacteria bacterium | reverse complement strand
CCGAAGACGACCGCACGCTCGAATATCGCTCGTTCGGCTGGAACTCGGCGCAAGTTCTCAGCCTGATGCCCTTCTTGGAGAAGGGCTTGACGATGCACATCGCCAAGCGGTTCTCGCACAGCCGGTTCTTCGAGTGGATCAAGGACCACGGCATCACTTTCTCCGCGGGTGTCCCCACCGTGCTCAACATGCTGCTCAATAAGCCGCTCGGCTACACCGCGAAGGATATTCCGACACTGCGGATGATGACCTGTAGCACGGCACCGCTCACCGAGGAGCAGTGGACGCAGTTCGAAGAGATGTACGGCGTGCGCCTGCTTCAGCTCTACGGCATGTCGGAAGCCGGCTGGATCTGCGGCAACCGCCATTACCGGTTCAAATTGGGCACCGTCGGGGTGCCGGCGCTGCATCAGGAATTTGAGATCGTCGACAACGAGGGCCGGGCTTGCCCGGCCGGCGTCGAGGGCGAGGTCAGCATCGGCGGCCCGCAGACCGCAATCGGCTATCTGCGCGATGACGGCATCATCGAGGCGATCCGGCCCAATCGCATCAAAACCGGAGATCTCGCCATCATGGATGAAGAGGGCTTCGTCCGAATTACCGGGCGAACCAAGGATTTGATTATTCGCGGCGGCATGAACATCGCTCCGCTCGAGATCGACGCGGTCCTGCTCAAGCATGCCGGCATTCTCGACGGCGCGGCGATCGGCGTGCCTGATAAAATCTATGGCGAAGAAGTTGCCTGCTATGTCGTCGCCAAGGGGCCTGATCTAACCGAGGCCAGCGTACGCGATCATTGCCGGCAATATCTGTCGCCGGCGAAAACGCCGAAGCAGATATTCTTCGTGCCGGATTTGCCGAAGAGCGACCGCGGTAAGGTCTTGCGCGACAAGCTTCGCGAGGACTGGGCGGCGCGAATGAAGCTGCCGGCATGAACAGAACGCGGTCAGTCAGGGAGGATCGTAGCAGCTGGATAGTTCGTACCGATCGGCGCCGGAATTTGTCGCCGATCCAATAATTAAGAGCCGCCGCAAAAGAGGTTGAAGCTCAATCCAATAATAATCTGAATCGGGGAGTACGAAAATGTGCAAGAGAAGGGGTCTGTTTGTCGCGATCGCCACTGCGGCAGTGATGACCGCCAGTTTGGTGCATGCCGAGGAGTGGCCGACGCGGCCCATCCGGGTCATCGTGCCGCTCAGCGCCGGGAGCGCACTCGATATTGTTCCAAGGATCGTTTTCGAACAATTGTCGAAGCAACTGGGGCAGCCGATCATCGTCGAAAACCGTCCGGGCGCGAGCGGCACGATCGGTGGCCGCGCGGTGGCCGTAGCGGACCCGGATGGCTACACACTTCTGGCCCATTCATCGGCCTTCGTGATTGCGCCCTCGACCGTGCCGAACCTGCCCTACGATGCGATTAAGGATTTTGCACCGGTCGCGACGCTCGGAAATCTGCCTAATGTCCTGGTTGTTTCGCCCTCAAAAAATATTACGAAGATTCAACAACTCGTCGCCTTAGGCAAAGAGCGTCCCATCACGTTCGGCTCGATCGGGGTCGGCAGCCCCATTCAGCTGGCGATGGAGCGTTTGCGTCTCAGCGCCGGGTTTAAAGCGCAGGCGATCTCGTTCAGAGGGGCTCCGGAAGCGCTGGTCGAGGCCATGACTGGCCGTATCGACGCTTATTACTCACCGGTCCTGCCAGCACTGTCGTTCATCCGCGACGGCAAACTGATTCCTTTGGTGGTCAGCAGCCCAACGCGTTCGCCGGCGCTTCCTAACGTTCCCACGTCCGAGGAAGCCGGTTACCCGAATTCCGCATACCGATTTTGGCTCGGGGTCTTCGCGCCGGCCAAGACACCACCTGCGATCGTCGACCGGTTGAGCAACGAAATCGGAAAGGCTTTGCAGATGCCGGAAGTCCAGGAAAAGCTCGCCCAGCTTGGTGTTCAGTCGATGTCGATGGATTCCAAGCAGTTCGGCGAATTCGTCAAGCACGAGCTTGTCATCAATACCGACCTTGCCAAGGCTGCCGGGATTGCGATTCCGTAATGTCTAGCAGGCCGCTGGTCCAGGCGTGAACGCATTCGGAGAGACTGCATGATCGAGTCGACTGACAAGAAAAAACCCCGGCTTATTATCGGCATCAGCGGCGCGTCGGGCGCCGTCTACGGGGTGCGGTTGCTTGAGCTGCTGAAGGGGTGCGGTGTCGAGACCCACCTCATCATGTCGCGCGCGGCTCAAACGACGCTGGCATACGAGACTGATCTGAAGGTCGCCCAGGTCGAGCAGTTGGCGAGCGTCGTGCACTCGTACAATGATATCGGGGCGGCCTGCTCGAGCGGGTCGTTCAAGACGATGGGCATGATTGTTGCCCCGTGCTCAATCAAGACAATGTCCGAAATCGCAACTGGCATGACCGGAAACCTGATCGCACGATCGGCGGACGTGGCCTTGAAGGAACGCCGGCGGGTCGTCTTGTTGTTGCGGGAAACGCCGCTGCACATCGGTCACATCCGCACCATGGCCTCCGTTACGGAAGCTGGTGCGATCGTCTACCCTCCCGTTCCTGCCTTCTATGCGCAGCCGAAGTCGCTTGCCGACATGATCGATCACACGCTTGGCCGAGTGCTCGACCTGTTCGATATCGATGTCGGCAAGGTCCGGCGCTGGACCGGTGGAAAGGGGACTCGCCGCACCCGGCCGGCGGGCCGGTTTGCCGGCTGGGATGCGGCCGTCAAGCCCGATCTGGTCGATTAGCGAGGGTTCAAGGGAGTGGAGACGACGAGAAATTCAGCGGGGTTCTTACCGGGGAATTTGAGAAATTGCCGGGATGCGGTCCGGTTGAGTGCCAAATAGTTCGGTGCAAAATAAAAATGAGGAAATGCCGTGAGCAACACCATTTTTATGCGACGTCGCCAACGTGACTACGCCTGCCGAATGCCCGGTCCCTTCGATCGCGCTTTGACATGGACGTTCGCTGCGGCCGTTGTCGCGTCGTTGAGCGCGGCCGGCGCGGCCCGTGCCGCAGACTGGCCGAGCAATCCCATTCGCGTCATCGTCCCTTACAGCCCCGGCAGCGCGGCCGACATCGTTCCCCGTATCGTGTTCGATAAGGTGAAGGAACAGCTCGGGCAGACGATCATCATCGAAAACAGGCCGGGCGCGAGCGGCACGATCGGCGCGCACACGGCGGCCCAGGCAACCCCGGACGGGTATACATTTCTCGCTGCCTCTTCAGGATACACGATTGCGCCGGCGACCTTTCCCAATTTGGGCTACGACCCGATTAAGGATTTTGTCGGGATCTCGACGCTCGGCAACCTGCCCAACGTGCTTGTCATTGCTCCGTCCAAGAACATTCGCACAGTTCAGGAACTGGTAGCGATGGCGAAAAAGTCACCTATTACCTTCGGTTCGACCGGGGTCGGCGGTCCGATCTATCTCACCATGGAGCGGTTCCGGCAGGCCGCCGGGTTCAAAGCGACAGTCATTCCGTTCAAGGGAGCGCCGCAGGCACTGACCGAGGCGATCGCCGGCCGGATCGACATCTATTATTCTCCGGTTCTCGCCGCGCTGCCCTTCATCCAAAGCGGCAATCTGCTGCCGCTGGCGGTCAGCAGCGTAAAACGGGTGAAGGCGCTGCCTGATGTGCCGACCACGCTGGAGGCGGGTTACCCCAATTCAAATTACAATTTCTGGATCGGCGTGTTTGCACCGGCGAAGACGCCGCGCGCCATCGTCGACAGGCTCAACGCCGAGATAGCGAAGGCTCTGGAAGATCCGGTAGTGCAGAAGAAGTTAGAAAATATCGGCGTGCAGCCGGAGCACATGACGACCGAACGGTTCAACGAGTTCATACGGGAGGAGCTCAAGACCAACGCAGAACTCGCCGAGGCAGCGGGGATTGCTAAGCACTAACTGTGCGAGCGGCACCGTTCGTGCTGCTCGCATAATCCTGATCCGGCCTTTCGGCAACAGAATGGCGACCGTTTCTCGGGCGCAGTAATGAAGACAGAAATGAGGCGAACCATGGACACCAGAACCAAGCCGAAGCGGACGTCGCCCCACGCTCTGGGCCGCGCCTATCCCGACCTGCACGATCACATCCGCTCACTGGATGAGGCGGGGCTGCTGATTACGGTCGATCGGCCGATCAACAAAGACACGGAAATGCATCCGCTGGTGCGTTGGCAGTTCCGCGNNATCGGCTGCCCGTTCGAGGAGATCGACGCCCGCTGGGTTCGCGCGGCGCAAAACCCGATCCCGCCGAACCTGGTCGAAGACGCGCCCTGCCATGAAATTGTCATCACCGGCAAGGCCTTGGACAAGCCCGGGCAGGGGCTCGACGGCATTCCGGTGCCAATCTCGACGCCGGGCTGGGACATCTCGCCCTACACCACGCTGTCGCAATACATCACCAAGGATCCGGACACCGGCATCCAGAACATGGGCAACTACCGCGGCCAGGTGAAGTCGCGCCGCCGCCTCGGCATGAACCCGTCGCTGGAGCTGCGTCCCGGCATCTACCACCATTGGGAAAAGATGCGCGAGCGCGGCTTCAAGAAGCTGCCGGCGGCGGTCGTGCTCGGCGCGCCGCCCTGCGTCACCTTCGCCTCGGTGCAGAAATTGCCCGAGACGCTCGATGAATTACACGTGGCCGGTGCGCTGGTCGGCGCGCCCATCAATGTGGTGAAGGCAAAGACGGTCGATCTCCTGGTGCCGGCCGAAGCCGAGATCGTCATCGAAGGCTACATCAATACCGAATATCTCGAGCCCGAGGCGCCGTTTGGCGAATCGCACGGCCACGTGAACCTCCAGGAATTCAACGCCTTCATGGATGTGACCGCGATTACGCGGCGGCGCGATGCGGTGCTTACCTCCATCGTATCGCAGGTGACGCCCTCGGAATCGAGCCTGATAAAACGGATCGGCATGGAGCCACTATTCCTCAATCATCTCCGGAACACGCTCGGGATCAGATGCGTCAAGCGGGTCTCGATGCACGAGCCGCTGACCAACATCCGCAAGGTGCTGCTGCTGGTGATGGAGCGCGACGCGCCGACAACGGAAGTGTGGCGGGCGCTCTATGGCGCAGCCGTGTTGCATCGCGCGGCTGGAAAATACGTCATCGCAGTGAACGAGGATATCGATCCCGATAATGCCGACGCGATCCTGTGGGCGATGTCCTATCGTGCCAATCCGAGCCTCGACTTCCACATCCTGCCGCATCGCGATCAAGGCCACGGCCCGCGCAGCCAGCGCAATGGCGGCCAGGACGCGTCGGTTCTGATCGATGCTACGCTCAAGGAAAACTTCCCGCCGATCTCGTTGCCCAAGCGTGAATTCATGGAACGCGCCAAGGTGATCTGGGAGGAACTCGGCCTGCCGACGCTAAAGCCGGAGTCGCCGTGGTTTGGCTATTCCCTCGGCGAATGGTCTTCGGAGTTCGACGAAGCGGCGACGCGCGCGACCCGCGGCGATTATTTCGCTACCGGCAAAGAGCTAGAGAAACGACGGCGCAAGGACGTGAAGATGAATACCGAGGTTCGCACCCTCAAGAAATCGAAATCGAAACGCAAACCGAAGACGTGAAGAGTCTGATGGGCAGGGCGTCTTTGACGTGATCCCGACGATGACTCTGGAGCGACGGATAGTGTGACCCTAACTAGCCGGACGCCCGGCGGAGAGAAAATATGGAAAATCCAGGATATCCAGACTTGCATGCCCATATCGCCGCGCTGGAGAAGAGCGGCCTTTTGATCCGCGTGAAGCGGCAGATCAACAAAGATACCGAGATGCACCCGCTGGTGCGCTGGCAATTCCGCGGCGGCATTCCGGAGTCGCAGCGAAAGGCATTCTTGTTCGAAAACGTCATCGACAGTACCGGCCGCCGCTACGACATTCCGGTGGCGGTAGGGATTCTCGCCTCCAATCGGGAGATTTACAGTATCGGCATCGGGTGCGCGGTCGACAAGATTCAACAGAAATGGAACCACGCCGAGCAGAATCCGCTGGCGCCGGTATTCGTCGATAACCCGCGCTGCCATGAAATCGTGGTGCAGGGCGAGGAACTGAAGCAGCCCGGCAAAGGCGTGGATGGGCTGCCGATCCCGATCTCGACCCCTGGCTTCGACAATGCGCCCTATGCTTCCTGCTCAATGTTTATTTCCAAGGACCCCGACACCGGACTTCAGAATATCGGCAACTACCGGGCCATGGTGAAAAGCCCGACCAGGCTGGGCATGAACCCTGAAGTCGAGCTGAACCAAGGCATTTACGATCACTGGCTGAAATACAAGGCGCGCGGCGAAAAGATGCCGGTTGCGCTGGTGCTGGGGGCGCCGCCGGCGATCACCTTCACCTCGGTTCACAAACTGCCAAAGCATATGGATGAACTCGCGGTCGCCGGCGGGCTGGTGGGCGCTCCGATCCGCGTCTGCAAGGCGAAAAGCGTAGACTTGATCGTGCCGGCGGAAGCCGAGATTGTGGTCGAAGGCTATATCGACACCGAATGGCTGGAGCCGGAAGGCAGCTTCGGCGAGTCACATGGTTACATGAACCTGAAGGAATACAATTCCTTCATGGACGTGACCGCGATCACCCGCCGCAAGGATGCCGTTCTGGTCTCGATCATCAGCCAGGTAACGCCCAGCGAAAGCAGCCTTATCAAGCGGGTCGCGTACGAGCCGGCGTTCCTGCACCACTTGCGCCACCACCTCAACATCAGTGGCGTCAGCCGTGTGTTCATGCACGAACCGCTGACCAACCTGCGCAAGCTGATCATTATTCAGATGAAATCCAATACGCTGGAAGCGGAAGTCTGGCGCGCCCTCTATGGCGCCTCGGCCTACTCCTCGTCGGTCGGAAAGATGACGATCGCGGTCAACGAGGATATCGAGCCCGAGAATTTGGACATGGTGTTCTGGGCGATGGCCTACCGGATGCGACCGCATCAGGACATGCGCGTCTTGGACCACAAGGACATGGGTCACGGGCCAAGAACCGGCGCGGACGACAATCATTACGAGGCCACCGACTCGGCGATGTTGATCAACGCCATGCTGAAGCGCCCATTCCCCCCGATCTCGCTGCCGGCCAAGCAATACATGGAAGGCGCCAAGGCGATCTGGGAGGAACTGGGTCTGCCGCCGCTGAAGCCGGAAATGCCTTGGTACGGCTATTCGCTGGGCCAGTGGCCGGAGGAATTCCAAGTCGAGGCCGACCGCGCTGTACGAAGCGAATACTGGAAAACCGGCGAGGAACTGGTTCAGAAAAGGCGCAACGACAAGCGCATGAACGATCCTTATCTGGATCTTTGAATGGCAAGGGAAGGCTCCGCTGTGGACCCGCTGGAGTCGTGGCCGCGGAGCCGTTCCTTGAGAAACGGTGTCAAAAGTCCGCTTAACGGCGTTCGATCAAATGATCGCCGGAAATGAAGAACGCGTAGGGCGAAAACAATAGGGAGGATAATATGCGTCTGCTTTGGGCTATCGTTGCTTCGCTCTGCTTTGTTTGTTCCGCTCAAGCTCTGGACTATCCGACCAGGCCGGTCCGCATCATGGTGGGGTGGGCGCCCGGTGGCATCACCGACGTGGCCGCCCGTATCGTCGCGCAAAAGCTCACCGAAAAATGGGGGCAACAGGTCATCGTCGAAAATCGTTCCGGTGCCAGCGGAATGATTGCGGATGCTGCCGCTGCCCGCGCCGAACCTGACGGGTATACGCTCATGCTGGCCTCCAGCCCGGAAGTTACCACGACGCCGTTTATCCAAAAAAGTGCCCAGAAATACTTCGTCAACGACTTTATCCCAGTGACGCTGGTCTCGATCAATCCACTGGTTCTCGTGACTGCCTCAGATAGCGCTTACAAAAACGTGCGGGACGTCATCGCAGCAGCCAAAGCCAAGCCGGGCGAGATTTCGTATTCATCGCCTGGAATTGGGACGGCGCCCCATCTTGCGGCAATAATGTTTGAAGATGCGACCGGCATTAAAATCCTGCATGTTCCTTACAGAGGCGGTTCGCCTGCCGCCGTCGCCGTGGCCGGCAAAGACGTGCCCATCGGGTTCAATGCCATGGCGGGCGTCATGCCATTGATCAGTTCCGGGCGTATAAAGGTGCTCGGATTGGCAACCTCCCAACGCATCGCCTCGGAGCCCGATTGGGCAACCGTGTCCGAGCAGGGCGTTCCGAATTTCGAATATACGGTGTGGTCCGGCCTGTTCGTTCAGAAGGGCGTGCCGGCTGAAATCGTGCGCAAGCTGGAGGTTGACGTTCACGCAGCTTTGGCAGAACCGGATGTCGCAAAAAAGTTTGCAGCCTTCGGAGCGATTCCGGCCAATGAAGATATGAAGGCCTTTGTCGAGCGCATCAAGCGCGATACCAACGCGAACGAAGCGATCGTGCGCAAGGCTGATATCCAGGCTGACAAATAGCGGAGTTGGGATGGGCGGCGAGAGCGAAGAATATAAGCGTTGGGAAGCACGTTACAGTGCTCCTGATTATATCTTTGGCAAGGCGCCGAACTATTTTCTTGCCAAATGCAAGCCCCTGCTGCCGGCGTCGGGCCGGGTATTGGCCATTGCCGACGGCGAGGGACGTAACAGCGTCTGGCTTGCGGAGCAGGGGCTCTACGTGCATGCGATCGATTTTTCGCCGGCGGCGCAGGACAAGGCGCGTGCGCTCGCGCGGGAGCGTGGCGTGAACGTCATTTTCGAACTTGCCGACGTCCACAACTGG
>PLYS01000605.1 GCA_003153455.1 Betaproteobacteria bacterium | reverse complement strand
ATCTACCACACCAAGTTTCTGCGGCGCATCAAGGTCGTCGACCGGTTTTACATGAACTACAACGAATTTGGGCATCTGACACGGGAAGACAAAACGCTTGCGCTCGGCGAACAGATCGGGCCGAAGTCCGTCATCACCTACCCATCCGGCACACAGCGGCTGCCGGGCCCCGGATTCTACGAGATCAGCGGGCTGGCCTGGTCCGGCGGCGGCGCCGTCAAGACGGTGGAAGTCTCCACCGATGGCGGAAAGAAGTGGAATCGCGCGGAGTTCAAGAACACGCCACAACGCATGGCGCACGTTCGATTCGCCTACCCATGGAAGTGGGATGGCAGCGAGACCACGATCATGTCGCGCTGCATCGACGAGATCGGGCAGAGGCAGGCGCTGCGAGAGGAGATCGCCGATTGGTGGAAAGTACCCTTCGAGCGCGACTACCGGGTGCCAGGGCTGGATAACAGCGTTATGCCCTGGAAAATCGCCAAGGACGGGAGTGTGACCAATGGCCTCGCGTGAGAACCCGATAACCTCAATTCGCGTTGTCACGATACCGCTGCTGCTGGGAAGCCTGCTGGTGAGTCCGGCAGTCGCGCAGTCGCCCACTTATGGCGTAGGGCGCACGCCAACCGCGGAAGAACTCCGCCGGATGGATATCTCGATTGGCTTCATGGGAGAGGAGCTCCCTCCCGGCCGCGGCACCGCCAAGGAAGGCGCACAAATTTACGTGCAGAAGGCGTGCGTCGGCTGCCATGGCGCCGCGGGCATAGGGGGACTGGCGCCTATTTTGCAGTCGAAACAAGGCGCGGATGTTCCCGTCTGGAAAAAGGAGCGCATCCTGCCTCTGCGCGCGCCCAATGCGACGATAGTGTGGGATTTCATTAATCGCGGCATGCCACTTGGGCTGGAGGGAACTCTGACTCCCGATGAGGTGTACTCGTTGACGGCCTATCTGCTGTTCATCAACAAGTTGATTCCGGAAGATCAGGTACTCGACAAACAGAGTCTGCCGAAGGTCAAGATGCCGATTGGCGATGAGTACGGCAAGCCGCATGAGTTTAAGCTCAACGCGCCAAGGCTTGAGGGTTACCCCTACTAGTCTTACTGCGTCACATTCAAGCCCACTCCAGCAAATCCACCCGCCGCCGCGCGGGTGCTCTTGCCAGCGGCCCCCTTTGATGTAGCGTCGGGAGAACTACTTTGCCGCTTTCGACGCTGCAAGTTTGCTTTCAAGTTGCTCAATGCGCCGTTGCATGGCCGTGAGCCTGCCGTTCAAAGCGCCGACATTGAAGAAAGTCTCGTTGTTCGCCGGCGCGGATAGCTTGCCTGCGTAGCCCAGCCAGGACGAATCGTAGACCTTGACGCGCTTGAAGCCGAGTTGTTGCAGCACGCCGGCGGTCTCGGATGCGCGCGCGCCGCTTTGGCAGTAGACGATCGTTTCCTTGCTCGGGTCGAGGCTGGCGTACAGCGCTTGCAACTGATCGGCCGGCTTGAGCGACATGCCGCTGCTGTTGGCGACTTGCTTTTTCGCCAGCTTCATTGGTGTTTCGGGATCAACCCAGTTCATCTCGTACGGAATATTGATCGCACCGGGAATGTGGCCGCCGCGGATCGCGCGAATGTCCTCGCTGCGGAATTCGCCCGGCGTGCGCACGTCGATGATTTGCACGTTGGGGTTTTTCAATTGCGCGATCACTTGCTCGGTGCTGACCGCGACCGACCCATTGGTACTCAACTTGAGCGATATCGGCGGAAGTCTGGCTGCCTCGGTGCTGATGGCCTTACCATCGGCTTGCCAGTCATCGATTCCGCCATGATAGACATGAGCATGCGTCCCGCCGAAATACTGCATCGCATACAGACCGAGATACGCGTTCCAGGCGCCGCGGTTACCGTAGACCACAATCTCCCGGGCAGGATCGATGCCGGCCGAGCCGAGAATTTTTTCGATCTTGTCGGTCGAGATAAAATCCTCGGTATTCGGGTCGCGCAGCACCTGAGCGGCGTCGCCGATACTGACCGCGCCGGGCAAGTGCCCTTCACCGTATTCTTGGGCGTTGCGCACGTCCCAGAGGATGGCTCCTCGCTTCGCCGCGTCGGCAACGAACGCCGTATCCACGATCGGGCCTGCCGCGGCCCATCCGAGGTCGCACAACAGCGCCAGCGCCAGCGCCATGGCATAGCACAACCGCTTCATGATCTCTCTCCTTTGATTCCGGCACCATCGGTGCAAGTAGTATAAGCCGGATTCTGCCCTTCGGGCAGGGATCGACAATTGTGACAAAGCGGTCATTGCCGCAGCGACTCGCTCACCGTGTCAGTCATCATCAGAAACAACGCCGGGATGAGCGCCGCCCGGTGCGGCTGTCATTCGGGTTGTATGCCGGCGTCCTTGATGACCTTTGCCCATTTTTTCATTTCCGATGAAATAAACGCCGCATACTCTTCTCGACTCATTGGTGCCGCATCTACGCCGTTATCCGCCAGACGTTGCCGCAGGTCGGGCATGTTCAGTGCTTTGATAATGTCCGCGTTGAGTTTCGTGAGAATCGGCTGCGGGGTCGCTGTCGGTGCGCAGACGCCATACCACACCGTCACTTCATATCCCGGCACGCCGGATTCGGCGATGGTCGGCAACTGCGGCAACGCTGGCGCCCGGCGTGCCGACGTAACGGCAATAGCGCGCACGCGCCCCGCGCGCAACTGCGGCTGGATCGGCACGATACCCGCGAACATCGCCGGCACCTGTCCGCCCAGTAGATCGATAACCGCCGGACCCATGCCCTTATACGGGATGTGTTGCGCCTTGGCGCCGGTCATGTACTTCAAAAGCTCGATCGCCATGTGCGCGCCGCTACCGTTGCCCGCTGAACCGAAGTTCATTTTGGCGGGGTTGGCTTTACCGTAGGCAAACATCTCTTCTACCGAATTCACGGGCATCACTTGCGGATTCACCACGAGCACGAGCGGCGCGCTTGTGACTTGGGTAATCGGCTGGTAATCGTCGACCGCGCGGTAGTTCGCCTTTGGATTCAGGCTGACGTTGGTGGTATGCGCCGAATAGGCCATGAGCAGCGTGTAGCCATCGGGCGCGGCTCTCGCGGTCAACTCCGCCGCAACCACACCGCCTGCGCCGCCACGATTGTCGATGACTATTGCGCCCTTGAGCGCCTCGGCCAGGCGCGGTCCTATGAGCCGCGCGAGCAGATCGGTCGATCCGCCCGGCGGGGCCGGAGTAATCAGGCGAATCGGCCGCGTCGGGTAGCT
Organism: Betaproteobacteria bacterium; assembly: GCA_003153455.1. GTDB lineage: Bacteria > Pseudomonadota > Gammaproteobacteria > Burkholderiales > SG8-41 > PALSA-1004. The sequence continues at coordinate 5,153 of PLYS01000605.1, read as the reverse complement.
CTTCATAGTTGACTGCGTCAGCGTAAGGTGGATCAGTGATCCAAAGGGTGCAACGTTCGCTAACTGACCGCGCATCTGTGAGCGAAACAGTTTTCGCTGCCGTCACGTTCACTGCTGAATGCTCGACCAACACTTGCCCTTCGAGTCCTTTCCAAGCCCGATTCGCATAGTTATAGAGTGTGTTTAGCGCTTGATTGAGAAACACGTTCTTCCCGCCACCGATGCCACCACCTTGTGACGGTAGCCAAACGCACAGCCTCGCGCTGTGGTTCAACAATCGCCCAAAAGCAGCCTGCAGCACGGCCCTTAACTCCGGATCACGCTCCGCAATCCGTTGCGAATAGTATCCATTCATCAGTAGCCGACGCGGGGTAAATAAGTGGTGCCAATGCGTCCATCCCCTTGTACGGATGGGCTCCTCGGTCTTCTCACCCGGCTCAATGCGCCAGTTCGGAATCCAGCCGGATCTCTGCCAGTCATCGAATTCCCTCTTCAGGGTCTTGACCACTTTCTCCTCTAGGGCACGCTATCAGCGAGCTGCTGGAAAACGTTGAGCCGGGAAAAATCCGATGACTGCACAAGAACTTATTGATCTGCGCAAACGAATGCATTGGTCGCAGATCGAAGCCGCTCCCGTAGTAGACTAGGCTGCTTTCCTCGTGCTATTGCCGATTGGTAAGAAGGCATTACGCGCATTCCCGATAGCATCGCGCTCGCCGCTTCCGCTACCGTTCTGAACATTTGTTCGGACCGTTGATAGCTGAGGCGCGGCAGGCGCCGGTGTCACTGTAATTTCAAGGTAGTTTGGATCGGTTAATTCGCTTTTGTTCGAAGACACGGCAGACGTAAGGCCGGTACTCCTCTGGTATCGACACCTTGGCTTCGGGTAACGGGGAGTTCGCTGAGTCTGAGGTATGGCTGTTTAGCGCTGAAACGCTTGCGCTTGTTGCCTCATTAGTTGAAGCGCGGATCGAGGGGCTCTATCCGGAGGGGGATTGGTGGGGCTGATTCGGGTGCGAAGCGGAACCGGTGGTGCCGTGGGGCGTGGCGACGGCAATCGACACTCGAACCGGATACAATTCACGCAATGCCCATCCTGACGCTCACCTCCCGCACGGCTCTGGTCACTGGTGCCTCGCGCGGCATCGGTAAAGCGATCGCGATGGCGCTGGCCAAAGCGGGTGCCCATGTAGCTGTTAACTACCGCCGGCGCAAGGACGAAGCTGATGCAACCGCTGCTGCTATCAGGCAAATGGGCCGTGAGTCCGCGGCTTTCGGTGCCGACGTTTCTGACGCTCAGGCCGTCGCGGCGATGGTGTTGGACATCGAGACAGCGCTCGGGCCGATCGACATACTCGTGAACAACGCGGGCATCGCGCTCCGCCACTCCCTGGAAGAGATCACCGAGGCCGACTTCGACCACACGATTGCCACCAACCTCAAGTCCGCCTTTCTCTGCACCCAGGCCGTCTGGCCGGGCATGCGCGCGCGCGGGTGGGGGCGAATCGTCAACGTTTCCTCTGGCGCGGCGCGCAGCGCCGGTGTATTCGGTGTGCACTACAACGCGTCGAAGGCCGGGATGGAAGGTTTGACGCGCGGCTACGCGGCACGCCTAGTGAAGTATGGGATCACGGTCAACGCGGTGGCACCCTCGCTGATCGACACCGAAATGATGGCGTCGCAGCGTGCGGAGAGCGCGGCGCGGATTCCGCTCGGGCGCCTCGGCACGGGCGAGGAAGTCGCAGCGGCGGTCGTGATGGTGGTGAGCAATGCCTACATAACTGGGCAAACGGTGCCGGTGAACGGAGGTCTGCACTTCATCTGAATGAACGGGGCCATCTCACAGCTTGGTTAGGTGACGCACTTGTGATGCGCCAGAACGTCCCTCTGCAAACTTAGGAGGCGCTCACGATTGTTTGATCGTCGCGCCAGAGCACCGTACTTGAGTTCCGGTGCCACGAGGTTTGGGAAGTGTTGCTCAATTAGCCGTGACGCTTCTTCGTGAGTTATTGCTATGGCTGCGGCACCTTGGAATCGCTGCTCCGCGTTCAGGAGGTCAAAGCCCGTGTAACCGCTTTCATCAACCGAAAAGCATTCCATTGGGCTGCTCCGTCTGCTTTAGAAGGGATAGTGCGTATTCCGGCGAAGCTGACCGGTGATTCCGGAGGAAGGTGACCGGGCGTTTTGCCCGGTCGGTGCTGTTACGGTTTTTTACACTGTCCGGTCACGATCAGTCAATTTTTTTCGATTTTGAGCTCGCATTTTATCGCTCGGCGGCGGCACGCTTTCGCATCGTTTCTCCTTCGAGATGGAGCTTGTGCGCGCTGTGCACCAGCCGGTCCAGAATGGCGTCGGCGAGCGTCGAGTCACCGATATAGTCGTGCCAGTTTTCGATCGGGAGCTGGCTGGTGATCAGGGTGGCGCGAGTGCCGACACGGTCATCGAGGAGTTCGAGCAGATCAGCGCGCTCGCGCGCACCGATATCCGGAGTTGGAATGGTGGCGCTGAAGCGGGTGTCAAGCGGATACCGGGACGCCGTGGAAACGAAAACTTGGCAATCCGAGTTCCGACTAGTGGGTAGTATTGTGGGTATGTTTCACACAGAAATACTACAATGATAATAAACAGTTACTTACTACATATTGTGGCGGAGAGAGTGGGATTCGAACCCACGATAGAGTTTTGCCCTATACGCCCTTAGCAGGGGCGCGCCTTCGGCCACTCGGCCATCTCTCCGTTTACCACTGTGCCAACGCTAACTTAACAAGCTATTCGTCCCCTGTTCACCGAGTGGTCGCAGGCGCTATGCGCACAAATTTACGACGGCTGCGCCGTGACCACTCGGCCATCTCTGCGTATCGATTTCGGCGCCTAGAATAACACAAGCCGCGTCCTCAAGCCGGCTGCTCAAGACCAAATGCCTTGTGCAGCACTCGCACCGCAAGTTCCATGTACTTCTCATCGATCACGACCGAGATCTTGATCTCGGAAGTCGAAATCATCTGGATGTTAATGCCCTCTTCCGCCAGCGTGCGGAATGCCGTGCTGGCGATGCCGGCGTGCGAGCGCATGCCGACGCCGACCACCGATACCTTGGCGATCTTGTCACCCCCCTGCACCTCGCGCGCCTTGATGTGCGCCGCGACCGGCTTCAGTATCTCGAGCGTCCTGACGTAATCGCTGCGGTGCACGGTGAACGAGAAGTCGGTAAGCCCGTCTTGACCGACGTTCTGCACAATCATGTCGACATCAACTCCCGCATCGCCGACCGGACCGAGAATCTGATAAGCGATGCCGGGACGATCGGGCACCCCGAGTATCGTGATTTTGGCTTCATCGTGATTGAACGCGATGCCTGAAATAGTCGCCTGTTCCATCTTTCCGTCTTCCTCAAATGTGATCAGCGTGCCCACGCTCTCTTCTTCGAAGCTCGACAGCACGCGCAACTTCACCCGGTACTTTCCAGCAAATTCGACCGAACGGATCTGCAATACCTTGGAGCCTAGGCTCGACATCTCGAGCATTTCCTCGAACGTAATGGTTTTGAGCCGTCGCGCCTCGGGCACGATGCGCGGGTCGGTGGTGTAAACACCGTCGACGTCGGTGTAAATCTGGCATTCATCGGCATCCAGCGCGGCAGCGAGCGCGACACCCGTGGTGTCCGAGCCGCCGCGGCCGAGCGTGGTGATGTTGCCGGCTGCGTCGACACCCTGGAAACCGGCGACGACGACGATATAGCCCTCGCTCAAGTCGCGCCGAATGTTCTCTTCATCGATATTGACGATGCGCGCCTTGGTGTAAGCATTGTCGGTCAGGATTTTCACCTGGCTGCCGGTGTAGCTGCGCGCCGTCAGGCCCAAATCCATCAACGCCATTGACAGCAGTGCGATCGTGACCTGCTCGCCGGTCGACACCATGACGTCGAGCTCGCGCGGGTCGGGATGCGCCTGGATTTCCCTGGCGAGCGCAAGCAGGCGGTTGGTCTCGCCACTCATCGCAGACACCACTACCACCAGTTGATGGCCCTCGCGTTGCCAGCGCGCGACGCGCCGCGCGACATGCTTGATGCGCTCTGAACTGCCGACCGAAGTGCCGCCGTATTTTTGAACGATCAATGCCATGTAACCAGCGTCTGCTAACTCAAAAGCTTTGAATTTTATCGCATTTTAGGGGAAAAAACGAGACTGACCCAGCCAGTACCGGCGCTGCCTGGTCAATTTGCAGCAACATGGAAACTTAAATGCATTTTATATGTCAATTGAATATCTTGATTTTCACCAAGGACGCCACGATGAGAGTAGCCGGCAAGACCGTCAAACCCCGTCACCTGCGCCAGCGCCTCGGCCTCAACCAGTCGCAGTTCTGGTCCGCCGTCGGCGTCACGCAAAGCGGTGGATCGCGTTACGAATCCGGCCGCGGCATGCCGAAGCCGGTGTACGAGTTGATGCGCCTGGTGCATATTGAAGGCATCGATGTGTCGCGCGCGCGTGGCGAGCATTTTGCGATCGCCGACTATTTGCGCAGCACCGATCCCGCGCTCTACCAGCGTATCAGGCACGAAATCCGCGCCAAGTCCGCGCGCAAACCACGCTGAGCGATGCGCATCACCCGCAGGCTCGAATTCGACTCTGGTCACCGCATTCCCAGTCACGACAGCCAGTGCCGTCACCTGCACGGGCATCGCTACGCGATCGAGGTGACGGTCAGCGGCGACATCGTCGTCACCGAGGGTGACTTGGAACAGGGCATGGTCGCCGATTTTGCCCGCATCAAGACACTGCTGTATAACGACATCGTCGAACCCTGGGACCATGCGTTCCTCGCTTACGCCAAGGACGCGCTGGTGGTCGACTTCCTGCGTTCAATTCCCGGCCATCGCACGGTGTTGTTCGACGCCCCGCCGACCGCCGAGCATCTCGCAGTAACTGCGTTGCGGATTCTTGAAAAAGCGTTTGCTGCTGCCTACGGCAAACGCATACGCGTCGAACAAGTCAGAATCTACGAAACGCCCAATTGCTGGGCGGACGCTGTGAACGGTGATGAACGCAGAACGAGGAACGCGGAATAGTAATCCAGGCGCATCAAAATCTGCCGGTCGTCGTTCATCATTCCCCCGTTGCCGTGATTGGCGGAGGTATGACTGCCACATTGCG
>PLYS01000265.1 GCA_003153455.1 Betaproteobacteria bacterium | reverse complement strand
GGGCGAAATGGCAGACCGCTGGAACGAAAACCACAGCAAGCTCTCAGCGCGCAAACCGTAGACATTCCGCGTTCCGGTATCCCGAGGTGCTTGGCACTGCTGGTTTAATACGGCGTAGTGTCCAAAAACCGCTTCCACCATCGTTAAGCGGCAAGCCGATAGCCATGGCGCAATCCTGATTTACCAATTCGGCATGGGCATGGTCAACATTCAACTCCCGGTAAAGCGTCGTATCGCTAGTGGAGTTTGCAGCTGTTCGCAGGCTGGTGGACGCAGTCGAGCGCGAACCCTGCTCCACCGGAAATTCCCTACTAACAGGGAAAAAACAGGGAATTTCGTGTTTTTTTACCGTCTGATATTAGGTCCCATTGTTCCGAAACCCGCATCCAAAGCCACTCTCCAGCAATCAAACCACTCGGCAGGTATGAATCGGAACAGGGAATTTAAATTCCCTGATCAGGGAATTAACAGGGAATTTCATCGCGAAGCTTTTCCTCTTACGAATCGATCGCGACTACCAAAAGATCTGCTACTAAAAGCCGGTCGGGGCACGCCCAGATTGAGGTTTTGCGGAGCACACATCCCTAAAGTCTAACCCGGGGCTTCGGCCGAATAAATGGACAGTACGGGATCGCCGCAATCTGCAACGTCAGCTTCCCTGAAGGTTGTGTATGCCGGGAAAGAACAGGTCTTTCCAGGTTGCGCGCTTCGTTTTGATGGCTCCGGTCTGATACATGAATTCGACGAGCTTCAACCGCCTCGCGCCTCTCGTTTTCCGGCATCAAGCGAGCCTTCAATCGGGACGCGCGCCCGACTCCCTGATCAGTTGCCGGCTCTGCTGGATCTGTGCGACAAGAAACGACGCAAACTCCTGCGCGGTGGACGCGTTGGGGATATCAGCCCCCAGACTCGCCAGGCGGTCCCGCATTTCCGTTGTGTGCAGTGCCTTGAGCACTTCCGCATTGAGCCGGGCGATGATTTCGCCCGGGGTGCGTGCCGGCGCCACCAGCCCATACCAGCCTATGACCTCGTAACCGGGCACGCTCTCCGCAATGGTCGGCAACTCCGGCGCCAGCGGCGTGCGTTTCAGGCTGGTGACAGCCAGCCCTCTCAGCCTGCCCTGCCTGACCACGGGTAAAACCGTGGGCACCACGCCAAACGTGAGCTGGATTTGCCCGGCAGTCGTATCGGTTACCGCTTGCGCGATTCCTTTGTATGGCACATCCACGATGTCGATCCCGGCCATGCTCTTCAGCCGCTGACAGGCCAAGCCGGCCGGAGAAGCTGCGCCGGAGGAGCCATGATGAAGCTGCCCCGGCCAGGATTTCGCCAGGGCGACCAGTTCCTTCACCGATTTCGCGGGAATGGAGGGATGAACCACCAGGATGAAAGGCGTTGCAGCCATCAGGATGACCGGCGAAAAATCCCTGATCGGATCGAAGTTGAGCTGCTTCTCGTACATTGCCGCGGCGATCGAAAAATTCGAGGTGACGACCATCAACGTATAGCCATCGGCGGCGGCCCTGGCGAGGTGTTCCGACGCCAGGCGGCCGCTCGCGCCGATCCGCGCATCGACCACGATCTGCTGGCCCCACGCCTCCGTGAGCTTCTGGCCTATCAGCCGCGCCATGATGTCGGGCCCGGAGCCAAAGCTGGTAACGACGATACGAATCGGCTTGACCGGATAGCTCTGCGCGCACGCAGTCGGCGCGGCGCCCGCCGAGAGAACAAGCGTCACCGCATAGCAACAGACAACTCTCATCTCGCACCCGTGATGTTTGCCCGGACTTTTAGTATACCCTTCGCAAATGCGATCCATCGTTGTCGCCAGCTGCCGATCGAGCATGCCGGACAGGCTGATCAGCACGTCAGCAACAAGCATCTGACCGAACGATAGGAAATTCAATCCTTCTCTTTTCGCGCGGCTGGCAGATGGCGACGGTTTCGCGCTGATTAACCGCTGCGGAGCATTGCGACTGCGTGGTAGGTGAGGGGGATGACCGCGCTCTGCGGCCAGTCGGGAGCTTGCGGGAGCGGGCCTCCCTCGGCAGGCTCGGGCGCCCAGTGCCCCAGGTGCTCGAGGATGCGCCGCACCACGCCGCCCGGATCGTCGATCAGCGCGATCAGCGCCGTCTGCGAAGGCATCGGCGGGGCGGTAGGACACGTCGACGTCGGTGAAGAGTTGGGCAAAGATTTTGACAAGCGCGACCATGTGCTTATCATGCCATGAGTCACGATCCGACGGCTACTCCACCCCCGGATCGAATAAATGCGGAGTGCAGAGGGCTAGCCAATCAAACACTGACCGATCTATCAACCTACAACATTGCCCCGCTGCGCCGTTTTTCGGCATCCTAACCGCCTGGGGCCGCTGCGTCGCTTACCCGGCCAGGCACAGGCCATGGTCGGGCTGAAAAGTGAGAAACACCTTTTCGCCCGGTGCGAGCGGCTTCAAGTGATCGGTTTGCACGCACATCTCGTAGGGCCCGACGCGCACGTGGCACTCGAGGAAGGTGCCAAGATAGACGGTGTCGATGACCTCCGCTTCGATGATGTTGTGCCCGGCAGCGTCATCTGGCCGCGCGGTGTGCAACCGGATGTCCTCGGGGCGCACGCACAGGACGGCGGGGCAGCCAGGCGCGAACCCGTCGTCTCCGTCCGCGCGCAGGCGCAGCGGGGTGCGATCCTTCGCGCCCAGCGCGATTTCCAGCTCCCAGCTCTTGCCGCTGCGGCCGAGCACGATTCCGTCCATGAGGTTCGCCACCCCGATGAATTTCGCGACGAACGCATTGACAGGACGCGTGTAGATGGTGTGCGGATCGGCAATCTGCTGGATCCTGCCCTCGTTCATCACCACCACCCGGTCGCTCATGACCAACGCTTCGGCCTGATCGTGGGTGACGTAGATGGACGTGATGCCGACCTCGTGCTGGAGGCGGGCCAGCTCGACGCGCATCTGCTCGCGCAGCTTGGCGTCCAGATTGGACAGCGGCTCGTCGAACAGGATCACCTTCGGCTTGTAGACGATGGCGCGGGCGAGCGCGACGCGCTGGCGTTGGCCGCCGGAGAGCTTGGTCGCGTAGCGTTCGGCCAGATGATCGAGGCCCACGAGCTCCAGGGCCTTCATCGTGAGATCCCTGATCCCGGCGTGGCCCACGCGCCGCACGCGCAGGCCGTACGCCACGTTGTCGAAAACGGTCATGTGGGGCCAGACGGCATAGCTCTGGAACACCATCCCGATGTTTCGGTCCTCGGGATCGAGACAGAGCCCGCGCTGGGCCGAGACGACGATTTGCCCGTCGATGCGGATTTCCCCCGCGTCAGGTCGTTCGAGGCCCGCGATGCAGCGCAGCGTCGTTGTCTTTCCGCAGCCCGATGGCCCGAGCAAGGTCACGAACTCGCCCTGCGCGACGCAGAGGCTTACCTCGCGCACGGCCTGCTCCGGACCGAACTGCTTCGAGAGGCGATCCAGCTCGACGAAGGCCTGCGCGGGCCCGTTCATGGCTGAACCGCCAGGGATTGCTCGGGATCGAGCCGCAAGTAGACCCGCTCGCCCGGTCGCAGGCGCAGCCGCGGATGCGCCAGCACCTTCCACTCGAACTCGCCCCAGAGCACGCGGCAATCGAGGCAGTTGCCCAGGAAGATGGTCTGCAGCACCTTGCCCTCGAGGCAGGGACCTTCGCCCTTGTCGCGCGTTGCATGCACGTTTTCCGGCCGCACCGAGAGCACCGCGCACGAGCCTTCACCCAGGCCCTCGCCCAGGCGGCAGGGTAGACGGACGCGCTCGTTGCCGTGCGTGACCTCGAACTCGCCGCGTCCGGGCGCGGTCACGCGCACGACGACGCCGTCCAGCATGTTGGCTACCCCGATGAAGTTGCTCACGTAGCGATTGACCGGCCGGGCGTAGATATCCCGCGGCCCGCCGCGCTGCTCGATGCGCCCCTTGCTCATCACGATGATCTCGTCGCTCATGACGAGCGCTTCGGACTGGTCGTGGGTGACGTACAGCGAGGTAATCCCCACGTCGCGCTGAATTCTTTTCAACTCGATGCGCATCTGCTCGCGCAGCTTCAAATCGAGATTGGAAAGCGGCTCGTCGAACAGCAGGAGGCGGGGCCGCGAGACGATCGCACGCGCGAGGGCCGCGCGCTGTTGCTGCCCGCCCGAGAGCTGGGTGGCGAGCTTGTCCGCCATGCCGCCTAGCCCCACCAGCCGCAGCACCTCATTGACGCGTTCGTCGATCTCGGGGCGGCCCACCTTGCGCATTTCCAGCGGGTAAGCCACGTTTTCCGCGACGCTCATGTGGGGCCAGATCGCGTAGCTTTGGAACACCATCCCGATATCGCGCTTCTCGGGCGGCAGAAACACGTGGCGCGCCGCCGAGGTGTAGAGGGTCTCGCCGACGCGGATCTCGCCCGCATCGAGTTTGTGCAAACCTGCGATGCACATGAGGGTCGTCGTCTTGCCGCAACCCGAAGGCCCGAGCAGCGTCACGAACCCGCCTTGGGGAACGCCAAAGGAAATGTTGTCCACGGCCCGGTCGTTGCCGAAGGTCTTGACGAGGTTCTGCACCTCAAGGTAAGGAACGGTGGGGTTTTCGCGCCGGTTCATTATCCGACCGCCTCAGGCCGTGAGCGCTTCCCGCCCAGCTAGGCGCCGGAAGATGTAAACGCAAACCAGCAGGACGAGAGTTTGTATGACCCCCAGTGTGCACGTCAGGGACTCGTTCTCGAACTCCTGGAGGTAGTAGATGCCCACCGACAGGGTCTCGGTGCCCGCCGTATAGAGGATGATCGAGATCGAGAGCTCCCGCAGGAAGATGATGAACAGCAGCACCCAGCCGGCGAAGATGCCGGGCTTGAGCAGCGGGATGGTGATCCGCCGCAGGGTCGTTAGCCAGCTCGCGCCGGCCATTCGGGAGCTTTGGTCCAATTCCTCGGAGACCGCCATCAGGATGGAGGAGATGTTGCGCTGCCCGTAGGGGAAGAAGCGGGTGATGTACCCCAGGAGCAGGATCCAGAGCGTCCCGTAGATCGGCGTCTTGATGTAGGTGATCAGCACCCCCATGGCGAGCACGATGCCGGGAAAGCCGATCGGAATGACGCAAAGGAAATCCAACGCGGTGCTGCCGTATCCTTTCGTCCGGTGGATCATGTAGCTCATCGCGATGGCGAGTATCATGGCGATCGTCGCGCCAGAGAACGCGAGGATGAAGCTGTTGCCGATTCCGTTCGTTACCGCTTGGATACTTTCCGGCCGCCAGAAGAAGAGGATCTTCTCGTAGTTCCAGAGTGTCATCTGAGACGGTATGAGGTGCCCCTGCCAGACCTTGTGCAAGCTAACCAGGACGAGGGCGGCGAGAGGCAGCACGACGGCGATGATGATAAAGCCCAAGTTGTAGGCAAGTGCGGCCCACTTCCAGGGCCCCAGGTCGATGATGTTCGGCCTGAACCCCTTGCCCGTGACCGTTGTGTATGCGCGCGGCGCGATGATGCGCCGCTGGACCCAGATCAGAAATGCCGTAATGATACCGAGCGTCATGCTCATCGCCGCGCCCATCTGGTAGTTCGCATCGTCCCCGACGGCATAGGTGAAAATCTGGGTGGTGAACGTCGGCCACCCGTAGGGGGCGCCGAGCTTGAAGGGGACGCCGAACTCCCCGGCGCTGGTGACGAAGGTGATGATCGCGCCCGAGAGGATAGCCGGCGCGACGAGGGGCAGCGTAACCGTCAGCGTGGTCCGCAGCAGCCCGGCGCCCGTCGTGCGGGCGCTGTCCTCGAGCGACGGATCCATGCGCCGTAGCGAACCCACGACGAAGAGGTAGACGAGCGGAGCATGGAAAATGGCCGTCACCCAGATGACGCCCCAGATGTTATCCACATTAAAGAGGTATCCCGTCGTGCCGAAAAGCCATCGCGCCAGATCGTTCAGAAGGCCCACTTTGGGGGATGCCAGGTTATGCCAGGCTATCGCGCCGACGAAGGGACTGAGGAAATAGGGGATCAAATTGAGGAGCTCGAGTTTCCCGCGCCAGGGGCAGTTCGTGCGAGCGTTGATCCAGGCGAGGGAGACGCCCACCAGCGTGGCGAACAGGGTGGCACCCGTGCTTATTGCAAACGTATTGAGGAAAGCCGCACGAATGACGGGGACCCGCGCCATCTCCCGGTAGTTGCCCAGCCCCCACTCGCTGCTGAAGCCCAGTACGTCCAGGACGCGGAAGCTGCTCACGATGAGGGCGATGAGGGGAAGGAACACCGCGGCGGCCACCATCAGGCCGACAAACGATGTGATGAGGTTTTCCTGGGTGGCCAGGCTCGCCCATCGGGCTGGCTGCGGAATCCCGGCTTTTTCTGGGAGAGCTTTGATCGTCATAGGGAGCCACCAACCCGATTGCGTGCGCGGTCCAAGGGTGGGGAACCCGTGAATCCGGGTTCCCCGCTCCGGTTACCGGCGCTTTTACCCTCTCAGGGGTTCATTGGAAAATCTTCTGCCATTCTTCGCGCATCCCCTTGAACTTCTTGTAGGTCTCCACCTCATCCTTTATCCCGATGACCTTAATTTTGCTCAGGTCCAACGCGTAAGCGCCCACCGACGCCGGAGGGGTATAGCCCTTGCGATAACTTATGATGGAGGCCTCTCTCTCGGTCATGATGTCGAGTCCCTCCTTGCTTAGCAGAAACTCGACGAATAGCTTGCCCGCGTTTGGATGCGGGGCCCCTTTCATGACGGCCAACTGGCGAGTCATGAGCACTTGGCCCTCCTTGTAGGTGCCCCACCGGAGGGATTTCGCCAGCGTGGGGTCTTTCTCGACCTCCTGCAAGACGCGTCCCGCGAGATTCCACATGTCGACCGGCCGCTCGCAGTTGATGACCAACTGCATCTTCTCTTCGGTGCGGAAGGCGACGAGGGGGTCGGTCGCCTTCAGCTTCTTCCACATGTCTCTCACGTCGAAACCTGCTTCCATCAGCCCGATCGTAGTGAAGGAGAAGGAAGCGCTCTTGGTCACGTCGCTAACGATGGTCTTCCCCTTCATCTTCGGGTTCGCGATGTCGTAGTAGGATGTGATGTTCACGTCTTTCATGCCCGGGCAGGAGACGTTCCATACGGGCTGGAAGGTGTAGGCGCTCCCCACCACGAAGTTGGGGTATTGGTAGTACGCTGCCGCCTTTTTCGCGAGTTCTTCGTGGTACTTCCATTGCCCGCTGTCGAGTGGGAGGAAGGCCCCCTGCTTGGCGGCCCCGTCGAAGAACCCCGCGCCGGCCACCATAATGGTGTCAAAGGTGACTTTATTCGCCTGGATTTCCATGCGAGCCATGCCGACGGTGGGACCGGTGCCTTTCCGGATATTGACGTACTTGAAATTTTCACCCAATCCGTACCGCTTGATAAACGCCTTTTCGAGATCCCTCACTGTGCGGTCCTCAAAAAGCGAAATGAGCGATATGACGGACCCTTCCTTCTTCGCCAGCGGGATCAACTGTTTTTCCTGCGGGGTTAGCTCGCTGGCTCCCGCGACCGTCGCGAGAGAGAGGGCGAAAATCAAGCCGGCAGTACCACAAACGTTAGGAATCCTGCGAAGCAATTTCACGGGCGTGCCTCCTCTATGTCTTAGGGATGATGGGGCAATATGAATTCATTTCTTGCAATAAAGTTGCTCCGCGTGCCCTGCGCCTATCCCCGCGGCAAGCCGCAGGGTATTACGGTGCAGAAAAATAAGAGCGGCACGCTACGCTAAAGCCTGAGTTCGATTGGGACCGCTCACTTCGCTTCACCTGCTCAATGCTATGGCAGCTGCAACAAAATTCCCCGCCGATGTACGCTGATACCGATACATGAGCTTATCGTACCACACCCGATAGGCTATAGGATATGCGTGAATCTTAGTCCACGATATTGGTGTTAAGTTGACAGAACCCTTCTCACTGCGGCTCAAGGCCGATCCGCTTCGCAATGCTGGCTTGCCGCGCGACGTCCTCTCTGATGAATTCGGCGAATTCCTCCGGCGAGCTGCCGACCGGAATAAGGCCGTTACCCACGATGATTTTGCGCACCTCCGGGACGGCGAGCGCCTTCACAACCTCGGCATGCACGCGGCGCACGATTTCGGCGGGCACGCCAGCCGGGAACCACATACCGTGCCAGCAGGTTACGTTGTAACCGGTCAGTCCTGCTTCCTCGATCGTCGGCACGTCAGGCAGCAACGGCGTGCGGCGCGAACCGCTGATCCCGAGCGCGCGCAGTCGCCCCGATTTGACGAACCCCACTGCAACCGTCGGGCTTATAAGCATCATCTCGATGTGCCCGCCAACCACGTCATTAATCGTCGCCGCGGTGCCCCGGTAGGGCACGTGCGTGAGCGCAATGCCGGCCATCGAGGCGAACAGCGCGGCGGCGACATGCGGAGGGCTGCCGATTCCAGCCGAGGCGTATTTAAGTTCGCGTGGCCGAGCCTTGGCAAGCGCGATGAACTCCTTGACCGAGCGCGCCGGAACCGATGGATGGACGACGAGCAGATTCCCGTATGTTGCGTTAGTCTGCGTTATCGGAGCGAAGTCGGCCACGGTGTCGTACGGCAGCTTCTTGAAGAAGGACGCGTTCGACGCGTGCGAACAGTTGTTAAACAAGAGCGTGTAGCCGTCCTTCGGCGCCTTGGCGACGAACTCGGTGCCGATCGTTCCACTCGCGCCGGTTCGATTCTCGACCACGAACGACTGGCCCATCGTCTCCAGGAGCCGCTGCCCGATCGCGCGCGCCGGCACCTCGATCGGGCTGCCGGCGCTGAAGGGCACGACCACGCGGACGGGTTTGGTGGGATAGTTCAGCGTCTGCGCACCCGCCGCGGTTGGGAGCGCGGCGGCGGCGAACACCACGCCGATGTGGCGGATCACACAATCAATAAAGCTGGGTTGCCGCATGTTTAGCCTTTCCAGAAACTGCTTGCGGCCTGCGGTCTTCGCCAACTCCTGCTGCACCCGGCGCCACGCCCGGGCAAAGGCCGTCACCCGATCATAGGAGCCCGCATAGCCAAGCTGCCGAGATCCGCGTGCAACCGCTTCACATTGCGCCGCTGCTTGCGCCCCTTGCCCGCTTCGGCCTTGAGCCACTCCGCAAGCCTAGCCGCAAACGCATCGAGCTTGCTCCTGCTGCGTCGCTTTGCATGCCGCGGCTCAACAACATCGCCCGCCAATCCGCGCTCAAGCTGCCTTCGCCGTCGGGATGCGGGCAAGCAGCCCCGTGCGCTCGAGGTCGATCCGCATCTCCTGGCGCTCTTTGGCGGTGATCTGAGGCAAGCCGGGCCGCACGGGGCCTCCCGCCATGCCCATCAGCTCGCTCCAAGCCTTGATGTAGGCGATCGGAATGACTCTCCGGTCCTCCCAATGGGGGCGCAGCCATTTCTTATGGACTTCACGCAAGGGTTGTTGAAGCTGCTTCGCGATTTTCTCCGCCTCCTCGAAGCGGCCCGCGAGACCCAATTCGGTATAGTCGCGGAACGGTGTCCACGTCGCGGTCTGATAGATATACGGGCGTTGCGATGACTGATAGACCTTTTGGCCGTAGTCGCGCATCATCGTGATCCAGTCATCTTCATTGGGATTGCTCATCACGATCTTGTCGCCGCACAGCTTCTGCACTTTCGCATAGTGCTCGATCGTTCGCGGGACTTTAAGTCCGCAGACATTCTCGATGCCCGCGATGCGGGCGGTCAGTTCGGGCGACAGGCCGTATCCGGAATAGACCGCGTCGAACATCCAGATGCCGATGTTCACGCGGGAGGCGACGAACTCGAACCACTCGTAGATCGTGTCATTGCTCATCGGCGGATAATACGGGTTCATCAGGATCACGAAGTCGGCCCCGGTGCGTTCCGCATGTTGCGTGAGTTCCACCGTTTGGTGGGCCGAGTGGTGGCGGGTGTGCGCGATGACCTTGCAGCCGCCGCGCTTGGCTTCTTCCACCACGATCTCGACGATGCGCTTGCGCTCGGCGACGGTGAGCGACCAGAACTCGCCCATCACGCCGGTACAGAACACGCCTTCAATCTTTAGATTGTTGGTTACGTGTCGCATGTTGTGGCGCAGCCCCGACTCATCGACCTGCAGATCCGGGATAAACGGTGTGGTAATCGCCGCCCATAACCCGCGAAACTGGGCTCGTGCCGCTTCCTTTGCTTCCGACTTTCTGTAGTTCATGGCCTCTCTCCTTGGTTGGTTTGTTGCCGTGCGCATCCGCTGCCGGACCGCCAGGGCCGCGCCTGGTACAGTTCGGCGGACCCAGGATAGGTGATCGTATCAATCTACGCCTCGGTATCCGATCAGTCCATATGTCAATGTGAATTAAAGTAATTCATTCCATAAATAACCTAGTTCTCGCTGCCGGGCCGCGCTCATTGCGGCTCGACCCCGGCTTTGCGGACCTCATCCGCGTAGCGCTTGACCTCGACGGCGATGAAGCGCCGGAACTCCACGGGCGGTCTGCCGTCGGGTTCGTAGCCGCTCGCCTTAAGGAAGTCGCGTAACTTCGGCGTGAATATTGCCGCTCTAATCGCGTGGTGCAGCTTGTCGACGATTGTGCCGGGGGTTTTCCCGGCCGCGAACCAGCCGTGCCACGAACCGCTGATGTCGAAGCCAGGTATGGCCGCCTCCGCGACGGTGGGAACATCGGGCAGCCCCTCCCAGCGAGCCGGACCGGTGAATGCCAGCGCCCGCACTTTTCCTGATTGGACGTGCTGCAGGATAGCGGCAGGTGGCGAGAACAGCACCTGGATTTCTCCGCTGATCAACGCGTTGAACACCAGGGCGACCCCCTTGTAGGGCACGTGCACGAGTTGCGTGCCCGCCCGTTCGTTGAACGTCGCACCGGCAAGGTGTAGCGTGTTGCCGACGCCCGGCGAGCCGTAAAGCAGGCGGGTGTCCTTGTTCCTTGCCAGAGCAATCAGTTCTTTCAGCGAGCGCGCCGGCACTGATGCATTGACGATCACCAGATAGCCGTATGCCGAGCCGAGACTCGTGATGGGGGTGAAATCCCGGTGCACGTCGTAGGGCAGCTTGCGATAGATGCTGGGGTTGATCACGAGCGCGGCGGTCGCATGCAGTACCGTATATCCGTCGGGCGCGGCCCTGGCGGCGATTCCATATCCGATGATACCCGCTGCACCGGCCCGATTATCGACGACAAAATTCCAACCAGTGGCGTTTTCGATTTGCTGCACCACCGTTCTCGCGATGGCGTCAGAGGAGCCGCCGGGTGCGGATGTGCTGACAAGACGAATGGGGCGGTTCGGGTACGCTTCTTCTCGCGCATAACCCTGTAAAGCGGCGATGAGCAATCCCAATGCAAAAGAAATAATGCGGCAGATGAATCCAACGCTCATTGTGCGCCGGCCTTGCATCACGCAAACGTTCATTCGGGTTCGACGCCGGCTAGGCGGACCAGCTCGGCAAAGCGTTCGATCGAGGCCGCGACGAAACTCCTGAATGCCGCGGGCGTGCTGCCCAGGGGCTCGACGCCCAGCGCCGCGAGTTGCTCCTTTATCTGTGGATGATCCAGCGCCTTCCGGATCTCGCCGAATATCCTGGCGATGATCTCGCGCGAAGCATGCGCAGGCGCAAACATTCCGTACCAGCTCCCGTCCATTTCCATGCCGGACACGCCTGCCTCGGCCATCGTCGGAACTTCGGGTAGGAACGTCGCGCGCGCGGGATTGTTGTAGGCGAGCGCGCGCAGTTTGCCGGCCTTGATTTGAGCAAGGCCCAACGACGCGGTCACGAACATGATTTGTACTTCTCCGCCGATTAAAGCGGTGATCGCTGCGCCCGCCCCTTTGTAGGGAACGTGCATCATGCTGGCTCCGGCGCGCGCATTGAACAGCGCACCCGCCAGATGCAGGATGTTGCCGACGCCGGGCGATCCGTACGCAAGCCGGCTCTCGGGCTTGGCGGCAAGCGCAATCAACTCCTGCACCGAGCGCGCAGGCAGCGCCGGATTCACCGTGAGTATCATCGCTTCCGCGGAGCCGATATTCGTGACCGGCATGAAGTCCCTGAGCGTATCGAACGGCAGCTTGCGGTAAATATTGGGATTGATGGTAAAGGCGGCCGTCGTCAAGAGCAGCGTGTAGCCGTCGGGGGCCGCCTTTGCGACCATTTCCGCGCCGAGAATCCCGTTCGCGCCAGGACGGTTATCGATCACGAACGACTGCCCCGTCTGGGCGGCGAGCTGCTGGCCCAGAATTCTGGCGACCGCATTCGGCCCCCCGGCCGCCGAGGCTGCGACGATCACGCGCACCGGGCGGCTGGGATACGGCTGGCACCAGGCTGCGCCCGATAAACCAATCGCTCCCGCCAGCACGATGTGGGTCAACGGTATGCGCAACATTCTGCCTCTTTGTCGCGAGGCGCCTCCTACAGCGCCATGGTGTTCCCGCCAGCCACCCCGCTGCTCGTCTTTATTGTGGCTGAATGCCGATCTGCTTCGCGATGACCGCTTGCCGCGCGAGATCCTTCCGGAGGTACTCGGCAAATTCCTCCGGCGTGCTGCCGACAGGAATCAAGCCGTTCTCCTCGAGGTACTTTCTTGTTACCGGCAGCGCCAACGCCTTCACGACTTCACCATGAGCGCGGCGGACGATTTCCGATGGCGTGCCCACCGGGAACCACATGCCGTGGTAGCCGGCCGTGTCGAATCCGGTCAGACCCGCCTCATCGAACGTCGGAACATCGGGCGCCAGCGGGTGGCGGCGCAGCCCGCTGACGCCGAGCGCGCGCAGACGTCCTGCATGGACGTACGGTATCGCAAGCGTCGTGCTTGCCACCATGGATTCGACGTGCCCGCCAAGCACATCGTTGAACGCCCCCGCGGTGCCTTTGTAAGGCACGTGCAGGAGGTTGATTCCGGTCATCGCGGCGAACAACGCGGCAGCGACATGCGGAGGGCTGCCGATGCCGGCCGAGGCGTATTTGATTTCGCCCGGCCGCGCCTTGGCAAGCGCGATGAATTCCTTGACCGAATGCGCCGGTATCGACGGGTGGACCACGAGCAGATTGCCGTAGCTCGCGTTAATCTGAGAAACCGGCGCGAAGTCGGCCAGGGTATCGTAAGGCAGTTTCTTATAGTAGGACGGGTTCGCCGTATGTGAATAATTCGTGATCAGCATGGTGTAGCCGTCCTTCGGCGCACGCGCGACCGCCTCGGTGCCGATCGTGCCGCTCGCGCCCGTACGGTAGTCAAACACGAACGACTGGCCGAGTGACTCGCTCATCCGCATCGTGACCGCGCGTGCGGGCACTTCGATCGGACTGCCCGCGCTGAACGGTATGACTACGCGGACCGGTTTCGTGGGCCAGTTATCCTGCTGCGCATCAGCCGGCCTCGGGAGCGCGGCGGCGGCGACGACGAACGCTATGCCGAATCGGCCGACCACGCCATAAGCGAAGCCGGGCGCGGGCGCGTGCATGGCCATGTGCGTATAGCCGGTAAACCGTTTCGATGTCTGATCCGGCTTAAGCCGCCTTCGCGGCCAGACATGGGCAAGCAGTCCCGTGCGCTCGACGTCGGCACGCAGTTCCTGCCGTTCCTTGGCGGTGATCTGGGGCAAGCCTGGCCGCACCGGCCCGCCCGCCATGCCCATCAGCTCGCTCCACGCCTTGATGTACGCGATCGGGATCAGGCGGTCGTTGTCATTCCATTTCTCTCTCAGGTATTTGGACATGACCGCGCGCAGCGGCTGAAGCTGAGCCGAAATCTTCTCGGCGTCCTGGAACTTGCGCTGCAAACCAAGCTCGGTGTAGTCATGCATGGGCGTCCAAGTCGGCGTCTGCATCAAATATGGCGCGGGCGCATAAATTCCCCTATATCCATAAATTGCGTGCGCTTGAGGTCCGCCAACAACATGCGCGCCAACTGATTCGGCGGATCACACAATAAATAAGGCTCGGTTGCCGCATGTTTGGGCTTTCCATAGATTTCTTTCGGCCTGCGGGGTTCAGACCTCTTCAGGAAATCGAGCGGGTGATTTGGGAACATGTTAGAGCGCTGGCAGCATGCAAGTCAAGACTTGCCGATGGGCTCGATACTGGTCGTAAGGAGCCCCTGCAGTGTCGCGAAAAGCCCGGTGCGCTCTTACGGTATTTCATGTTTGGTTTATTAACTTGTTAATCTCCACCCGGTCATCCGCCGTGAGGGTCCAGTTGACGGCTCGGACGTTAAGTTCCAACTGCTCCGGTTTGGTTGCGCCTGCGATGACGCTCGAGACCGTTGGCTGCGCGAGCAGCCAACCAAATGCGAGTTCCAGCAAAGTGTGGTTCCGCTCGGCACAAAATTTTTCCAGACGTTCGGTTATGCTCCAGTTCTCATCGGTGAGGTACATATCCGCCAGTCTCTGGATGGACGTAAGGCGCGCATCAGCGGGCGCTGGCGAGTTTCGCTTATATTTTCCGGTAAGAAGGCCAGCCGCGAGAGGAAAATAAGGCAGAAGTCCCAGACCATAGGTCTCCATGACGGGCAGGAGATCGCGTTCGATATCGCGCACGAGAAGACTGTATTCGTTTTGGCAGCTGATGAAGGCGTTGAAACCAGAATACCTTGCTGTCCACTGCGCCTCCACGACCTGCCAAGCGGCAAAATTGGAGCAGCCCGCGTAGAGGACCTTTCCCTGTCTGATCAAATCATCTAACGCCCGCAGAGTTTCCTCAATCGGGGTCAACGGATCCGGACGGTGAATCTGGTATAAATCAATCCAATCGGTCTTTAGTCGCTTCAGGCTAGCCTCTACTGCCAGCATGATATGACGACGCGAAGCACCCTTTGACGTCCCGGCATCATCTAGTGGAAGCCCGAATTTCGTTGCCAGGACAATATTTTTACGCTGATCGCCTAGCGCCCGGCCAAGACAGCTTTCCGACCCGCCACGATTTCCATAGCGATACCCATAGCCGTCTGCTGTGTCAAACAAGGTTATGCCGAGATCCAATGCTTTATGCACGAGCCTGCACGACGATTCAAAATCAATCCGGCCACCGAGAGCATTACAGCCGAGTCCGACTACCGAGATTCGAACTCCCGAATTTCCGAGGCTGCGTTGCTGCATTGGGGTACCCTCTTACGACGATGACGAAGCGCTTGACTGCGGAGCCCTCATGGCTTTCGTCAGTGGCACACTTGCTTAACAAAGAATTCCATTATGGCTATGGTATAGTCGTCGGGCGCCGCCTTGGCGGTAATCTCGGTGCCTATGATGCCGCTGGCGCCGCCGCGGTTGTCGATGCCCACCTGATGCCGGAAGAGATATCCGAGAGTTTTCTTGCCAGCGTTCGCCCGAACGCGTCGGCCCCGCCGCCGGCGGTAAAGGGCGCCACCCTGCGTAGCGGCCGGTTCGGATACTCCTGCGCGCCCGCGGCACATGCCGCGAGCATCGCAGCCGTCATTGTTGTAATCCGGTAAATCAAGCGGCTTGCTTGACCTTGACCCTGGACAGGATGCCGGTTTTCTCGAGCTCGGCCCGCAGCGCCTGACGCTCCTGGTCGGTGATCTGCGGCAACGGCGTCCGGACGGGGCCGCCGGCCATGCCGAGCAACTCCGACCACGCCTTTATGTAGGCGATGGGGATCAGCTTCTCATTCACCCAGCGGCTGCGCATCCATTTGGCGGCAATCTCGCGCAGCGGCTGCAGGGTTTTGGCGATCGTTTCCGCCTCGTCGAAGCGGCCCTGCAGGCCCAGCGCCGTGTAATCGTGCAGCGGGCGCCCGGTCGGCGTCTGGTACAGAAACGGCGTCGGCGAGGACATGTAGACCTTCTGACCGTACTCGCGCATCAACTTCATCCACAGCGATTCGTCGGGCTGGCTCATCACGATCTTCCCGCCGATCAGCTTTTTGACCGCCGCGTAGTGCTCGAGCGGGCGCGGGATCTTGATGCCGCAGCCGCGTTACGGTCTCCGTGAACTTTTACCCGCCACTTCATATGGCTCCCGGTCGACGATAACCCGCCAGGTCCTCGGCGATGCGCAGACGCGCGACGTCGTTGGAGTTCTCGGAATGCAGGAATATCAGCGCGTCACGCACATACTTCTGCATCGGCAGCTCGCGCATCACGCCCATGCCGCCGAAAATCTGCGCCGCTTCGAGGGCCACCCGCTGCACCGTCTCCGACGTTACAATCTTGGCAATGGTCTGGAGCGGAAGCTCGGGCAGGCTGCCGTCGGCATAGGCTTCCGGATGGTCCGAAGCCCAGGCGGCCTGCCAGATCAGGCTGCGTGCCGCTTCCAGGCCGATCGCCATATTGGCGAGCGTCAATCCCACCGCCTGATGTTCGATGATGGGCCGACCGCCCTGGACCCGCAGCCTGGCATACTCGAGCGCAGCCTCATACGCGGCGCGGCCGATGCCGAGATTCATCGCCTGGAACCGCGGCATGCCTCGGCCCGGCGATTTGACGCTGCCCATCAGGGTGCTTTTTCCTTCCTCGCCGACCAGGTTTTCCGCGGGCACCCGGCAATCCTCGAACACCAACTCCCCGTTGGAGCCGAGCCTGCGTCCGACCTTGTCGTGCTCCCGTATCGTGAGTCCGGGCGTGCCGCCCGGAACCAGCAACGTGCTCACGCCGAGCGTGCCGGACTGCGCGGACCCGGTCCTGACGTGCACGGCAATGAGCTTCGCGATCGGGGCGCTGGTGATGAAGTTCTTGACGCCGTTGATAACCCAGTCACCTTTGCCGTCACGCACCGCGGTGGTCCTGTAGCCCGCCCCGGGAACGTTCGGCCGATGGTAGTTCCAGCCGAGATCGGTGTCGGGCTCATGCCCCGCGGTAGCGAGATGATAGCGGTCGTCTGCCATAAATTGCGGCAGAAAGCGGGCGCGCTGCTCCGCTGTCATCGCCCGATCAAACCAGACGCGAGCGAGCGCCGAGGTTTGCCCCAAAGTCGCAGCGATGCCTACATCGCCTACCGCCAGTTCCTCGGTCACGATGCAGGACGTCAGATTGTCAGCGCCCGCGCCTCCCGCCTCCTCGGACAGCGCCAGCGTGCGCAATCCGATCCGCGAAGCCTTGTCGAGCACTTCCCACGGGAAACGCTCTTCAAAATTTTCCAGGCGCTCGCGTTCCAGCGCGATGGGTTTGATTTCGCGCCTGACGAAATCGCGTACCGTGTCCCGAATTGTCTGTTGCTCTGAAGTTAGGTGAAGATTAAACATTTTGTCATCAGTCCTTTAATTTACCGGCGCCTGGATTTTTGAAACCATTGTCTTCACGAAATCATAGCTATCCCGAGACATTTTCCCAAGTTCCTCCGGACCTAAGACGCGAGCGATTTGATTTATACCTTTAGCACGTTTGGTGATCTCTTCCCTGTGTTCCGCTAAGACTCTCGTATAGGCCCCATGGATTCTATCGACAATCTCCTTGGGAGTCCCTTTTGGCGCATAAAGTGAAAAATAGACTTCCGGCCCGATAGGATAACCGAGTTCCTTCAAGGTGGGCACATCCGGGTACGCCTCCCACCGGTTTTGTAGAACAACGGCAAGGATTCGGAGTTGACTTTCGATTCCTGTCGGAGAAACACCCGCCATGTCAACATGCCCTCCAAGCACGGTGGCCATGGCCTTGGCTCCGCCGGCAATGGGAACGTGGATGGCTTGGAAACCTTCTTGCCTGCCTATGGCTTCGACAATCAACTGGGTGGCGCTGAGTGCAGCAGTAGTACCATACTTCAGCTTTTTGGTCGTAGCAGCTTCGGTGAAATCCTTAAAAGTCTTGTACGGGCTATCCTTCTTAACGGCAAAGATGATCGGGGAAAGGGTAAGAGTACAGATCGGGGTAAAATCATCCAACGTGAAATCCGCCTTTCTTGTCACCATGAAGGAAACCAGACTTGTATTACTGATCACGAAGAAGGTGTATCCGTCCGGCTTGCTTTCCTTCACATAGGCACCCGCTATCACGCCAGCTGCGCCCGGTTTATAAATCATGACCATCGGCTGCCCCAGAAGCTTTTCAACATGATCCTTGAAAAGCCTCACCGTGAGATCCGTCCCCCTCCAGGGCCAAAAGGAATAACGTAATCCATGGCGCGTGTGGGGTAGTCTGCTGCGGCCAGCGCGGCAGAAATGCCCATCATGAGGGATACCACGATTCCAACGATAACAACTGTCCATCCTTTTCTTGTTTCGATTGCTCTTCCTCCTTGTTCGGATTGAAGTTGGACAAAACTTTTGGTCAGCGGCATCAAACGCCTTGCGTTTGAACCGGACCTAGGAAACATATAACCACGCACGTCTTCTTCTCAACAACAGCGCGCCGCCGGGAAACTGAGTTCCCGGCGACAGGCGGCCCGGCGCAGGGGCCTCGCTGAAGCTCAGTGGCCTCCCCGCAGCGGGGAAGCCGCCTCCGGCCATCACGCGGCTTTCGCGGCCGGCACCCGTGCAAGCAGCCCCGTATGCTCAAGTTCGGAGCACATTTCCTGCCGCTCTCTCTCGGTGATCTGCGGCAGGCGTGGCCTATAGCCTCGGCTCGCGCCGGGCACAAGGGCCGCTTACCTGGCAAGCTCCGCCAAATCAGCCTTTAACGCGGTCGAGGAGTCCTGTCGCCGCCAAGTCCTTGCGGAACTGCTCGCGTTGCTTGTCAGTCAGGGGCACTATTGCCGGGCGCGGCTCACCCGCCGCCATTCCCAAAAGCTTGGTCCACTCTTTGAGATAGGCCGTGGTCCGTCCATCGGGGCCGGTGGTGAAGTATTTTTGGCGCACTGCCCGAAGGGGCTCCAGCTCGAAGTTCTTGCGTGCGGCCTCCTCCAATTTCCCCGCCCGTGTCAGGTCAGTGTACTCCCTGATGGGCAGGTAGCCCGGTACCTGATAGAGGTAGGGCGACGGCGAGGACATGTGCACTTGCTGGCCCAGATAGGCGAGGCTCAGGAACCACCGTTCCTCGCTTGGGTCGGACACCACGATGCGATCACCCACCCGCCGCCGCACCTCCATCGAGTGGTTGATGTCGGGCACGGCATTCTTCACGCAGCAGATGTTCTCGATGTCGCACAGCCGTTCGATCAACGCGGGACTCAGGGTGTACCCGGACTTGGGTTGATTGAACAGGGCGAGGCCGATGTCGATCTGGCTGGCGATGGTCTCAAAGTAACGGTACATCTCGTCGTCGTCCTTGGCCCCGTACACCGGGTTCATCATGATCACGTAATCAGCGCCTGCCTCTTGCGCGTGCTTGCTCAACGCCACCGCCTCCCGGATATTGTGACTGCCGGTGTGACAGATCACCTGTGCCTTGCCGCGGGACTCTTCACAGACGATCTTGTCCACCCTGCGCCGCTCCTCCGACAGCAGCGACCAAAACTCGCCCATGGTTCCACTGCAGAAGAAGCCGTCGATTTTCAGATCGTCAATGCAGCGGCGCACGTTGGCGCGCAGACCCTTTTCGTCGAGCTCTCCGTCCGGCTTGAACGGCGTGGCAAGCGCCGCCCAGACGTTTTTCATGTGCTGCAAGCAATAAGCCTTGGCCTCGGATTTTGCGTATTTCATTTCTCGTTTTCCTATGATTTTGGCAACTGAAATCTGACCCGACGCGTGTCCAGCTAGCTGCCGGCTGAGCCACGCGGCGACTCGAGTACTTTCATCGTTTCTTTCATGAATAAATCGGCTAAATCCCTGCGGTTACGTTAATTCGCTTTGCCAGACGCCTTTATTTTTGAAATCATGTCTTGAAAAAAACATAGCTCTCCCGATCAATCTTCTCCAGTTCCGCCGGACCGCAGGATGCGGGCGCTTCGATGTGTATTCTTCGAAACCTTGGTGATTTTGTCCTTGTTTGCCTCCAAGGCCTGCACATAGGCGCCATGAATTTTATCGATGATCTGCTTGGGAGTTCCTTTGGGTGCAAAAAACGAAAAAAAGGTTTCCAGCACATTGGGATAACGCGGATAGGCAATTCGAACGTCCCCTCTTGCCAAATATGACGATATCACCACGCCACCGAGCGGTCAAGCAATCGATCCTTTGCTGAAAATTCACTCAACTGCACGATTCCCAGGGCCTGATTTCGCCGCGCTTGGGCACTCCGGGTAAGCACAGGCCGCGCGCCATAGGCACTGCTAGCAAAGCGGTGTCGGATACTCTACTCAGGCCGCCTGGAACAGATCGAGCCGACGCGCCGGTGAGCACAGTGGGGCGCGGGCGGACAAGTTGAGATGCGTGAGAATTTTTGCGATCACCGGCGGATCTTCGATGGCGGCGATGATCTTTAGGGTGCCGCCGCAGTTCGGGTAGTGTTCGATGTCGATATCGAAGACGCGCTTGAGCAGGCACGCCAGCTCATGCGCGCGCCCGAAGGGTGCACGTCAGCATGATCGGCGGGGGGATTGCTTGCCAGCTGCGCTGGGCGGGGAACGATCGCAGCGCGCGACTTAGGGTGACGGGCGAGCACTCCGTGGAAGCGGATCAGATTGCAGGTGCGGCCGGGGTACGAGTGTTGCGAGACGCTGCATGAACTCCAGCGGCGAGATGACGATGTGAGTGGCCCCGTCTTGATACGCGCTTTTGAGTTGCAGCACCACCCTCGTGGACAGCTCCTCAGTGCGTGCCATGCACGGGGGAAAAAACCGGACCGAATCCCACCGACCGGCGCAAAGCGGGCAGCAAACATCACCTCATCAGCGATGCTCGGGGCATCCCGCTCGCAGCGACGCTCACGCCGGCCAATGCCCATGATATAACTCAACTCATTCCCTTGGTCATGGCTATCCCGAAGATAGCGGGCCTACGCGGGCGTCCAAGACAGCGTCCTGACCGTGTCCAAGGCGATCGCGCCTACGACTCCGCCGCTCACCGTAACCGATTGCGTAACCTGGGCATCACGCCCCTGCTGGCCAAACGGCGAACCGCGCATGGCAGCGGGCTGGGCAAGACGCGCTGGGTCATCGAACGCTCGATTGCGTGGTTGCATCAGTTTCGGCGCCTGAAGATGCGTTACGAACGGCTGGCATTTGTTCACGAGGCTTTCCTCATGATCGCCTGTTCCCTGATCTGCTGGAACTTCCTCAAACCCCCAACCAATTCATTTTGAAATGCGCTCTAAATCTTGCGGGCCACCGTCCCCGGAGTTAAGATAACCCCGTGTCGGAAAAGTCATCGATGTTCACTCGCATTGCCAACACACCAGCGGGACTCCTGCAGGCGCTGGCGGAGGAGGGCGGATGAGCGAATTCTGGAGGAGTGGTATCAGCGGGCTAGGTTTCTCAGAATCCATAGCGGGTTGGCCGCGAGCTTCGCGGCGGCCATCAGGTTCTTGTGCAGGGGGGGCAAATGAATCAAATAACGCACCATAGCACCGAAGACTTGCTCGCCGCCTACGACGAGGCGCCGCTAAACCTCCGTTATTGGACGTCGTACGCCATCCTTACGATCGGGATTGCGCTCGATTATTTCGATTTCTTCATCGTCGGCTTCCTTATTGCGGTGGTCGGCCCGCGATGGCACCTCACCTACGGCCAATCATCGATAATCCTGCTGATCGGCGGGGTGGGCGGGATCGTTGGAGCGCTCGTCGGCGGCAGCTTGGGCGACTTATGGGGGAGGAAGACCATCCTCGTCATTAGCAGCTTCATCTGTGCCGCCGCCGCTGGGTCGATTGCTCTCATTCCCGAGGGATCATGGGAGATTTTCGCGGCCCTGCGTTTCGTCGTGGGTTTCGCTCTTGGCGGAACGGTCACGCCCTTCAACACCCTGCTCGTCGAGTGTACGCCCACACGCTATCGCACCATCATGTCAAGCCTCGGCATCGTGTTCCCGAGCGCCGGCTCCTTGATTGCGGCGCTGACGTCGGCTACCTTGTTGGGGACTCTCGGCTGGCGCGGCGTGGCCGCGCTTGGCGTGGCGCCTGCGGTCATCGGTGTGCTGGTGATTTTTCTGGTTCCAGAATCGGTGCGTTGGCTCGTCGGGAGAGGACGGTACGTCGAGGCGCGCACGCAGGTGGCGAAGCTGCGGGGCGTGCCGGCTGAGGAACTTCCTCTGCCCACCGCTGTGGCGACGCCGCCGAACGCGCGGCTCGCGGATCTCTATACCCGACCCGGGGTATTCTGGCTGACGCTGATCGCCTGGATCGGGGCATCCACAGCGGACTACGCCATTCAGCTCTGGGGGCCGACGATGTTCTCCATGCTGCTCAGGATTTCGGTCAGGGAAGCGGCGATCTACATGGTCTATTTGGCCCTCTTCGGCATTACCGGCAAGATCGGGTTCGCGTTCCTGGCGAATTGGATCGGGCGGCGCAAGTCCGGCATGGTGCACGGCTACGGCATTGCCGTGACGCTCGCCGCTGCGGCCTGTTTGCACTCGGTGGTCGTGGCCGGGTTCCCGATCTTCGTTTTGCTGGTAATTTTTTCGTGTCTGTTCGTGGTAGGTGGCATCGGCAATCTTGCGCCCTATGCCGTGGAGGCTTATGGAGTCAAGTTGGGTTCGCGGGCCGCGGGTCTCGGCCAGGCGTCGAACGGCATCGGCAGGATCGCCGGGCCCCTGTCCCTGGCGCTGGTCGCCGGAACCGGCAATCTGCTCTCTCCCGCGGCAACCGCGGCCGCGGTGTTTCCCACCTTCCTGTTCCTTGCGGGCTGCGGACTTGCGATTGGGCTCGTCTTCACGTTCCTTGCACCGGAGACGCACGGCGTGCCCATCGCGCAGGGCGACGGAGAGCCGGCAAGAGGAACGTGACGGCCGGCTCGGTGAAGCTGGCGCGAGTCTTCGAGTCGAGCATCGCACTGTATGGCTTTCGTGACCGTGGCGTAGGGCGGTCAACCGTCCGCGGTTGGTTGATCGTCGTCGCGGCTCCTCCCTCTCCCCGTCCGATTGGAAAATGAAGGAGACCCGCACCAGTGGGAGATGAACGGGTCATCTCGGGAGCAGTAGAGAAGCGACAGGTAACAACTACCAGAGCTTCGCAACCCAGTTCGCGCGCACGCGCGACCATTTCGTAGGAGCCCTCCTCATCCTCCCAAGGATAGAGCTGGAACCACTTGCGTACATCGGGCACTGCCTTGGTGATTTCTTCCATGGAGGTCAGGGCACCCGTGGCCAGCGTGAAAGATATGCCCGCCGCCGCGGCGGCCTTCGCCAGCTCCAACTCGCCTTGGTACCACATCAGTCCGGTGCTGCCCGTGGGAGCCACCCCAAACGGCAGGTTGATGCGTTTGCCGAAGATCTCGGTGCCAAGGTCGCGGCTCGACCAATCGTTGATTGAGAAAGCGCGTGCGCAGTTTGATGCGCTGAAACGCCGCCCGGTTTTCCTCGAGCGAAGATCTCGTCCTGAGTGCCCTTGTCGACGTATTCGAAGATCCCTTTGGGCAGGCGGCGCTTCGTAACCTCGCGCATATCAAAAACGTTGTAGCAGTGATCAAGGTTTGCCATCGGATGGTCCCCCCAGTTGTTTGGCCGCTGTTATCCCTGTAATGTCGGCGCTCCCTGCCGCCGGACCGCACGACAGTATCATCGGGGAATTGGATTTCTGAATTATTGTTCTTCTGTCCGCGACAGTATCGCCGGCCCGGCAAACGGTCAATCGCATGCAGTTAGAGTGTCAAGGGGACGCACACCTTTCCCCAAACGTCCGCTGTCGAGTGTTGACCGGATGCCCCGGACGGCGATTTCCTTGCCTTGTGAGCGTCTCTTGATGGCCGGGTGCGGAAGTCCAGCCAGCCAGGGCCAGCGGCAGCTTACGCTGCAAAGCTGCCATTCGCCAGCGAGGCCGCGAACGTCTTTTCAGGGTCGAAACCGCCAGTTCACCAACCTGCCGGAATCGGCCAACAGCGGAAGTTGGAGCATATGCGGCCAAATGGCCGCTCAGGACTCAAAGCTGCCGCTCAATTGTTGTTGGCCACCAGCGGCAGACGACCTCTTGCAGACCTACAACCCGGCATGAACCCAGCGTCCGGTTCCGGCTCCATTCCAGACGGTCGCATCAGTGCGCCCCGCCTGATTCCCGTATCACACTCTCAGGTCAAGCAGACGGTTTTCCGTTCGGTTCAGCGCCGCGGAACAATCGGTTGAGTAGCGGCGTGGCAACGCGGCCGGTTTGTACTCCGAACTCGCGAGTAGTAGGTAAGCTGGATTGTCAACACTGCGTATCGTCAATCCTGATAACCCGAATTTGCGTTTAACCAAACAGCCCTGCGCGACGGTCGAGTTGGATTACTCGATCACGGCCACGCTCGGCCGGCCGAACGGCGGTCGAGCGAGCCAAATCACCGGTATCAGTATGATCAGCAGGCAGCCACACAGCCAGAAAATGTCGTTGGTGGCGAGCATGTTGGCCTGTCCGGCGAGTATCCGCTCGAGCACTGCGTTGATCTGATCGGGCGGCATACCGGCAGCGCCCAGATTGGCGGAGAACTCGGTGGTCTGCGGCGCNNACATGGTGCGCAGGAAATTCTGCGTTCCGGTCGCGGAGGCCATGCGCTCGGGCGCGATGCCGCCGATATTGATGAGCATCAGCGGCGAGAAAAACATGGCTACGGCCACGCCCTGCAGCAACTGTGGCAGGGCGATGGTGGTGAAGTCCGCGCCGGTGGTGAACTGCGCGCGCCAGAAGAAGCACACTGCAAACACGATGAAGGCGGCGGTGGCGAAACGGCGCGGATCGGTGTGCTGCAGACTGCGGCCGACCAGCGGCGCCAGCAGTATGGCGAAGAT
>PLYS01000380.1 GCA_003153455.1 Betaproteobacteria bacterium | reverse complement strand
ACGGACATCCAGAGCTGCAGCGGCTTGAACGGCATGCTGTCGATCAGCCGGCCGACGACGATTTGCGCAAACGATGCGACCGTGTAGACCAGCGCCAGCATAGCGCCCAGGAGCGCAGGGTCTTCGATGACCCCGCGAAAGCCTTCTGACAAGAGCTGCGAGTTGCCATTCGTCGTGAAGTTGAAGATCAGGCTGCTCGCGGCCGCCGCGGCCGTCATGACGGTAAACGCGCGCACGAGCATCGCGGGTGTCAACACCACCTTGGCCTTCCCTCCCTTGCGCCTGGACGGTGCTTCGGTTTCTTTCGGACAAACTATTGCGAAAACAATCCCGCACACGATTGCGAGAATGCCGGGTATGGCAAATGCGGCGCGCCAGCCTATCCATTTGACGAGGAACCCAGTCACAAGCGCGGCAACGGCGATGCCGAGATTGCCGGCGAGCCCGTTGATGCCGATCACAGCGCCCGGATTTGAGACGTTCTGCACCAGCATCGGGATGCCGACCGGATGGTAGATCGCGGCGAAGGCGCCGAGCAGCGTCAATGCTGCCGCGAGCTGCCAGGCATTTTGCGTCAGCGCAACCAGCAGCGCGGCAGCACCCATGCCGGCGAAGAAAACAATCATCATGATGCGGCGGCCCCACAAGTCGCCGAGGCGGCCGGCGGGCAGCGCGCCGAGGCCGAACAGCGCAAACGCGCCCACGCTGTACGGCATGAGGTCCGTCCAGTTTGAATAGCCGAATTCGACGGCAATTATGGCAACGGCCGTGGCGAAGATCAGCAGGAACATGTGGTCGATGCCGTGGGCAATGTTCAGCAGCAGACTTACCGCGCGGGGAAACCCGTCAGGGCGGGGGATGGCTTGAGCGATAGTGTTCATGTCGGCAGAGTCTGCTTGATTTAGAATAGTCTGTCTTTCGAAGTTTTACGGTCAACTATCGCAAAATGGACAAGCCGCTCGACTCCTTCGAACGCGTCAATCTCTCGACCGTGCCGGAAAGCCCGGTTCAGGGAGACCTCTCGCGCGCCGTCGTTACGCGGCGCACATCGTACGACCACGGCCATCGCATCAAGCCGCACTGGCACGCGCGTGCCCAATTCATTTTTGCGGTCGCAGGAACGATGCGGGTGCGCACCGCCCGGCGCGTCTGGATCGTCCCGCCGACCCGTGCACTGTGGGTGCCAGCGCGCACAGTGCACGAGGTCCAGATGTATGGCGTGGTGCAAATGCGCAGTCTGTACGTGAACGGCGCTGCCGGCGCGGGTATGCCGTCCTCGTGCGTCGTGCTGAACGTCACCCCGCTGCTGAAAGAACTCATCGTGCGCGCCGTAGGACTGCCCGCGACCTACGACGAGAACGGCGACGAGGGCCTGCTGATGCGATTGCTCATGGCTGAAGTACGGCGCTTGCCGCCGTGCGCGCTGGACCTGCCGCTGCCGGAGAGCGCGGATCTCACGCGGCTTTGCGAACGCCTCCTCGCCGACCTTTCCACGAGGCGGCCCTGCGACCTCGATGCGAACGACCTGAATACCAGCACGCGTACGCTGTACCGGCGATTCTTGCGCGAAACCGGGATCACGTTTGCGCGCTGGAAGCAGCAGGCGCGGTTGCTCGAATCCATCCGCCGCCTGGCTGAAGGCGTGTCGGTCACCACGGTCGCACTTGATCTTGGATATGAAAGCCCCAGCGCCTTCTCCACCATGTTTCGGCGCTCACTGGGGATTGCGCCCCGCGCGTTTACCGCGGGCGCCAAGGACATTCTGACGAAGCGGAGTAGGCGCTAGGAAATATCTGAACTGGGAGGTAACCCTCGGGATAAAGAACCAGTTGCGCGCCCTTGCTGGCAGCCTCATCGGCGTACGCAATCGCTCGCTCGGCGTTTTGCCACTCGCCCTCGCCGTAATATCTCAGTAAAGCGCCGCTTTCAAACGCTCATACAGGCCGCTGTCATAAGTTGCCCCGTTAATCCGTGCTTGACTGATATCCTCGATCATCGTGCCGAGGCTGGGCAGACTGCTTCGCTCGATGTGTTGCGCCGGGTCCCAGAGTTTGGACCGCCAGACGGCGCGTGAGCATTGAAAAAACACGGTATCGACGCGAACCACGATCACCGAACGCGGGAGCCGCTCGCCGACGCTGAATCGATTCAGCAGCGTCGGCGCGGTGGAGATGATCGCCCGCCCATTGACCCGAAGCGTCTCGCCAACGCCTGGAATCAGAAACAGTAATGCAACATGCGGGTTGACAATAATGTTGCGCAGACTATCTACGCGGTTATTCCCGCGCCGGTCCGGAATCAACAATGTCTTCTCGTCTTCGACCATGACAAACCCTGCTGTATCACCGCGCGGGGAAGTATCGAGCCCTTCCGGGCCGCCGGTTGCGAGGACAACAAAGGGGGACGCTGCAATCATCGCCCGGTAATGCGGATGAATGTAGTTGATCTCCTTCTCGACGGCGGCTCCCGCAGGTGCGCCGTAAAGACGTTCCAGCGTAGCGACGTCCGTAATCTGATGCGCGTCGATCAGTGGGTCCACGACATTCCTTCCAGCGCGACAAGCGATTGGTTGCACGACATGCCCGCCCGACCGGAGTCTTGCTCCAGGTTGGCAGATGGATTATTGCACAAAATCGGGTTGTTCATCGCTTCCAAGCGCCGCCAGAGTCCGGCGCGCGCGCGCCTGCAGCGCGCGGTAGGTGCGCTCCCATTCGTCCTTGCGCGGCGTCGTGTGCGCAAGCTGGCGCACCAATGCAGCAAGAGCCTCTGTCCGATGGCGCGCAAGCATCAACTGCGCGAGCACCTCGTCGTGGTCGAAGGCGTACACGAATTCCGTCCTGCGGTCCTCGNNTTGGTCATCGCATTCAGTCCTTGTTCAAAGATTTCCCGTTTGCTCAGTCGATGTTCCGGCCCTCGCCGCGCTGTTCCTCCGTGCGCCCATCGCGAATCAGGTAGATGCGTTTGAATGTCGGGATGATTTTCTCATCGCGCGGCGCGTCCGGCCGGATGGACGAGCTTTAGTTGCGGGCGCCTCCGGTAGTATCGCGCTTCGGGCAACCGGCCGGACGCTCCTGTGGCTCGAGCGGACACCAGCGGTTGATGTCGGCCGCAGGCCGCTGCAGGAAGCAGGTAAACGCACTCCACCCTGCAGCGAACAGCCAGAATGCGAAAACTACGGCATTGGTGTGGAGCGGACGCAACCGGCCGTACGAAAGCCAGGGCGCGAGATTGAGTTCCGGCCAGATCAGCTGCGCGGCGATCAACACGCCGACCGGCATGCCGACGATTCCCCAAGCCACGCTCATGATCGAGAACTGACGTACCACTTTGTAGTTGTAGGCGGGCTGGTCATTCATCACAGAGGCTGCCCCAAAAAACGTTCACGAATGGTAAGCGGCTCGCAGGAGCGACACTATTGATCTATATCAAGTCCTGCTTGCGCGATCCACGCTCTACTTGGCACTGTCGATACCAGCAATTGAATGGCCACCATGAACGCCCGCAGCGACCCGCCCGTCATGACGGGCGATGACCTTGAGCGCATGCTCGACGCGCTATGCAATCCGGCGTGCTACCCGCACCCGGTGCGGCGCATCGATAGGCTTGAGACTCACATCTCGTGGGTGATACTCACCGGCAGCTACGCCTACAAGATCAAGAAGCCGGTGAATCTCGGNNATCTATCTCGAAACCGTCGCCATCACTGGCGCGCCGCAGCGGCCGGTCATCGGCGGCAGCGGGCCTGCCATCGAGTATGCAGTGAAAATGCGCGAGTTTCCGCAGGCCGCATTGCTCGATGGCGCGCTCGNNGAGGCGCTGGCGCGCAAGCTCGCCGCATTCCACGCCGCGCTGGCGCCGGAATTGGCGACAGCCGACGCTGCTGCGGCTGCCGCGCTGGCGCCGGCACTCGACAACTTCCGGCAAATGCTGGCGCTGCTCGATG
>PLYS01000315.1 GCA_003153455.1 Betaproteobacteria bacterium | reverse complement strand
GACGCCCACAAGCCGTGCGGCGCGGAAGCCAACATGGCCAAGCTGCTGGCCGCCGATGCGTCGTGGGAAGCCGCCAACGTCTGCCTGCAGACCCACGGCGGCTTCGGTTTCGCCGCCGAGTACGACGTCGAGCGCAAGTTCCGGGAGACCAGGCTTTATCAGGTCGCGCCGATCTCGACCAACCTGATCCTGTCGTACATCAGCGAGCATGTCTTGGGACTGCCGAGGTCTTTTTGAGTGAAGGAGTGAAGGAGTGAAGGAGTGAAGGGGTAAAAGATTCCCTCTCCCCCGTTACCGGGGGAGAGGGTTAGGGTGAGGGGGTTTCACTCGTTCACTCGTTCACTCGTTCACCCATTCACTCTTTCACCCGTTCACTCTCGCACCATGAGACCTCTTGACGGGATCACAGTCATCGCGCTCGAGCAGGCGGTGGCGGCGCCGTTTGCGACGCGCCAGCTCGCCGATCTCGGCGCGCGCGTGATCAAGATCGAGCGCCCCGGGATCGGCGATTTCGCGCGCGACTACGACCAGAGCGTGAACGGCATGTCGTCGCACTTCGTCTGGCTCAACCGCTCCAAGGAAAGCCTGACACTCGACGTCAAGCATCCGCAGGCGCAGGAAATCCTCGCGCGATTGCTCGTAACAGCCGACGTTTTCATCCAGAACCTTGCGCCGGGCGCGGCAGAGCGGCTCGGGCTCGCGGCGCCGGTGCTGCTCGCAAAACACCCGCGGCTGATCGTGTGCGACCTGTCGGGTTACGGCGACAGCGGTCCGTATGCGCACAAAAAAGCCTACGATCTGCTGGTGCAAAGCGAGGCCGGCGTGTTGTCCGTGACGGGCACCCCGGAGACGCCAAGCAAGGTCGGCATATCGATCGTCGACATCAGCGCCGGCATGTATGCATACTCCGGCATACTGACCGCGCTTCTTCAGCGCGGGAAGACCGGCAAGGGCACGCGTGTCGAAGTGACGATGTTCGAGGCGCTCGGTGAGTGGATGGGTTATCCGCTTTACTACACGCATTTCAGCGGCAAGGCCCCGAGCCGCAGCGGCCCCGACCATGCGACCATCGTACCGTATGGCAGGTTTCGCGTCGGGGACGGCAAACACGTGATGCTGGGGCTGCAGAACGAGCGCGAGTGGGCGACGTTCTGCGAACAGATACTCGGCCGTCCCGGGCTCGCGCAAGATTCGCGCTACGATAACCACCCGAAACGCGCCGCGTGCCGTGCCGAAATCGTGGCGCTGATCGAGCAGGTATTCAGCACCATGACCGCGGAGCAGGTGGTGGCGAAGCTCGACGCGGCCGGCATTGCCAACGCCCGCATCAACACGCCGGAAGAGGTGTGGCAGCACCCGCAGCTCAAAGCACGGGGGCGCTGGCGCGAGGTGGGATCGCCCATCGGGCCGCTGCCGGCGCTGCTGCCGCCGGCGACCATGCCGGATTTCGAAGCGCGTATCGACCCGATACCCGCGGTGGGTGAGCACACCGACCGCATCTTGTCTGACATCGGCTACAGCACAAGCGAGATAGACGGGTTGCGCAGTGGTGGAGCGATTTAGTGCGAAACGGTGCCATAATGGACACGATTTCCAGGCCTGATACCTCCACGGCGACCCGGACTAAACAATCGTGGGCATTGCCCACCGTTCGCCGCTCAGGTGTGCAACTCGATCACGTCGCCGTCCACCACCATGTGGTCGCGCCCGACGTGCTGACCGTCAAATCCGGATTTGCCCCACACGCGCGCATATCTGAGTGAGCGCGCAACGTCCTTGTGCACGAGCCGCGCGACGTCCTCCACCGTTTGACCGCGGCGCAACGTGAACGGCCGATCCTTGTCGGGCGGTTTGCCGGGGGCCTTGGTGTAAACGCGCACGATGCATAGATGCAGGAAGAGCCAGGGGCCGATCTCGCCGAGTCCGCGGCCGGTGGTCGCGGAAACTGCGAGTGCGGGATAGCGTACCCCGGTCAACTCGCGAAACGCATCGAGTTCCGCTTCGATAGCGGCGGCGGCGTCAGCCTTGTTCGCGAGCATCAAGGTGGGAAGCCGCAGCGCGAAAGGATCCTCATCGTGCTCGCCCGCGGTTTCGGATCCTGTGCCCGCCGGATTCCAGTGCTCGGTTAGAGTCACGCGTTTCTCGCGCAGCGCGGCGTGTACGGCTTGCACCTGCTCCACGCACGAGGGCTCGCCGAGATCCATGACCAGCAGGCACGCGTCGGCCGTTTGCAGGGTGCCTGCAAGCCACGGCACCTGATGCTCGGGGGAGATGGCCGGCAAATCGACGAGCTCGAAGTAGATGTCCTCGTGGGGCATCATGCCCGGCTCGGGATACTGGGTCGTGAAAGGATACGGCGCAACGTGCGCATTCGAACCGGTCAGCCGCGCATGCAGCGATGACTTGCCCGAATTGGGCGGCCCAATCAGTGCAATCTGCGCTGCACCTTCGGGGCGGATTACAAGCGCGGGGCCGCTACGCGCCGCGCCGCCTTTCCTCGGCCCCTCGAGTTCTTCTGAAAGTTCCTTGATGCGGTGCTTGATGTCTGCCTGGAGATGGTCGGTGCCTTTGTGCTTGGGAATGGTGCGCAGCATCTCACGCAACTTATCCAGGCGCTCGCGGGGATCGCGCGCGCTGCGGAAAGCGGCTTCCGCGGCCTTGTACTCGGGTGAGAGGTTGGCAGGCATGGCCGATACCGTTTATGATGCTTTTTACTCTTTCCACGCAGAATTTTCCACGAAAGTCGCCGCGTCGATTGCGTCAATGGAACGCGCGGCGGGCCGCGAAGATTGGGCTCCAGCATGCTGCTCGATGGCATCATTGGCGTCTGCGGGCTTGTGGGCCTGCTGTTCCTGATACGCGCTGTACGCCGGCTCAGGCAGTGGCGGCTCATCGCCGGCAGTGTTCACACCCTTCTGGGACTGTGCTTCCTGCTCGCAGCGACGGCGGCATGGCTGCTCGGTTTCAGCCTGCTCACCTACGAACGCCTGACCTATGAGCAGCCGGCGGCTGAGATCATGCTGTCGCGCCTGGGTGAGCGGCACTATCGCGCCACCCTGACCTATCCTTCGAACCTGACGCAGAGCTTCGAGCTGCGCGGCGATGAGTGGCAGATCGACGCGCGGGTGCTAAAGTGGCGCGGTCTGGCCAACATCGCCGGCTTCGACACCGTCTACCGGCTGGAGCGCATCGGCGGCCGCTATCGCGACATCAACAGCGAGCGCAGCGCACCGCGCACGGTCCATGTGCTCAACGAGCCCGCGCGCATCGACGCCTGGGAGCTTGCGCGCCGCTACAGGGAATATGTGCCCTGGGTGGATGCGCTTGCCGGCAGCGCGACCTTTTTGCCGATGGCCGATGGAGCGCTGTACCAGGTGAGCGTATCGCAAAGCGGCGTGGTTGCGCGGCCGCTCAACCAGGCGGGACGCGAAGCCGTTGCCGGATGGCGCTAAGAAGGCGGTCGCCGGCGCCTCACGCGTGCAAGCGCAGGCTGATCAATGCCGTCGCGCTTACACGCTCGTGCGAGGATGGAGAATTATGAGCACGCTGGTCGAGCAACTGAGTTCTTACGCCGCCGCATTGCGCTATGAGGACCTGCCGCGCGAAGTCGCGCATCAGGCGAAGCGGCTCATCATTGATACCGTAGGCTGTGCGCTCGGCGGGTATACAAGCGAACCGGCGAAGATTGCACGCGAAATCGCCGGATCGGTCACAAGCACCCAGCCTGCAACCGTCATCCTCAGCGGCCAGCGCACGAGTCCCGATCTCGCGACGTTCGCCAACGGCGTGATGATACGTTTTCTCGATTTCAACGACGGTTACACCAGCACCGGCGAGTCGGGCCATCCGAGCGACAGCATCGCCGCAGTACTTTCCACCGCGGAAATCATGCGGCGTAGCGGCAGGGAGGTGATCGCCGCGACCGTGCTCGCTTACGAAG
>PLYS01000110.1 GCA_003153455.1 Betaproteobacteria bacterium | reverse complement strand
CGCCTGCAGCGCGCCGCCGAGCGCCAGCGTGCGCCGGTGAAAATCACGGTAACGATAGCGATACAGCGACTTGTCGGGCAGGCGCGACACGATTTCCGAGGCGCCGAACAGCTTGCCCGCGCGATCGAGGATATGCGCGAGTGTCAGCGGGTAATTCATCATTGTGCTTTGCATCGGAACATTCCTCCCGCAATGCCGTCCTCAGCCGTCATCCCGACGCGTGAAGGCCTGCCCCGGCAGGTTCCAAGCCGGGGCCGGGATCCAGGAAAAATCACCACGCCGCAAAACAGCTCCATTCCGGATTCCGGTTTTCACCGGAATGAAGTGCAAATCCTAATCAGCCAGCAACGCCGCTGAATCATCACGGTCGATAGCAGTGATCAAGTTGATCGGGGCGGCACTGAATCGCCGCGCCGCGGCCAACGCATGGCTGCCAAGCTGATTGTCGAGCGACCATTGGGCATGGCGCGCAAGCAATGCAAACTCGAATACGCGACCCACGGTCAGCGCGAAACGTCGCGCGCCCGCTTCCAACTCGGCCTCGCCCGACTGCTGTGCCTGCCCGAGCCATGCCGCTGCCGCTTCGAGCGTACGCTCGACAACCGCTGAAATCCTGAGCAGACTCGTTTCGCGCACGCCCTGCAACAATGACCGTGCTTCGCGTTGCAGGATTTCGATGCCGCCAGCCGCCGTCAGTGCACTTAGTACGTCGAGTGACAGCACGTTGGTGGTACCCTCCCAGATCGTCAGCACCTGCGCATCGCGCAACAGCAGCGGCAGGCCGGTGTCCTCGACATAGCCGGCGCCGCCGAACGATTCGATCACCTCCGACAGCACCGCGACCGTCTGTTTCGCGGTTGTCAGCTTGGCGATCGGAGTGAGCAGGCGCAGTAAACCGGCCTGCTGCTCGCCCGCTCGCCCCGCTTCGCTGCGGCCGAGCAGCTCGACCACGAAAAATGCCAATTGCAGAGCGCCCTGAAATTCCGCTTCGATCCCGGCCAGCGTATCGACGTGCAGAGGTTTTTGCGCCAACGTCGCGCCGAACGCGATGCGCCGCGTCGCGTAATCGCGCGCTAAAGCCAGGCCGCGACGCATGAATGCGACTGCACACACGCTGTTCCAGGTGCGCGTAATGTTGAGCAGCGGCGCGATGTTGCGGATGCCGTCGCCCGCGCCCATCACCAGCTCGGCGGACGTGCCGACGAGTTCGATCTCGGCGGTCGGCACCTTGCGCGTGCCGAGCTTGTCCTTCAGGCGGTTGACGAGCATGCGGTTCGGCATGCCTTGCGCATCGCGCGTCTCGACGTAAAACAGCGCGAGCCCCTTGCCGCCGGCAGGGTTGCCTTCGGGTCGCGCCAGCGTCAACGCCATCCGCGAGGTGGTCGCCGAGGTAAACCACTTGCGCCCGGTCAGCCGCCACTGATTGCCGTCGCGGCGCGCGACGGTTTCGCTGAGTCCGACATCGGAGCCGCCGGTCGCCTCGGTCATCCACTGGCCGCTGGTCCAGAACCGCGACGGATCGCGCGTCGTCAGATGCGGCACCGCGCGCTCGATCAACTTTTCGTTGCCTGACCCGAGCAGCACGCACGCCGCGCCGTCGGTCATCGCGAGCGGGCACCCGTAGAGGTCGGTCGACGGCATGAACAGGTACGCGAGCGCAAATTGGTGCAGCCGCGAATACGCGCCGTGTTTCTGCTCATAGGCGGTTGCGACCAGCCCCTGCTCCGCCGCGATGCGCTCGGCAACCCGCCACAGCGGCGAGACTTCGATGCGGTCGATGCGGTTGCCCCACGCGTCCCATTGCGTGAGCACCGGCTCGTTCCCGCGGTCGGCAAGCTGCATGCGGTAGAGTTCGCCGCCCGCAAGCTCGCCCATCGCGGCGAGCGATGTCTCGATGTCGTGCAGCATGTCGGCCGGCAGCGCATGCACCAGCAGTCCGCGCAGTGCACGGTCAGACGTGTACTGGTTGCCGAGCTCAGGTGGCGTCTGGATGAAGGCCATGCTCTATATTACCGGGCTTTACGTAAATGACTGACATCGCCCGGTCCCTTACCCCTAGCCCCTCTCCCGGGAGGAGAGGGGAACGTCGAGCGGAAATGGTTTGTCAACCATTTCCGGAATACTCAGTAGGAAGTGATGTTCTCATTGAATCATCTCGCCAGACCACCGATCGCGAGTTGCCCAGAACGGACAGCGCGGACACTTCTCACCCAGCGGATAGTCAGTTCCTTCTTCGTGCGGACAGCCAATAATGTGGTCAGCGATAACCACTGACCGTGCGGCGTTGGTGCGAATGAAGTGGACAATGGATTCATTATCATGAAACGCGAAAACGACATCGGGCCAGCCAGGGCGTGAAAGGGTCTTGTGCGAACCGGACTGACGCTTCAATGTCCAGCCGATGCGGTACAACGCCGCGAGTGCACGCCCGGCCTTCGTCGAAGGCCATGCCGTCATGCAGAGGCGATGGAAATGGATTGAGGCCCGGCTTCGTTGCACTCCAAGCGTTCCGCGAGAACCCGCAACGCAAGCACCTCGGCCTTCGCCATTGCTTCAGAGAGTGTGGCGCCATAGGCAAGCACCCCGGGCAATTCCGGAACCTCGGCAAGCCAACGCCCGTCTTCTTCGCGTTCATGCTCAATCGTGAAATTCATATGGTACCTTCGCGTCGACCGCTATTTTACGCTCATTAGCAAAGTCGATCGTCCAGCCCATCCACCGGCGACGGCGCGGGACGATGACTCGTGGATCAAGCGCGCACCGGTACACCCAGCCCCAATTCCGAGGTTCGGCCCACAGTCGCTCAAGCTCTTCGCGAGACACGCTGCGCCCTCTCGCCGTGTCAGGCCCGCTTGGCTTCAGGGACATAAGGAATGAGCCCTTTTGCATACGCAATTTCCTGTGCTTCTATCGGTAATTGCCGGATGTCGACGATCATTCCATTTACCTCAAGCATCCAGATTAATGGGTTACTGTCTGTTTTGCTTGGGAGCGTCCACTGGAACGAAAATGGCCCAATTTTCAGCAGCTCTCGAATTTTCCTTGACTTGCTTTTCTACAGAACGTGGAGCTCACCGGCGCGCACCGGCTTCATAGCGCGCGTCCGTGTGCGGCACCAAGTTATGCCGCAGATTCAAGATGATCCTCCCAGCCCGGAAAGACCAGCACCGCCGGGTGGCACTTGAGCGCTCGCGCGAGCACTTTCGCTCGTTCAACGCCCAGGCGCACGCGATCATTCTCGATCGCAGACAAAGTGGCCTGTGGAATGCCCGTGTGCTGCGCGAGCTGATTCTGGCTGAGACCCTGCAACTCGCGAACGATGCGCACGGACTCGCCGACCGATACTTTGATGCGCTTCTTCGATGGACGAAATTGACTCATTTACGGCCTCCGATAGTCATGCGCGGTAATCGAATGCACCTGAAATAGTTGTTGATCGGGCACCGTCAGGTAGATGACACGGTATTGCAGCCCAAGACGGGACGACCGATAGCCCTCCCATTTTCCCGACAGACCTTGTGCCTATACTATTTATGGCATGTCAAGGAATGCTGTTCCCTGCGGCATAACGATGCCGCTAACCTGTCCGAGCGAGCTCGCCCGCGAGGGTCGGCGTTGAGCGGCTTGTTAGGCGGCGGCTCATGGGCGAGGTGAATCATTCGTGGGCTGCTCATCGTTAACGGGTTGGCTGTACCAATCCCAAACGGCCGGGGCATTAGTGCGAAAGGCTATTCCGACGCGCCCGTTTGGCAAGCGTTTC
Organism: Betaproteobacteria bacterium; assembly: GCA_003153455.1. Classification (GTDB taxonomy): domain Bacteria; phylum Pseudomonadota; class Gammaproteobacteria; order Burkholderiales; family SG8-41; genus PALSA-1004. Next base: position 25,600 of record PLYS01000110.1, on the reverse strand, counting down.
TCAGTGAAGTTCGGTGGGCTTGCGAATAGGGTTAGGATTTTCACCTCTGTGGCCACTCACCGCCTCCCATCGCCAATTGTAATTAGTTGACAAAAACTAGTTGACAGATTGGTTGCCGATTTAGTTGACGCGCGCCGTCCGCCGTCAGCTACTACCTTTGGCATACCCCGTCACCCGTCCCCGAGATTCACACGTTACGCCGGGCAGGAGGCTTATGCAATTCCACCTTGAAGGATTCGGTTTGCCTTCCTCCGCGTTCACCTCTCCCCCGACCCCTCTCCGCCGGGCGGAGAGGGGAGCAGATTGCGAAACGTAAACGTTATCTAATCGACTCAGCGGTAAGATTGAGCTTCGTCACGAGCTTCGCCAGCGTATCCACCTCTGATTTGACGAATGCGCCGAACTCTTCGGGTTGGTTGCCGATAATGGTGGAGCTCATATCGACCAGACGCTTGTTCACCTCCGGCGTGTTCAAAACCGTAATGACCGCATTCCGGATAGCTGTGATCGTCTCCTTCGGTGTCTTGCTCGGCACCAACAGGCCGTTCCAAAGATTGAACTCGTAGTTGGGGTACCCAGACTCGGCGACGGTCGGAAGCTCGGGAACCATGGACAATCTCCTGGTTGATGTTACTGCCAGCGCGCGCAACCGGCCCTGGCGCATATGCGGTAACGCTACTGCCAACGGCGAGAAGTAGACTGCGGTTTCGCCGGCCACGGCGGAGAGCAGTGACTCCCCACCACCTTTGTATGGCACATGCGTCATATTCACGCCGGCCTGCGCTTTGAATAACTCCGCCGCCAAAAACGTGACGGTGCCGGTACCCGCAGAGGCGTAGTCGAGCGCGCCCGGCCTGGCTTTCGCCAGCTTGACGAGCTCGCTGATCGACTTCACGGGCAATGAAGGATGAACGACGACCACATGCGGCGATGAGTCAACCTGCGTCACGGGAGAAAAATCGCGTATCAGATCGTACGGCAGCTTGCTGTAGAGGCTGACGTTCGCGGCGTGAGCATTGTTTATCATGAGCCACGTATAGCCATCGGGCTGCGACTTCGCCACCATGTCGGCGCCTATGTTGCCGCTCGCGCCCGCGCGGTTGTCCACGATAACTCGCTGACCCAAAACCGGCGGCAGCCCGTTGGCGACGAGGCGAGTGACGGCGTCAGCGCTGCCGCCAGGCGAGCTGGGCACCACCCAGCGAATCGGTTTCGCCGGGTAGGGCTGCGCCCAGGCGGTGGCTGCAAACAAGCACACCAACCCAGTCAATCCGATCGATTTTGCGTCAAGCCAAGAAATCTTCATCGTGCTTTTACTTCGCGCCGTGCGATGCGATTGCCACCACGGCCGGCTTGCCCGACCGATTACTCCACGCGTGGTTGGTGCCTCGCTGCACGACGATCTCCCCCGCCTTCAGCGGCACTTCCTGCGTGTCGAGCACCAGCACGATCTCGCCTTCCACCACGATGCAGAAATCGAGCGTGCGGGTTTTCTGCATGTAAGGATGCGGCGCCTGCAGCGAGTACGTCGACGCGCCGGGCGAGCCCATCGACTTGAAATAGGCGGCGACTTCGGCCGCGCCCACTTTGCCTTTCCACGCGGCGTCTGGCGGAAAAGTAACGACGTTCAGCACCGATCCTTTGGCAGGCGGCTCGAGCGTGTGCGGCAGATGCAGCGTCTCGAAGACGATTTTCGCCGGTGCGCCATCGACCACCCATATGCGCTGCAGAGCAAAACCCGGGCGCGCGGGATCGGTGCGCACATCGGGTGAAGGGCCGTCGCCCACCAGGCTGGACTTGCCCGCTTCGCGATCTATGGTGACGATTCGTCGTTGGGGCTTCACACCGGGCGGCAGCTTCCGGTCAGGCCGCGGACGCCTGACGGGATCGTTGCCCTGCGCCATTCCCGCAGGCCCGTCGACGAATTTCGCGGAAATCATGTCGAAAGCCATCAGGCAGCCGAGGCGCGAGCTGTCCCACAAATGCCACGCGCCAACCTGCACGACGATGTCGCCGGGCTTCATCACGAGCTCGCCATCATCGAGCGCGATCGTGCGCTCGCCCGAGAGCATGATGCCGTAGTCGACCGACTCCGTCTTGTGCATCGCCGAGCGGTTGAAATTGTTGCCGCCGCCGCGTTCCCACGTCCGGCCTTCGTGCGCCTCCTTCGGCGCGTGAGGCGGCACGATCGGCGGGACTTTCGAGGGATCGGCTCCGCGCGCAAGCCAATGCACGACGCGCAGGTGCCCGCCCCCGGGCGGCCCCGGAAATTCATCGTGCCACTTGCCGGGATCTTCATCACCGGCGAGCGGCGGCGGTGTTTCCCGCCAGACCCAGAAGTCGGTATGACCTCTGCCGGGGATCGCGCTCTCGTGCGTGCCCGGAGATGGGCCATCCCAAACCACTTTTGATCTGCCACGCTCGTCGTTTCCTGTAACCACTCTCCGGATCGGTGTAAGTGCCATGACTTCTATTCTCCTTGAGTTTTAGAACGCGACGTTTGCGCCGCCTTTCAACGCGAGCATCTTGCGCGCTTCCGCCGGCGTTGCGATTTCCAGCGACAAGTCTTCGAGGATGCGGCGTATCTTCGCAACCTGCTCCGCATTGCTCCTGGCGAGCTGACCTTTCGCGAGATAGATGCTGTCCTCGAGCCCCACGCGCACGTTGCCACCCATGAGCGCGCCCATCGTGACGAGGCCCATCTGGTGGCGCCCGGCGCCGAGGATCGACCACAGGTACTGATCGCCGAAGAGCTTGTCGGCGATGGCCTTCATGTGCATGAGGTTCTCCGGGTGCGTGCCTATGCCGCCGAGGATGCCGAAAATCGTCTGCACGAACAGCGGTGGCTTGACGAGCTTTCTGTCGAGAAAATGCGCGAGGTTGTAGAGGTGCCCGACGTCGTAGCACTCGAACTCGAAGCGCGTGCCGCACTCTTCACCGAGATGCTTAAGCGAGTACTCGATGTCCTTGAACGTATTGCGGAAAATGAAGTCGCGGCTCGCCTCCAGGCACTGCGGCTCCCAGTCGTATTTCCACTCTCTGCGCTTCTCGAGGTTGGGATAGAGACCGAAATTCATCGAGCCCATGTTGAGCGAGCAGACTTCCGGCTTCGCGAGCAGGGGCGCCGCGAGCCGCTCCTGCACGGTCATGTTGTGGCCGCCGCCGGTCGTGATATTGATGACCGCGTCGGTCCCGGCCTTGATCTTCGGCAGGAACTGCATGAAGACCTTTGGATCGGGCGTAGGCCGCCCGTCGTTCGGATCGCGCGCGTGCAGATGCAGGATCGCCGCACCCGCTTCGGCGGCGCCGATCGCGCCGGCCGCGATCTCGTCCGGCGTGATCGGGATATAGGGCGTCATGGTCGGGGTGTGAATCGATCCCGTCACGGCGCAGGTGATGATCACTTTGCGGGTATCAGCCATGCTCTACTCCTGGTGGGGCCTGCACGTACGAGGGGCGCTTCGCACGACGCACAGCGTCTGTCAGCTAAATGTCGTGATCGACCTGCACCGCTTCGAGGAAGCGCGAGACCAGGTTGTACGCTGCGATGGTCGCGGTAAGCTCGGTCAGCTCGCGCGCATCGAAATGAGGTCTTAGCGGATCGAACACGTTGTCGGGCACGTGGATGTCTTTCGTCATCGAGTCGGTGTATGCGAGCACCGCCCGCTCGGCTGCATCGAACGCTTTCGATTTCTGCCACTCCGGAAGCGCGTCGATCTGTTTCTGACTCACGCCTTCTTTGAGCGCATGAGGGATATGGCTCTGGTATTCGATGTCAGCACCGTTGACGAGCGCCACACGCAGAATGGCGATCTCGCGATACCTGCCGGCAAGTTTGCACTGCTGGCGCACCGCGGTGAGCAGGTTGAGCCAGCCGCGCGCAACCGGAGGACTATTGAGCAGCATGCGGTAAAGGTTGTGCAGCTTGCCGCGCTCCTTGCGAATCTGCGCGGCCAGCGCTACGACTTCTGCGTTCTGGTTCTCGTCGGGGTACGATATGCGTGCCATGCTCTGGCTCCGTTGTTGTGTGTGGTTAACTGCGAAATGGAGTTAGATCGAGCCTGCCAGTGAACACGGTCCTGGCAAACCGCAGAAACTGATCCGCACGCTGCTCGCTCCAGCCGCCGTAAGCCACGTTGCCGCGAAACTTGCGTTCAATGTCCTCGCGCGACAGCGGCTCGTGCACGCCGCCGCGTATGTGCGGCTGGCGCTCCTCGAACACGCGCCCGTCATTGAGCGTCATCTTGATGTGGCCGGTGAAGGCCTTGGGATACGGATTGTCAGGATCGACCACGTAGCGCACTTTGGACGCGAGCCCGAGAATGCGCGGATCGCGCACCGTCTTCTCGCTGAACGCTTCGAGTCCGGCGCCGCCGGTGACGAATGCGACCGCAATGTTGAACGGCGCGCTGAACTTGGCGGCGTAATCGTTGGCCGGGCGATGCTTGGAGGCAAGCGGCTCCCACAACCGGTGCACGTAGCCTTCCGCCGTCTCACACAACACCTCGGCGACATCATCAGCGGCAAAGCCCTTGCGCGCGAGCCGCAGCGCGCAGTCGATATACGGTTGGTTCATGGTGCCGGTCGCATAAGGCTTGAATGTGAGGCTAAGCATTTGCCACTCGCGCCCGAAATCACGCGTGACAGCATCGTAGTCGGCGCTCGCGCTGCGCGCGAAGCCGTTGAACAGACCGTGCGTGCCTTCGAACACCGTGCGCGGCCCCAGAAAGCCCTGTTGCCCGATGCGCGCGGCATGCAGGCCGATGCGCGCCGCCCAGCCGGCGTGCAGCCGCTTGGTCCACGCACCTTCGGCGAGATATTCGATGATGCCGCCCGCCATGCTGCCTGCGATGCCGAGCGCATCGACCGTCTGCTTGCGGTTCAAGCCAAGCGTGGCTGATACGGCGAGCGTCGAGGCCATCGCGCCCAGCACGCTGGTCGGATGAAAGCCCGCCTTGTGAATCGCCTTCGGAATCACGAGGCTCAGCCGGCACAGCGCTTCGACGCCGGCCGCCGTGCCGATGAGCGCCGCGCGCCCATTGCGACCGAAGCGCTCGCACGCGGCGAGCACCGAGGGCACGATCACGGCGCTGCTATGCACCGGCCCGCCTTCGAACGTATCGTCGAAATCCTCGCCGTGCGCGGCGGTGCCGTTGATCATCGCCGCATCTTCCGCGCTGAACCCACCGCTGTGCCCGAGCGCGCTGCACTGGCCACCGTGATCCACACCGGCGATGAGTGCACGGATGTAATCGGTGTTGCGCGCGGCAACGCACAGCCCGGCGATGTCAATCAGCAGTTCCTCGGCGCATGCGCGAACCGCCGCCGGAATTTTGTCGCCGCTGAGTGCGACACTGCAGTCGGCAAGCAACTCGGCAACAGATTTGATGGCTGGTGTGTTCATGACGTTTGGCGATCAGCGCATCAGCTGACATCGAAGCCGGCGGCGCTCAGCACCGCGTGCGCATTAAAACCCGTCAGGCGGCGGATGAATTCCCGCGAGCGTTCGGGATGCGCCGAATGCGCCGCGAGCCCCACCGAATATACCGCAATGTTCTGCAGTTCCGGCGGCAACGGTCCCACCAGTGTGACTCCCCGGTTGGCCATGATCTCGGTGATCTGCGTGATCCCCATCTCCAGCATGCTCGTGCTTTGCGCAAGGTACGCCATGGCCGCGTAGCCGTTCGGGAAATATTGCAGCCGTGCCCTGACCTGGTCGGCGATACCTAGCTGGTCAAGCGCGTTAAGCACCACTTTGCCGGCGGTAGCAACCGCGGGATCGGGACACACGATTTTGGTTGCGGCAAGTATGTTGCCGCGCAACACCTGTGGATTCCTGACGTCAGGCAGCGGCGTGCCGGCGCGCACTGCGACACCGGTGCCGACCTTGCCGAGGTCAACACGCGAGCTGGGAACCACCAACCCCTGCTGTATCAATTCGTCGATCAGAGCAGCGGTGAGGACGATCACGTCGGCGGGTTCGCCGGCGACGACGCGCGCTTTCATCGCGCCGACCGCACCATAAGCGGCATTGATCAGATTGCCGCTTTCGCGCTGGAATTTCTCCACGATCTGCGCTACCACCGCCTGTGCGGCCCCGGCGCTGAAAATATTCAAGGTTGCCAAGTCGTCTTCCCTTTCACCCGTTCATTCTTGATATCGGCTTCGTCTATATGAAACTTGTGCAGTATGCGGTGCATCACCGGCGCCAGCGTCACCGCGACCACCATAATGAACACCAAGCCGCTGAACAGCGCATAAGCCGATGCAAACAGCTTCGCAGCATCGGATTTCAGTGGCGAGACCGGGCCCATGCCGCCGAGGATCATTGATGCATCGAGCAAGGCGTCTATCCACGGCAGTTCGGCAATGAAATGATAGCCAAGCACGCCGATTGACAGCGCCACCGCGGCAATCGCACCTGCCAGTGCGATCGACAACGCGATGCGCCTGACGAAATGCATTGGCGGAATCGGAGGCTGACGCCTGTTTTCGAACATGGCATCCAATCGGCAATGGAAAAGCATGCTGCGGCACGCGACAGCGCTGCACACGCAACGCTTACCAACGAACGAATCTTAACACACGCCTGCCGGCCTCCGGCGCATTGACAGCGCCGAAATTCGGGGCACAATGAAACCATCGCAGATTCAACATGAGACTCGTATACACCGCAAAGCATCCGACCGAAGCGCACCTGATCAGGGGCATGCTCAAAGCGGAGGGAATACGCGCCGAGGTCAAGGGTGACCAGCTCTATGGCGCGTTCGGCGAACTGCCGGTGCTGCCGACGGTGTGGATTCTCGACGACATGCTCGCGGCGCAGGCTGAGCGCGTCGTGATTGATTTCCTGCACGGGACCGCTGCGCGCAAATACGGGCACGAGCGCTGGACGTGTGCGAATTGTGGAGAAACCCTCGAAGGCCAGTTCACCGAGTGTTGGAAGTGCGGCGCTGCCAGGGACTAGAAAATATCCCCGCGCTCGTACTGCACCGGCCAGGGAATTTTTGTCTTCAGCGTTTTCGCCGCGTGCAGCGGCCAGTACGGGTCATTGAGCATGCCGCGAGCCATGATGATCAAGTCCGCCTGACCATTGGCGACGATCTGCTCGGCCAGATCGGGAGCATTGATAAGGCCGACGGCACCGGTCGCAATGCCGGCGCGGCTGCGGATTTCCGCCGCGAACGGCACCTGGTATCCCGGATGGATCTTGATCTTCTGCCGCGGATCGAGCGCGCCGCTCGAGCAGTCGATAAGGTCCACCTTGCCGCCCGCCTTCAGCATCTGTGCGAGTCTCACGCTGCTCTCTAGGTCCCAGCCGCCCTCGAGCCAGTCAACCGACGAAATGCGCACAAACAGCGGCATCGTATCCGGCCACTCGGAGCGCACGGCATCAATCACTTCGAATAGGAAACGGGTGCGGTTCTCGAAGCTGCCGCCATAGCGGTCGCTGCGATGGTTGGACAGCGGCGACAAAAACTCGTGGATCAGATAGCCGTGCGCGGCATGCAGCTCGACGATGTCGAACCCCGCTTCACGCGCGCGCTGCGTATTGGCGGCAAACAACGCTATCGTGTCATCGATCATCTTACGGTCCATCTCGAGCGGCGCCGGATAACCATCCGTAAACGGAATCGGCGACGGTGCGATCGGCTGCCATCCCCCTTGCTCCACGGTCAGCGGCTTGCCGCCGTCCCACGGCCGTGCCGTCGAGCCTTTGCGTCCGGCGTGACCGATCTGGATGCCCGGCGCCGCGCCCTGCGCCTTGACGAAGCGCACGATGCGGGCGAGCGCGTCGCGCTGCTCGTCGTTCCACAAGCCGAGGCAATACGGCGTGATGCGCCCACGCGGCTCGACGTGAGTCACTTCGGTGAAAACGATCCCCGCCCCGCCGACTGCGCGCGACGCGAGATGCTGGAAATGCCAATCATTGGCGACACCATCGTGCGCCGAGTACTGGCACATCGGCGACACCGTGATGCGGTTGCGCACGGTTACCGAGCGGAAAGCGATTGGGCGAAAAATGTGCGGAGTCTGATCGCGCACCAGGACCTTGCGGTCGTTTTCTGCGCGTGCTGCATGAGGATTATTTTGCACGTTTGTATTCATGAATATTCTCTTTGAGGTAAGTTCTAGTCTGCTTTGGCGCCAGAAGCGCGCACAAGTTTACCCCACTTCCCCTTGCTCAACCGGCGGCGAGATTTCTCATCACCGCATACAGGTTTGCCTTGGCCTCGAATCCTATGCCGGGAACATCAGGCATGCGCACGTAGCTCCCCTCGACCGGCGTGTTGTCGGCGAAACCACCGAACGGCTGGAACACGTCGGGATACGATTCATTGCCGCCGAGGCCCAGGCCGGCGGCGATATTGAGCGACATCTGGTGGCCGCCGTGCGGAATGCAGCGCCGCGGGGACCACGCGTGCTGCTTGAGCATCGCCAGGGTGCGCAAATATTCGACGAGGCCATAGGACAGCGCGCAGTCGAACTGCAGCCAGTCGCGCTCCGCCCGCATGCCACCGTAGCGGATCAGATTGCGCGCGTCCTGCATCGAGAACAAATTCTCGCCGGTCGCCATCGGTCCGTCGTAATGGTTGGCAAGTTCAGCCTGCAGCGCAAAATCGAGCGGGTCGCCCGCCTCTTCGTACCAGAACAGCCCGTAAGGCCTCAACGCTCGCGCATATTGAACCGCAGTGTTGAGATCGAAGCGGCCATTGGCATCGACCGCGACATTCTTGCCGGAGCCGACGATCTTGACCACTGCCTCGATGCGCTTCAGGTCATCGGCAAGCGATTCGCCGCCGATCTTCATCTTGACTACCGTATAGCCAAGGTCGAGATACTTCTTCATCTCGTCCTGCAGCGACTGCAGGTTCTTGCCCGGATAGTAGTAGCCGCCTGCGGCATAGACGAACACCTTGTCGTCGCCCGTGCGGCCGCGGTAGCGCTCAGCGAGCAGCCGAAACAGCGGTTTGCCTTCGATCTTCGCAACTGCATCCCACACCGCCATGTCGATCACGCCGACCGCGACCGAGCGCTCGCCGTGACCACCGGGCTTCTCGTTCGCCATCATGCACGCCCAGACCCGGTCCGGATCCAGATTGTCTCCCGCGTCGTTTGCCAGTGACTTCGGATCGGCGCTCATGATGCGCGGAATGAAGCGCTCGCGCATGAGCCCGCTCTGAGCGTAACGGCCGTTGGAATTGAAGCCGTAACCGACAACTCTTTTGCCGTTGCGCTTGACGTCGGTGACGACGGCAACGACGCTCGCCGTCATTTTGCTGAAATCGATGTAAGCGTTACGGATATCCGAGCTAATCGGAACGGCCGCTTGGCAAATCGCGGTGATTTTCATCGTTTAGGTTATTTCAGCGCGGCGGAAAAATCATTCGGCGCGGATGCCGGTCTCCTTGATCAACTTGCCCCACTTGGCAATCTCGGCTTGCAAAAACTGCCCGAGCTCCTGGGGCGTCCCGCCGCCAGGGATCAGCCCGTGGCCTGAGAGCCGCTCCCGCGATTCGGGTGCGTTGAGAATTTTTATGATCTCGGCGTTCAGCCTCGTTATGACCGGTTTCGGCGTGCCTGCCGGAGCGAACAATCCGAACCAGCCGACAACTTCGAATCCCGGCAGCCCCGACTCGGAGACAGTCGGAATGTCGGGAAGCTCCGGCACGCGTTTGCTGCTCGTGACCGCCAGCGCCCGCAGCTTGCCGGCCTTGACCTGCTGCAGCGCGGCGGGAATCGTTGAGAAATAAATCTGCACCTGCCCTGCGATCAGGTCGATCACCGCAGGGCCGCCGCCCTTGTATGCGATGCTTACGATCTCCACCCCGGCCATGCGCTTGAAAAGCTCGCCGGCAAGATGTGCGGTCGTGCCGCTGCCGGAGTTGGCATAGTTCATCGCGCCCGGCTTCGCCTTTGCCAATGCGACGAGATCCTTGACCGACTGGGCCGGCACGCTCGGATTGACCACCAACAGTAACGGCGCTGACGCGGCCAGCACGACGGGCGCGAAATCTTTCACCGTATCAAACGGCAGCTTGGCATACAGACTGGGGTTGATCGGGAACGACGTGATCGGCATCACCAACGTATAGCCGTCCGGCTGCGCTTTGGCGACGAGCTCAACGCCCAGATTGCCGGCGCCCCCCGGCCGGTTATCGACGATGACGGATTGCCCCCAGGTTTCGCTTAACTTCTGTCCGATCAGCCGCGCCGTGTAATCGGTGCCCCCGCCCGGTGCCACCGGCACCACGATACGGATTGGTTTGTGGGGATAGTCGTTTTGGGCAAATGCGATACCTGCGGCGAGACAACCGCACAATGCCGCCGCCAACATGCTGGCAAGTTCCAGTCGTGGGCTCATTGCTCCTCCTTCAGACAAAGTGCGCGTAACCAAGATCGAGGTTCGAACCGTCCCGGGACACGCGGGTCTTGATGTCGCGCGACGGCAACGCCACCGTCGCGCTGCCATTCGGCGCCGTCATTTGGCCACGCTGATTTTCCGCCCAGATCTCGAGATCGACCAGTGCATAGCCGTCCTTGACATATTTTTTCGCAACCTTGCCTTTGCACCACGTGGTATCGCCCATGGTATTGAACAGGCGCAGTTCGGTGCGCACGCGTTTCAGGAATCCGGCGTCGCCCATCCAGTTGGTCACCAGCGTGGCAAGCCACGCCGAGCGTTGCGGACCGTAATCGTAAGTTCCCGGCACGCCCACCTCCTTCGCGATCGACTCGCGATGATGGCCGATGCCGGTGTATTCGACGCCGCCGCCGGCCTCGGGATTGCGAAAGAAGTGTCCGGGATGCTTGACCGCGCCTTTCAACAACACCCCGTGCGTATGGCCGCGGCCACAGCCGACCAGAAAGCCCATGGTGTCCATCAGCGACAGCGGCCCGCGCACGATCGGCGGCAGCTCGTCGCCTTCCTTGACATCGTCCCAGTAGCGGATGTCGCGCCCACAAATGTGCTTGTCTTCGTCGAGCACGGCGGCATCTATCGCGTCGAGCTCCGCGGGTTTGTATTCGTGCTTCGTGATGTCCTTGTATTTGCCCTTCGCGCGCGCAGCCTTCCGCTCGTGGCGCGTGCACCAGCCGAGCACCCGCGCCACCAGCTCGTCGTGCTGGTTGGCGAACTCGGCCTCCACGTACTGGATCACCAGCCGGCCGGAGAATTCGCTGGTCTTTTCCTGGACGCCGACCACGCGCTCGATCGCGGTGATGCGATCGCCGGGCCGGATGTGCCGGAACAGCTCCCAGTCGTTCCCCGCGTAAAAGCCATGCACGCCCGGCAGCCCCCAGCGCGTGCGGCCAAGCCAGCCGAATGCCATCGGAAACATCGGGTGCGCAACGATGCTGCCGTAGCGGCTGGTGCGCCCGTACTCGGCGTCGCGATACAGCGGGTTCAGATCGCCGATGCCATTGCCGAAGTTGCGTATGGTATCGAGCGTCGCATCCTGCAGGTAGGGACCTTCGGGACGCAGTTGCATCCCGATCATTTTCCTGGCGGCCGCGACCGCCTCGTCGGTGATCTTCCCTTCGACCGGCGCGGCGTCGATGTTCTGGTTGTCGGTTGCCTTGTTCATTACGTGCTCCTCGTGTTTCCAAACGGTGCGGCAGCCACACACGAATCGGCGGCGGGCCGCATCGGGTTCCTATCTGCCAGGAATTCTAAACTGAAATTGACAGCTAAACAAACATAATGCATTGTATATCATATATGCTACTCACTGAATATGAAGGTAAATGCCTCTTGCGAGAGACGGGTGTGACAGTCTCCGATGGATTCCTGGCGCGCTCTGCTGACAGCATTACACGGCGCAAACTGCCCTATCCGGTCGCGGTGAAAGCGCAGGTTGCGTCCGGCGGCCGCGGCAAAGCCGGCGGTGTGATACGCGCGGCGACGCCAGCGGGAGCACGCAGCGCGGCCCGCCGCATCCTGGCCATACGCTTCGGAGAAGAGCGACCCGCCGCAGTGCTGGTCGAGCCGTGGCTCGCCATCAAGCGCGAGCTTTACCTCTCCGTGACCGTCGATCAGGCGGCCCAAGGCTATGTCGTGCTCTATGCGCCACGCGGGGGCATCGACATCGAGCACGATAAGCCCACAGTGCGTTACGACGTCGGGCCGGCGCGCAATTTCCGCGCCTACCGGCTGCGCGAAATCGTACGCGATATCGAACCCGATGCGTCGGTGCGCGAAAAAGTAATCGCGCTTGCGCACCGGCTCGTCGAGCTGGCCAGTACGCGCGACTGCGTCACCGTCGAAATCAATCCGCTGGCGCAACTCGATGACGGCTCCCTGATAGCAGCCGACGCGAAAATCGTGCGCGATGAATACGCCGCATTCCGTGCCCCGGATATCGCGGCCTCGATAGTCAACGCCAATAAAAAGCAGTTGCGGCCAATCGCGCGCGCTCTCGCCGGCGATCTCATGCTGGTATGGCTTGACGGCGAGGTGGGTCTTATTTCGGGCGGCGCGGGCATGACGATGGCGACCATGGACCTCATCGGCGACGCAGGCGGCAGGCCGGCGTGCTTTCTCGACTGCAGCGCCAATCCAACACCCGCCGGCTACCGCCTTGCTTTCGACCTCCTCGACCAGGCGCCGAAAGTCAAAGTCATACTGGTGTCGATCTTTGGCGGCCTCACCCAGATGGATCGTGTCGCGCACGTCATGAAAGACATCATGCAGCAACGCCGTTCGCGCAAGCCCGTGGTATTCCGGCTCAACGGCACCAACGCTAAACGGGTCGAGGAGATTTTCGCCGGAACCGGGCTGCGCAACCATGCAACCCTGGAAAGCGCGGTCACCGAGTCGGTGGCCATCGCGCGCAAAGCAGGCCGCAGATGAGCGTACTCATCGATCAGCGCACGCGCTTCGTGATTCAGGGGATCACCGGCAACGTCGGCCGCTTCTCGGCGCGCGACATGAGGGAATACGGCACTGCCGTGGTCGGTGGGGTGAGTGTCAACAAACGCGGGAGCGACGTGGAAGGAATTCCGGTGTTTCCCGACGTGCGCTCCGCCTGCGCTGCAACCGGCGCCGATGCATCAGTGATCTACGTTCCCGCCGCGACGGCGTTAGACCATGTCGTCGAAGCCATCGAGGCGGGAATAAAACTGGTGGTCTATCCTGGCGACGGCTTGCCGGTGCGCGATGCAATCGAGATGCGAGCAGCGGCAAACACCAACGGCTCGATCCTGATCGGGCCCAACACGCCCGGCCTCATCTCTCCCGGAAAAGCGAAAGCCGGATTCATGCCGTCGTTCTGCTATACGCCGGGACCGCTGGGCGTCATTTCACGCAGCGGCTCACTGTCGTACGAAGCCTGCTTCCGCCTCACCAGTGCCGGGCTGGGCCAGACTACGGTGATCGGCATTGGCGGCGATCCGATCAAAGGTGTATCTCCGGCCGAAGCGCTGGAGCTGCTGCACGCCGATCCGGAAACGCGTGCAATCGTCTTTCTGGGCGAAATCGGTGGCAATGACGAATACGCTGTCGCCTCCTATGCCTCCCTGCCCGACGCCAAACCCGTCGCCGCGCTGATCATTGGGCGTCAGGCGCCCAAGGGCAAAAAAATGGGGCACGCGGCGGCGTTGATCGGTTCACATGCGGATACTCACCCCGCCAAGATGAAAGCCCTCTTGAATGCCGGCGTCCATGCCACTGGGACCGTGACCGAACTGGTTGCGGCAGTCAGGGCGGCAATACTGAGTATTCCGGAATGAGCTTCAAGACCAAGGAAGACTACGTCGCGGAATTTCTGCGCGAGGGCATCCTTGCAGGCCGCTTTGCGCGAGGCGCCCGATTCAAGCAGGCGGAAATCGCGCAGCAACTCGATATTAGCATCACGCCGGTGCGCGAAGCGTTTCGCATGCTGGAAGCGGAAGGCTACATACACAATATCACGCACCGTGGAGTCGTGGTGGCGCCCTTCGATGTCTCCGCCACGCGCGAGATCATCGAGCTGCGCGTGGTGCTTGAAAGCCGCCTGGTGCTGGCCGCGATGCGCAGCATGTCGCGCGAGGATCACCTGAAACTCGCTGAGCTGGAGCGCGACTTCGAGCAGGCGATCGCCAAGGGCGACCGTCCCGCGGTGCGCGCGATGAACTACCGTTTCCACAGCTACCTTTACTCGCTCGCGCAGCAGCCGCAGACCGTGCATTTCATGCAGGTTCTATGGGCCAAATACCCGTTCGACCTGATCAACATGATCGGGGGGCGCGTCGGCCGCGCAGCACAGGAACACGGCGACATACTGAAGGCAATCGCCGCCGGTGACGAACCAGCGGCACTCACTGCAGTGCGCGAGCACATTGAGGCCGGCTGGCGGGAGCTGCAGAAGGATCTCGAGCAAACCAGTGCCGGATTGCCCAATAAGATGGCGGCCCAATGAAACCGGCGCTCGCGGATATTTCCCCGATGAAGGGACAGATGAACCAAAACTCACTTCTGCAGCGTAGCTTCTTCGATCAGTACTTTATATGAATAGCCTGACCCAAGATCCCTGTCGGTGTGCACGACACCCTTCACAACCACGACATCCCCGATCCTGGCCTGGTCTTTGGTAGTCACCAACACGTCATCCGTGTTGTCCGAGGCCGAACCCGACCCATCACGCAGATGGATCCAGTTCTTCCCGAGCACCTCCGGCGTGTACTTCACGACCTTGCCGCGAACCAGGATAGTCTTGTCTTTGAGCTCGGCCCTTTTAGTAACGATTTCCGCAACAGTCCGTGCATCCGGGCCGCTGGCCTTCGGGACCTTGACGTCTCTCACGTCTGCCGTCTTGGCAACGCCTGAGTGCGCCGCAGCCATGTCACCACCCGCACCGGCCGCGCTTGCGCCCGCGACGCCGAGCGTACCAAACACGATCTTGTCGAACGTCTTCTTCAGCGATTTGCTCTCGAAGTTGTTCATGACCATCGCGTTTTCTATCGTGACGTCGGCGCCATTCTTAACCGGCGTTCTGGCAACCGCTGCCCACGTCTCGCCGTCTTTGGTCTTAAGGAGGAGGTAGGTGTAATTCTCGACGTCCTTGAATTCGAGGATCTTGCCCTTGAAAGACGCCGTCTTGGGGGCCGCCGGCTTTTCCGCGGCCCAACCAACGCTGATACCAAGCATCACAAGGATAGCCAACAACAATTTCATGATTCGCCCTTTCATTTACGGGGATTCTTGCACAATCCAGGAGTTTGTCGGACTAAGCCCCGACAAACTCCTAATGCAAAACCGGCGCCAGTGGAATTGCGGAACAGGATAACAGAAATGCGAATTTACCCGCGTTTTCCCAAAATTCGACCACTTCGATTAAAGTCGATTAGAAATGGTCAGCCGGTTTTGCTATTGGCAGCCTGTCGGACCTCTAAGGTCCGACAGGCTGCCAGTTTTGAAACCTGTGTGACTTCCTCCAGGAAAGCCCCCATAATCGCGCCCGTCTACATTAAAGCGCGTAACAAAAACACCCATGAAAATCCCCAAAAGACTTGAACCGCTCGTCGAAGATGGCGTGGTGGATGCGGTTATCCGCCAACTGATGAGCGGCAAGGAGGCCATGGTCTTCATAGTCCGCTGCGGGGAAAAGATACGTTGCGCCAAGGTATACAAAGAAGCCAACAAGCGCAGCTTTCGCCAGGCTGTCGATTACACCGAAGGCCGCAAAACCAAGAACAGTCGCCGCGCACGCGCGATGGAAAAAGGCACGCGCTATGGGCGCAAAGTTCAGGAAGAAGCCTGGCAAAGCGCCGAAGTCGATGCCTTGTACCGCCTCGCCGCTGCCGGCGTGCGTGTTCCCAAGCCCTATAACTTCCACGAAGGTGTATTGCTGATGGAGCTGGTGACCGATGCCGATGGCAACCCGGCCCCCCGGCTCAATGATGTGGAGCTCACGGCAGAAGACGCACGCACACACCACCGCACATTAATGATGCAAGTGGTGCGTATGCTGTGCGCCGGGCTCGTCCATGGCGATCTCTCCGAATACAACGTGCTCCTAGGCAGCGACGGCCCGGTCATCATTGATCTGCCGCAAGCCGTCGATGCTGCGGGCAACAACCACGCCAGCAGCATGTTGGAGCGGGATGTAAGCAATCTGACGACCTATTTGGGTCGTTTCGCCCCGGAACTTCTAACCACCGACTACGGAAAAGAGATCTGGTCGCTCTACGAACACGGTGGCCTGCATCCGGAGGTCAAGCTCACGGGCCGTTTCGAGCGCAGCACGAAACCGGTTGATCTCCCCGGCGTGATGCGGGAAATCGACGACGCACGCGCCGAAGATGCCGCACGGCGGCTGCGTCAACAGCGGATGGTGTAGACCGAATAATTTACGTGACGTCTGAGTTTTATTGCTGCTAATTCATTTCTCAAGGAGACACGCATGAAACTGTACTATTCCCCCGGCGCCTGCTCGATGGCTCCGCATATCGTCGCGCGCGAAGCGGGCTACCAGCTCGATTTGGAAAAGGTTGACATCCCGAGCAAGAAAACCGCCGGCGGCGAAGACTTCTGGCAGATCAACCCGAAGGGCTACGTGCCGGCGCTCACGCTCGACAACGGGCAGGTTCTCACCGAGGTCGGCGTCATCATCCAGTACCTGGCGGACCAAAAGCCCGAGTCCGGTCTGGCGCCCAAGGCCGGGACGATGGAGCGCTACCACCTGATGGAAGCGGTGAACTTCGCCGCCACCGAGATCCACAAGCAGATCGGCGCGCTGTTCAATCCGAAGATGACGCCGGAGATGAAAGAGGTCCAGCTCGGCGTCATCGAGCGGCGCTTCAACGCGCTCGAAAAGGCGCTCGAGGGCAAGCAATACGTAATGGGCGAGAAGTTCAGTGTTGCGGACGCTTATCTCTTCACGGTGCTCAACTGGACCGGCATGCACAAGATCGACCTCGGGAAGTGGCCGAACATCAAGGGCTTCATGGCGCGCGTCGCCGCGCGCCCGAAGGTGCAGGAGACGCTGAAGGCCGAAGGCCTCATCAAGTAAGCGGAGACACACATGCGTGCGCCGCACGACAATATCTCGCCGCTCATGCTGAAGTTCGGCACGTATATCGCAACCGCGCTCAGGCAGCCACTGCCATCCGAAGTAAGTGGGCGGGCGAAATTGCACCTCGTGGATACTTTTGCCGCGATGATATCGGGCACACGCCTGCTGCCAGGAAAAAAGGCCATCGCCTATGTAAAATCGATCGGCGGCAAACCCGAAGCGGGCGTGATCGGTACCCGCATCGTCACTTCCGCCGCCAATGCGGCGCTCGCCAACGGTATGTTCGGTCATGCCGATGAGACGGACGACACTCACCCGCCTACGCTCACCCATCCGGGTACGAGCGTCGTGCCGGCAGCGCTGGCCATCGGTGAACGTAACCGGCTCTCCGGCGCGGCGGTGCTGCGTGCCATCGTGCTCGGCTACGACATCTGCGCGCGCATACTGCTGACACTGAAACCCATGCCCTACCTGCGTTCGGGTCATCATGCCGGAGCAACCGGTCAATTGTTCGGCGCCGCAGCAGCGGCCGGCGCGCTGCTCAGGCTCGATGCCTTGAAGGTGCGTTACATGCTGTCCTACACCGGCCAGCAAACCGCCGGGCTCTACACCATGTTCCGCGACCCGGAGCACATCGAAAAAGCCTACGCCATGGGCGGCATGCCCGCGCACAATGGTACACAAGCGGCGCTCATGGCCGCGCACGGCTGGACCGGCGTCGAGGACATCTTCTCGGGTGAGCGCGACTTCTTCTTCACCTTCGCGCCGGAGGCGATCGACCGCAACGAGATGATCCGCGCGCTCGGTAAGGACTACGAAATCCTGCGCGCGGGCATCAAGCGTTGGCCCGTCGGCGGTCCGATCCAGGGACCCATGCACGTGCTGCGCGAAATGATAGAACAACACCGCGTCAAAGCCGATGCGGTCGAAAAACTCGTGGTACGCATGCCCGACAAGGAATTGGAGATCGTCAACAACCGCGACATGCCGGATATTTCGGTGCAACACCTGCTCGCGGTGATGCTGATCGACGGCAACATCACGTTCAAGTCGGCGCACGACTTCCGGCGCATGAAAGATCCCAAAGTGCTCAAGGTCCGCAGGCGCATCGAAGCCGTCGGCGACCCGAGTCTCACCGATGCGCAGCGCCGCTGGCGCGCCGTCATCGAAATCACCCTAACGGATGGCCGCAAGCTCACCCACCAGACGATGGCCGCCAAAGGCAGCTTCGAGAATCCGCTCACGCCGCAGGAAGAGAACGAAAAGGCGCTCGACCTGATCGCACCCATCCTGGGCAAGCGGAAATCCGAGGCGCTGCTGGCAGAGCTATGGCACTTCGAGCGGCTGAAGGATGTCCGCTCGCTGCGCAGGCTCTACGCGAAGTAAAGTGGTTCGGCTGAATCCGGGCCAAACGATGGCGCAAATAAACAGCCACGGTTGCCCGCCGGCGACCGACAATGCTATTGTCCCCTGATATGACACTGTAATCGAACCCCCGCCTCGCCTGGCAGTGCGGTACTCGCGTCGCGGGCTCTATGATAGGAGGCAAATCAATGAAGGTTCACGCAGCGCTGGCGATGGCGATTGCGGTGACCCCGACAATGCCGGTCAAGTCGCTACAAGAACTGATCGCGCTGGCGCGCAGCAGGCCCGGCGAAATTGCCTACGGCACGTCCGGCCCCGGAACCTCGCACCACCTGATCGGCGAACAATTCGGGCTCGTCACGAAGACGAAATTCGTGCACGCGCCTTATCAGGGCGGGGCGCCGGCGGCGGTCGCCACCGTGGGCGGCCATAGCCCGATGCTGCTCGTGAATGTGGCGGAGATGTCGCCATACATCAAGTCGGGAAAACTGCGCCTGCTCGTGGTGACCTCGCCGCAGCGCGATGATCTGGCTCCCGGCGTGCCGACCATGCGGGAAGCCGGATTTCCTGAGCTGGAAGCGACTAACTGGAGTGGAATGGTGATCGCCAGCGCAGTGCCGGCGGAAGTGGTCGCGCGACTCAACGCGGAAATCGTGCGCGCGCTCAATCTCTCTGAGGTGCGCGAGCTCCTGAAGAGTCAAGCCATGCACGCCACGCCGTCGACGCCGGAAGAATTCGCGACGCTGCTGCGCACCGATGCGGCGCGCTACGCGAAGATCGCACGCGACGCAAACGTGAAAGTCGACTGATTTTCTCAAGTCCAGCTATCGCGGATTGGAGTCACGTCGCAGATGCCGTTCCACCATCGCGCGCAGCTCGGCGCTGCGAAACGGCTTGGGCAGATAATCATCCATGCCCGCCTCCAAGCAGCGTTCGCGGTCGCCGCGGATCGCGTTCGCGGTGAGCGCCACCACCGACACCGGCCTGAGACCGAATGCTTTCTCATGGGCGCGAATGCGCCGCGTGGCCTCGAAACCGTCCATCTCCGGCATCTGGCAGTCCATCAGGACGAGGTCGTATTTCTCCTGCCGAAGGGCGTGGACGGCCTCGGCGCCATTGGCGACGGCGCTTGCCAGATATCCAAGCTTTTCGAGTAGCCCCAGGAGCACGCGCTGGCTGGTCCGGCCGTCCTCCGCAACCAGGATGCGGGCGCCCTGCCGCGCGCGGGACAACCCATGCGGCGGAACGGCGCGCCCGTGCGCGGCATCGAGGCGGGTGTCTTCCTCGCTGGACGCCTTGGCCCGCGCGGAGGGTATATCGAAGATCGCGGTGAACCAGAATGTGGAACCTTCGCCCACCTTGCTGCGGAAACCGATCTTCCCGCCCATCATTTCAACCAATTGCTTGGCGATCGACAGCCCGAGGTCGGTGCCGCCATACTTTCGATTCGTCGTTCCGTCCGCTTGGCGAAACGCTTCAAAGATCACTTCGTGCTGCGCTTTTTCAACTCCGATACCGGTATCCGTTACTGAAAGTGCAAGCCGTCCATCCGGGCTGCGAGAAACGTGAAGAGTGACTTCGCCCTTTTCAGTGAACTTAAAGGCATTCGAAAGCAAGTTCTTGAGAATCTGCTCCAGTCGTTGGCGATCCGTCAAGATCGTCTCCGGAACGCCCGGCTCAGACTGAACTTTAAATATAAGCTTCTTTTCCCTCGCCAACGGATCAAAAGTCTTTCTGAGGCTGCTCAAGAAGTTCGGGAGAAATACACTCTCAGGTCGGATCTCAAGTTTACCAGCCTCGACTTTCGAGAGATCTAAAATATCATTAATCAGATTTAAAAGATCATTCCCGGCCGAGTTGATGGACTGTGCATACTGAATCTGCTCTTGAGTCAAATTTCCGCCAACGTTGTCCGCAAGAAGCTTTGACAGGATGAGAGAGCTATTGAGCGGAGTCCGAAGCTCATGGGACATGTTCGCCAAAAACTCGGACTTGTACTGACTCGCCCTCTGCACTTCGTTGGAGCGCTCTTCGAGTAGAGTCTGGGCCTTATTCAAGGCTTCATTTTTTTCGTTCAAAATATCGCGCTGCTGACCGAGCACTTCGTTGGTCTGCTCAAGCTCCGACTGCTGGCTCTGAAGCTGGGTCTGCGATTCTTGAAGTGCACGCGACTGCTCTTCGAGAACGTCGTTGGTGGACTTCAATTCTTCTTGCTGACTTTGAAGTTCCTCAGTCAGGCCTTGGGAGATTCCGAGAATCTCTTCTTGTTTTTTTCGAGCAATCGAAGTGTTGATCGCAATTCCGATATTTTCTGACACGTGCTCAAGAAATGTTCTCTGATGTTCCGAGAAAGAAGCAAACGAAGCCAACTCAATAACGCCGTTCACTTCGCCTTCATAAAACACAGGTGCCAAAAGGAGCGAGCTCGGCGCTGATTGTCCGAGATCCGAAGAGATACGTCCAAAATAATTCTGAGGGAGATTCTCCAAAAGAATCGGTTTTTTCCCGAGTGCGGCCTGCCCAACCAAGCCCTCGCCTAGAGCGATGGTCTTTTCTCGCGCATCCAACTTAGAATAAGCGTATCCACTCACGCGTTTGAAGGTCTTTTCTTCAGTAAGACAGTAAAAAGCTCCTCTCTGAGCGTTCAAAAACGGAGCAATATGACTCAAAACACTCTGTCCCAAACGCGAAACGTCCTGTTCACCGCGCATTTTATCCGAGAGCGTGATTTGTCCTTCTCGAAGAAACTCGAGCTCTCTGGCTTTTTCGCGCAGAGAGGCTTCAGCGTGTTTTCGTTCGGTGATATCTCGTTCGGTGGTAGCAATCCCTGTTAATTTGCCTTTGCCGTCTGTGAGTTTCGTGTTGGTCAGCCACACATCGATAATGCGGCCGTCTTTATGCTTACGTTTGGTTTCGAGATTGGGCAGGAGTTCGCCGCGCTTGAGCGACGCGAGAAATCCACGAGCTTCTTCTTGATACTCTTTAGGAACGGTATCGACGATGTTCATGCTCAGCGCTTCGGCTTGAGAATAACCATAAATAATTTCGGCGCCGCGATTCCAAGCCAAAATATTTCCTTCGAGATCTTGGAACGTGATCGCGTCGTTGGAATCCTGAATCACGGTCGCCATCCGGCGAAACTTTTCGAGAGATCCAATTCGCTCAGAAATATCGCGTTCAGTGGTCGCGATCCCGGTGAGCTTTCCTTTGTCATCGGTGAGCTTCGTGTTGGTCAACCAAACGTCGACGATTCGACCGTCTTTTGTTTTTCTTTTTGTTTCGAGAGTCGGAACCAACTCACCTCGCTTCAGGGAGGACAAGAATTCACGGGCCTCTTCTTGATACTCTTTGGGGACGGTATCGACGATATTCATGCTCAGAGCTTCGGCTTCGGAGTAACCGTAAATCTGTTCTGCGCCCTGATTCCAGGCCAAGATATTGCCGTCCAAATCTTGAAAGGTAATCGCGTCGTTGGAATCCTGAATCACGGTTGCCATGCGGCGAAATTTTTCGAGCGTCTTAGTTTGCTCGGTAATATCGCGCTCGGTGGTGGCAATCCCTGTCAGCTTACCTTTGTCATCGGTGAGTTTCGTGTTGGTCAACCACACGTCGACAATTCGACCGTCCTTTGTTTTTCGTTTGGTCTCTAAATTGGGAAGAATCTCTCCTCGTTTCAGAGAGGCGAGAAATCCGCGAGCTTCTTCCTGATATTCTTTCGGAACGGTATCGACGATATTCATGCTCAGCGCTTCGGCTTCGGAGTAACCGTAAATCTGTTCTGCGCCTCTGTTCCAAGCTAAAATATTTCCATCCAAATCCTGAAAGGTGATCGCATCATTAGAATCCTGAATCACAGTCGCCATTCGACGAAATTTTTCCAGCGAACCCATTTGCTTGGCGACAGCTTTTGGCCCTTTTAGTTTTTTACTTTGCTTGGAAGCCTTCTGAAGCCGGACGATTTTTTTTGCCATAGGGCAAAGTAGCACAGATAAAGTCTTCATCGGGAATTGTTACTGGGGCAGTTTGCCCCGCTCAAAGGCTCTGAGTGATCCGCTGGCCGAA
The DNA here is from genome assembly GCA_003153455.1 of Betaproteobacteria bacterium. Classification (GTDB taxonomy): domain Bacteria; phylum Pseudomonadota; class Gammaproteobacteria; order Burkholderiales; family SG8-41; genus PALSA-1004. The sequence continues at coordinate 3,179 of PLYS01000110.1, read as the reverse complement.
GCGAGTGACTTTTTCGCCAATTTATGCCGATAATCAGGAAAAATATGAGTGAACCCAGCCCTATAAAAACAAAATTTTTTCATAGCGTTCGCGATGGGGCTGAACTAGCGCGTGACTACCAGATCCCCGATTGGGCCAGAAAAAATACACCAGAAAACGTCCAGCAGTTCGTTTCGTTAGGCAGGAAACAAGGCGCATTTGGGACTTTTGCAGTCGGTAGTGACTTTACTCCCGAAGAAGAAAAGCTTGTCGTGGCGCTCGAAGCTCTTCAAGGCGCCTCACTTTTCAAACTAGGCCGCTTTCTCATCCACTCATTTTCCGTTGATGCGAACCTTTTTCAGGAAGAGCTCAAGAGAGTGGGCTTAGAGGCCCCCCGCGGTTTCAGGCAACGGGTATCACGAAGACTGCTCCTTACTTCGCTTGAACAGCACCAACATTTTTAAGAGAACTTCCAAAACGGCTGAGGCCAGCCCCCATCACATTGAATACAACATACACGCTCCAGACTGTGAGTACTTCTAGGAGATCCATGAACGGAAATTTCTGAGACTGTGTCATGCAAATCATCGTGCTCTATTTATGATTTTAAGATTTCGGGGCAATTCATTTCTGAACAGAGGCGGAATGCCTCGGGGTTTGATCCACGTTTTTCCTGTGCACCCGTTATATCCGCGGAGGCCGAATTAATTCCGGCGGCACGCCGCTTGCTCAGGCAGGCGGTAACACATCAACAAAAAGGAAATCAAAATGAAAAAGATCAAACAGGCATTCTCAGCTCTCATCATCGCAACCATGATTGGTAGCGCAGTACCCGCACCTCAGGCTCAAGCCGGAATCATTCTGGTTCCGTTCGTCGTCGGTATCGTCATTCTTGTGATCGGTATCGAAAATAATGATTTACTCATGATCGTCCTCGATGCGGATGGCAACATTTCTCAAGGATCTTTAGAAGCGAATCTTTCTAAGAAATATTCCTTCATTGATGACCGCGAAGTCATTCATAACCTCGCTACCTCCATCCGCGAAAAGTCGATCTCCACACCAGTGGTTGATGGCAAAAAAAGCGTCACCCTTTCTCAGACTGAAGTCCTTGACATCCTGGCCCCAACCGGACTTGCATCTTTGCAGCCGGAAGCGGTTCAAGGTTTGATCCGCGACCTTCAGTAACCTCACACACCACACCGGACTCCCGAAGACACGATGATGTCTTCGGGAGTTTTTAATTTCCCATACCTTTTAATTTTCATATCAAGGATTCGTCATGAAAAATCTCTCGGCACTTTTCTTATTCACGATCACAAGCGCACTTCTCACAAGCAGTCAGCTCGCGTCGGCTACCGAACCATCGAGCCTCCTTCAAATCTGCACCGAGATCCATGACGCCCAAGGCGACATGCCTGTTACGCCAAGACTAAAACTTTTCTGGGACCTTCTTCGGGTCAAAGCCTTTCCATCCACTCTCGTCAAGACTCGCGAGATCCGTCTCCCCATCGCAGATGCACACCGGGTTCAACCTGTCCCGGGATCACTCGCCTCTTTCGCCGGTTATAATGTGATCTTTTCGATCGACCCACCTCAAGATGTTTTGGACTCCGCAGATTTAGATGCGATGAAACTGCGCTATGCTGAACTGAACCGAAAAATAAAAGTCATGCTCCCTGAACTCAGGGGCATCGCCAGCGCATCCTCAGTCGTTCAATGCGTAGCGCGCGCTGAAAAGTCGTCGTTCGATTTCGCCAGTTTCGAAAAACTCGCCGAAGAACGAAACTCCCTCCGAATCTTAGATCAGGTCAAAGAAGCGGCAAAAGCCGATCAAATCATCGAAAGAACTTTGGGTCACCTCAAGCTCCAGTGGCAGGTCGTGCACTCGACGGACCTCATGGCTGTACACCGCGCGCTCTCTCATCCTGGTCTCAAGAACGTCGTCATCCTCTCTCATGGACTTACCGGAGGTAAACTCGTGGACTCTCGCCTGAGCGAGTATCCCCTGGGATTTTTCTCCGATCTTTCTCCTGAACTCAGATCGATTTCTATTTTTGCTTGTCACGGCGAAGATATCGTCAAGACCTACCATCTTGAAACACTCGTGACCTCGACTCTTTCAGAAGCAGGCACCCGCCGAATCTTTGTTTCGGACGGAACCAGTTTAGCCGGAATGGAAGATCTCGTTCCGATTGCGGCGTTTCGGCATTTCATGCGACATGTGGACCATACCCTCTTTGAAGTCCCCGCAGAAGAGCCGATGGGTCCACTCGAATCGACACCCGCAAGCTGCGAGGCACATTTCACGGGCTTAGATATTACTCATGGGACTTTTGGTTTCGCACTCAATGGTCAATTTATCGGATCCGCAAATGCCGGAGACCACGATTTGGTCTTGACGTATCCTTGTGCCATTGCCAATCGAGCCCGCAATATCCTCGTTATCCATGGCATCAGTCTCCTGGGTCCGTCAGCGATTGAGTCACTTGACTTTCAAATTGTGCCGGTTGTGCCAGGAAAGAAAATCAAGGACCCTACTCTTAAAAATTACATGAGAGCGGACGGAACTTATCAGAGTTCACTTTATGAGTTTGGACTCACGGGCATTTAGAGTACACTGGCAGCATGAGCACGGCTTCTGGTTCTGCACTGATTCTCCCGGGGGCTGTAGCAAAAGGGGCTTATGAAGCCGGTGTGATCAGCGTGCTCGCCGAGCGCAAAGTTCCGATCACAAGAATCGTTGCCACGAGTTCAGGCGCTCTCAATGCAGTCGCCTATGCTGCCGGGATTCGCGCTGGCCGTGAAGAAGGTGCTGCAAAACTTTTGTCGAATGCTTGGCTCGATCAAGGGAGTTGGTACGATTCGCTTCATTTTACGCCGATGGCTTTGCTTTCGGGCAAGGGACTGTCTGATAATCGTGGGCTACTCAAAATGCTTCACTCCTTGGTCAAGCCGTGCACCGGTCCGATTCGAAATGAAATTGATCTCGCAATCGTCGTGGCTCCTCTTCAAGGTCTGCAAGGAGCGATCGGAGATATTCCGGCCACCACCTATGAAGGCGTTCTGAGATTTTCTGGAAAAGACTTTGACTCTGACGAGGGCCTCGAACGTATTTTTACGGCAACGGCTGCCGCCTGCGCGTTCCCGGGGCTGTTTACACCTGTCGAAATCCCCGGTCTTGGACCCTGTATCGATGG
>PLYS01000332.1 GCA_003153455.1 Betaproteobacteria bacterium | reverse complement strand
GTGTGCGTGCTGGCGTTCCGCCGCGGCATCGTCGGCGAGTTGATGGCGCTCGCGCGGAAAATGGGCGTGAGCAGGGTCTGACTGCGTTCGTCCCGTTGCTGCGAGCGGTCAGAGCCGAATGCCCATTTCGCGCGGCGGGCTAATCCGGTAAAATACCAGCCTTTCCGCGGTAAATCCCATTGGAGGTGCAGGCATGAAGGTCCTGGTGGCAATCAAGCGCGTGGTCGATCCCAACGTCAAAGTGCGCGTCAAGGCAGACGGCACCGGAATCGAAACTGCGAACGTCAAGATGGCGATGAATCCGTTCTGCGAAATCGCGGTCGAGCAGGCNNGCGCTCGCGATGGGCGCCGACCGCGCGATCCTGGTCGAGACCGGCGTCGAGGTGCAGCCGCTCGCGGTGGCCAAGGTGCTGCAGGCAATAGTTGCCAAAGAAGCGCCCGGGCTGGTGATCCTGGGCAAACAGGCGGTCGACGATGACTGCAACCAGGCGGGCCAGATGCTGGCGGCCCTGCTGGGTTGGCCGCAGGCGGCCTTTGCGTCGAAAATCACGTTGAGCGGCGAGCACGCCGACGTGACGCGCGAGATCGACGGCGGGCTCGAGCATCTGACGGTCAAGCTGCCGGCGGTGATGACCGCGGATCTGCGGCTGAACGAGCCACGCTACGTGACGCTGCCCAATATCATGAAAGCGAAAAAGAAGCCGCTCGAGAACGTGAAACCCGAAGCGCTTGGCGTCGATATCACGCCGCGGCTGGCGACGCTGAAAGTCGAGGAGCCGCCCAAGCGTGGCGCCGGGGTCAAGCTTGCCGATGTCGCGGAACTGGTCAACAAACTCAAAAACGAAGCGAAGGTGATCTAAATGGCGATCCTGGTCGTTGCGGAACACGATAACAAGCATCTCAAACCGAGCGTCGCCAATACCGTCGCCGCCGCCACCAAACTCGGTGGCGAAATCAGCGTGCTGGTTGCGGGAAGCGAGTGCGGCGACGCGGCAGCCGCTGCGGCGAAAATCACCGGCGTAACCAAAGTGCTGGTCGCCGACACGCCGCATTATGCGGTGCCGCTCGCCGAAAACATGGCGGCGCTGGTGGTGTCGATCGCCGACAAATTCACCCACATCCTTGCGCCGGCGACCGGGTTCGGCAAGAACTTCATGCCGCGCGCGGCCGCGTTGCTGGATGTCGCCCAGGTGTCCGACATCAGCGCCGTCGTTTCGCCCGACACTTTCGTGCGCTCGATTTATGCCGGCAATGCGCTGGCGACAGTACAATCCAGGGATCGCATCAAGATCATCACGGTGCGCATCACCGGATTCGACGCGGCCGGTGCCTCGGCTTCCTCGGCGCCGATCGAGAATGTAGCGCCGGTCGCCGACAGCGGCCTGTCGCAGTTCAAGGGCCACGAGCTTACCAAGTTGAGCCGACCCGAGCTCACCGCGGCGCGCATCATCGTTTCCGGCGGGCGCGGCATGGGCAGCGGCGAGAACTTCAAGCTGCTCGAGGCGCTTGCCGACAAGCTGGGCGCCGCGGTCGGCGCATCGCGGGCTGCGGTCGATTCCGGCTACGTGCCGAACGATTACCAGGTCGGGCAGACCGGCAAGATCGTCGCGCCCGATCTTTACATAGCAGTCGGCATTTCCGGCGCGATCCAGCATCTGGCCGGCATGAAAGACAGCAAGGTGATCGTCGCCATCAACAAGGATGCGGAAGCGCCGATTTTCCAGGTTGCCAATTACTGGCTGGTCGAGGATTTGTTCAAAGCGGTGCCGGAGCTCACAGCAAAGCTTTAAGAGTAGTGAACGAGTGAACGAGTGAAAAGTGAACCTCCTTACTCCCACCCTCTTTCCCAGTGATGCGGGACAGGCAGAATGCTCAACGAGCATTGCTCGCCGTCTTTTACCCGTTCACTCGTTCACTCGTTCACTTGTTCACGCGTGACGGTAGGAACGCCTCATGTCCACCTACGCCGCACCCCTGAAGGACATGCGGTTCGTGATCAAGGAACTGGTCGGCCTCGATCCGATCAGCGCGATGCCCGAGTGCGCGGAGGTGACTGCCGACCTGATTGACGCGGTGCTCGATGAGGCGAGCAAGTTCGCCTCCGAAGTGCTCGACCCGCTCAACCGCAGCGGTGACCAGGAGGGCGCCCGGTTTGCCGGCGGCAACGTGATCGCACCGCAGGGATTCAAGCAGGCCTATCAGCAATTCATCGCCGGCGGCTGGAACGGGCTGTCGGGACAGGCCGAGTTCGGCGGGCAGGGATTGCCGCACGTGGTCGCGATGCCGGTGCAGGAGATGTGGAACAGCGCCAACTTGGCGTTTTGCCTGTGCCCAATGCTGACTTCCGGCGTGCTCGAAGCGTTCAGGTTGTGCGGCTCCGCCGAGCAGAAAAAAATGTTCCTGCCGAAGCTTACCTCGGGCGAGTGGTGCGGCACCATGAATCTGACCGAGCCGCAGGCGGGCTCGGACCTCTCGGCGGTGCGCACGCGCGCGGTGCCGGAAGGGGATCACTACCGCATCCACGGCACCAAAATTTTCATCACCTGGGGCGAGCACGACCTGACGCAAAACATCATCCACCTGGTGCTCGCGCGCACGCCCGACGCGCCGGAAGGCGTGAAGGGCATTTCGCTCTTCATAGTGCCGAAGTTTCTGATCAACCCCGACGGTTCGCTCGGCGAGCGCAACGACGTCAAATGCGTGTCGATCGAGCACAAGCTCGGCATTCATGCGAGCCCGACCTGCGTGCTTGCCTACGGTGATGAGAAGGGCGCGATCGGTTATCTGGTCGGTGCGGAAAACCGCGGCCTCGAAAACATGTTCATCATGATGAACCATGCGCGGCTCGGCGTCGGGCTCGAGGGCGTTGCGCTTGCCGAGCGTGCCTATCAGCACGCGCTCGAATACGCAAAGACCCGCGTGCAGGGCCGCGCGATCGGCCAGAAAAGCGGTGACCGTGTCACCATCATTCATCATCCCGACGTGAGGCGCATGCTGATGACGATGAAAGCGCAGACCGAAGCGATGCGCGCGCTCGCCTACACTGCGTCCGCCGCGCTCGACATCTCGGGCCACCATCCGGACGGGAAGGAGCGTCGCCGCAATCAGGCGCTGGTCGATTTCCTGATTCCTGTCGTCAAGGGCTGGTGCACCGAGAGCAGCGTCGAAGTCGCATCGACCGGCATCCAGATTCACGGCGGCATGGGTTTCGTCGAGGAATCCGGCGCCGCGCAATTCCTGCGCGATGCGCGTATTACCACCATCTACGAAGGCACGACCGGTATTCAGGCGGCCGATCTGGTCGGGCGCAAGGTCGGATTCGAGAAAGGCGCGACCGCGTTCGCGGTGCTCGACGAGATGCGCTCGCTCGATGGCGCGCTTGCACGCAGCAAGAATGCAGACGTCGCCGCGGCGCGCGATAGCTTCAAGCGCGCGGTCGACGGCGTTGCTGCCGCGACGCAATGGATAGTCGACACCTTCCCTACAGACCCCAGCGCGGTCGCAGCCGTATCGGTGCCATATCTCAGGCTGTGGGGCACGGTCGCCGGCGGCTGGCTCATGGCACGCGCGGCATTGCTTGCCGAAACGAAACTGTCCGCCGGCGCAGGCGATGCCGATTTCTATCGCGCCAAGATCGCGACTGCGCGTTTTTACGGCGAGCACATCCTGCCGCAGGCGGCGGCGCTCGCGAGCGAAGTCGTCAACGGCGCATCGAGCGTGCTCGCGCTCAGCGAGGCGCAGTTCTAGGGGCGGCGCAACGAGTGCGCTAGAATGGCAAGCGTGGCGCCATTTCAGGATAAAACCCATGAAACTTAAAGTCATCGTGCACGAAGCGGAAGAGGGCGGATACNNAACTGCTCAAGAATCTTCACGAAGCAGTCGTCGGATGCCTGTCCGTCGACCTCAGGCACATCGAGATATCGAAAAAGGACAAGGTGCTGGAGATCGCTGTTTGAAATCCGTTCGCGGGAAAGATCTCGCGCGGCTTCTCGAAAAACATGGGTGGGAGTTGAAGCGTATAAGCGGTGCCATCACATTTACGCAAAACCCGGCAATCCGGCGCGAATCTCCCTTCCGATCCACGGCAACCAGATTCTCAAGACAGGATTGCTTCGACACCTGCTCAAGCTTTCAGGTATAGGCGAAGACGAGTTGTAAACGGCCCAGAACGCGTAGCAACCGACAAAATCGTGGTATGAATAACGATTTTTGCTCGCTAAAATCGCCACCGCGCGCTTCTACGCCGAGCATGTCCTGCCGCAGTCGGCGGCGTTGTCGTCAGAAGTGGTCAACGGCGCGGGCAGCGTGCTCGCGCTCATCAACGAGCAGTTCTGAGGGATTGCGAGTCCGTATCGTATAGGTGGGATTTAGGTCGCTGAAGAATGGCAACGCGTATCGCTATAGGCAACATACTTCCAATTAGCCAAGCCGGGGCGCCAATGGCACTCTCGTAGCGCAGGCGCCTCGCTTGCAGTCCACCTCTGACGCCTTACTCCGCCTTCCCGGACCCCGGTAAAAGGCGGCCACGCTCGATTTATTTCAATTCCAAAGCAACACATGTCGATCACGCCCTGTGTTGTCGGTCATAAGCGTGGCCTTGTTGCTCGTGCGTAAAGGTCTCGCCAAGTTCCCCCGCGTTGAACTCTATGCCGTTCTTCACCAACTGCGCTATGATCATCCCGCATTGCCAATATGAGGGGAAACCTCAGGATCTGTCCCTGCTGGCCCCCACAAAACGCATCCTAATTTCTCTCCGCACCTTCGCATCAAGCGTCGATCAGGACATTCGCCGCAATACGAGAAGGACCAAAAATAAGAGACCGAGTGCGAAGGCCACACCGCTAAGAAATGGTTTGAGTAGCATTGACGAATGCCGCGGCGCCCACGCATCCACCTCGATAGCGTTCAGCTCCACGTCGTGCGGCGTGGTCACAACCGCGAGCCGTGTTTCTTTGCCGAGGAAGATTACAACAGCTACCTGCAGTGGTAGGGCGAGGCCGAATGCGCGCTGCACGCTTACGTCCTGATGACCAATCACGTGCACCTGTTTGTGACTACGAGTAGATGCCAACGCCAAGGTAGCGTAACCTACGCAGGCAATTCCGCCACCCCTAAACCCGCAACTGCGGATGGGACATCACCCGACCGCGGCTGCGGCCGCGTGGAAGATCGATGAACCACAAGGAGGAATTCATGTCTCGTCTGCCACGGATTATCTGCGGCACTCTCGCGCTTGCATGTTGCGCGCTGGGGTCGGGCGTTGCGCTCGCGCAAGCGTATCCTGCCAAACTGGTGCACTGGATCCTGCCGTTTCCGCCGGGCGGGCCTACCGACATACTCGGGCGGCTGCTGGGACAGAAGCTGTCCGAGCAGCTGGGCCAGCCGGTAGTGCCGGAAAATCGTCCCGGCGCCGCCGGCAATATCGGCGCCGAGTATGCGGCGAAGCAGCCGCCGGACGGCTATACGATTGTGCAGGTTTCTTCCGCGTTCACCATCAGCCCCAGCCTCTACCAGAAGCTCAACTACGACCCGGTGCGGGACTTCGCTTCGATCTCACTGGTGGCGCAGTTTCCGATCAAGATTGAGCAATGAGATGACCGCCAGGAAGGTTTTGTGGCGAGTAAGTCAAGCTCCAAAGAGACTGGATTTCTGATAATAGGTTAAGTCATGAACGCGTTGCTGATCGTCCTCATCATATTCGCCGCCGTCGGGGTGTTTGCGTATCATCGCCTGCCCGCGCTGGCCTGGACGGTTGGCATTGCGATCGGATTGGGCGTCCTGACCACCGTAGGCGATCTGCCGCAGCAGGCGTTGACCGTGCTGTGGACCGCGTTCGCGATCGGCGCGGTGTTGCTCAATCCGTCGCCGCTGCGCCGTGCGCTGTTAAGCAAGCCGCTGCTCGCGGTGTTTCGCCGCATCCTGCCGCAGGTGTCGCAAACCGAGCAGGAAGCGCTCGAGGCGGGCAGCGTGTGGTGGGACGGCGATCTGTTCAGCGGCAAGCCGGACTGGAACAAGCTGCTTGCGTATCCGAAGCCGACGCTGAACGCGGCAGAGCGCGCCTTCGTCGACGGCCCGGTCGAGGAAGTGTGCGCGATGATGAACGATTGGCAGATCACGCACGAGCTCCATGATTTGCCGCCGCATGTCTGGCAGTTCCTCAAGGACAAGGGTTTTTTCGGCATGATCATCCCGCAAGAGTACGGAGGGCTTGGCTTTTCGGCGCTCGCGAATTCGGAAGTGGTGATGAAGCTCACCACGCGCAGCGGCGCCGCGGCGGTGTCGGTCATGGTGCCGAATTCGCTCGGGCCGGCGGAACTGCTGCTGCATTACGGCACCGATGCGCAGAAGAGCCACTATCTGCCGCGGCTTGCCAAAGGTCTCGAAATACCGTGCTTCGCGCTGACCAGTCCTGAAGCGGGTTCCGACGCTGCCGGAATCCCCGATTTCGGCATCGTCTGCCGCGGCGAGTGGGAGGGCAAGCCGAACGTGCTCGGCATTCGCCTCACGTGGGAGAAGCGCTATATCACGCTCGGGCCGATTGCGACGCTGCTCGGACTCGCGTTCCGGCTTTACGATCCTGATCGCATCCTCGGCCGAAGTGATGGCGAGGACGTTGGCATTACGCTCGCGCTGGTCCCGACCCGGACGCCGGGCGTGCATATCGGACGCCGTCACCTCCCGCTCAATGCGGTTTTCCAAAACGGGCCGACCTGGGGCAAGGATGTATTCATTCCGATGGATTACATCATCGGCGGCGTAGAGTACGTCGGCCAGGGCTGGAAGATGCTGATGAACAGCCTTGCCGCGGGGCGCTCGATTTCGCTGCCGGCGAACGGCGTCGGCATCGCCAAGCTGTGCGCGCTGACCACCGGCGCCTACGGCCGCGTGCGCACCCAGTTCAAGATGCCGGTCGGCCGCTTCGAAGGTGTCGAGGAGGCGCTCGCGCGCATCGGCGGCAACACTTACATCATGGATGCTGCACGTGTGATGACCGCCGGCGCAGTCGACCTCGGCGAGAAGCCGTCGGTGGTGTCGGCGATCGTAAAATATCACCTGACCGAGCGCGGACGCCAGGTCATCAACGACGCGATGGACGTGCATGGCGGCAAGGGCATCTGCATGGGGCCCAATAACTATCTGGCGCACTCGTATCAGAGCGTGCCGATTGCAATCACCGTCGAAGGCGCCAACATCCTGACGCGTTCGCTGATCATCTTCGGCCAGGGCGCGATCCGCAGCCATCCCTATGTGCTGAAGGAGATCGCCGCGACGCAGGAGCCTGACACACACAAGGCGCTCGCCGATTTCGACGCCGCGTTCTTCGGTCACGCGGCTTTTGTGATGTCGAATTTTGCGCGTGCGCTGTGGCTGGGCCTGACGCGCGGACGGTCGGTGCGCGTGCCGGGCGACGGACACACCCGCCGCTATTATCAGCAGCTCACGCGGTTGTCCAGCGCATTTGCCCTGTCGGCAGACATGGCGATGTTCGTGCTGGGAGGAGCATTGAAGCGGCGCGAGCGGCTGTCGGCGCGGCTCGGCGACATCCTGAGCCAGATGTATCTCGCGTCGAGCGCGCTCAAGCACTACGAGGATTGCGGGCGCCCGGCGCAAGATCTGCCGCTGCTGCACTGGTCGGTGCGCGACGCGTTCTACCGCATCGACGAGGCCTTTTATGCCCTGTTCGTCAACATGCCGCGCCCTGCACTGTGCATCGTGCTTCACAAGCTGATCTTTCCCTATGGCCGCGAGTTCAAGCCGCCGCGTGACGAATTGGGCCGGCTCGTGGTGCGGACGCTGCTCAAGCCGGGGCCGGCGCGCGAGCGCCTTACCGCAGGCGTGTTCATCCCGCAAGACCAGGACGAGCCGCTCGCGGTGCTCGAAGCGGCGCTGTGCGCGACGATCGCCGCCGAGCCGGTGGAAGCCAGGATCCGCGTTGCGGCGAGGGCAGGCGCCATCGCGGGCAGGTTCGCCGACGAGCTTGCCGCGCAGGCGCTCGCCAAGGGCGTGATTTCAAATGCCGAGGCGGACACGCTGGCGCGCGCCAACACGCTGCGCCGCAAGGTAATCATGGTCGATGACTTTCCGCAGGACCTCGGCAAGTCCGAGATCTTCCAGACCACGCAGGCGGTCACGTTCGAGGCATTGCACAAGACCGCATGAGCAAAACGCTGCTGTATTCTGTGGCAGGGAGCGTGGCGACCATCACGCTCAACCGGCCGCAGGTGATGAATGCGCTCGACGCAGACATGATCGTGCAGTTGCGGGCGGCGTGCGAACAGGCGTGCGATGATGCCGTGGTGCGCGCGATCGTGCTGCGCGGCAACGGACCTGCATTTCTCGCCGGCGGCGATGTTGCGCTGTTTCATGCCAATCTGCCGCGCTTGCCCGAGATGGCCGGAAAACTCGCCGGCGAACTGCACCATGCAATCATGGCGCTGCGGCGCGCGGCCAAGCCGGTGCTGGCAAGCGTGCACGGCGCGGTCGCCGGCGCAGGCATCAGCCTGCTCGCGGCAGCCGATCTTGCGCTCGCCGCGGCCGACGCCAAATTTACGCTCGCCTACAGCAGGATTGCCGCCAGTCCCGACGGCGGCAGCACGTATTTCCTGCCGCGTCTCATCGGCGTGCGCCGCGCGCTCGAAATGGCGCTGCTGTCGGACACGTTCGATGCGCACACGGCGCGCGAGATTGGACTGGTGAACTGGGTCGTGTCGGCCGCAGAACTCGCAGCCGAAACTGAGAAAATCGCGGGGCGGCTCGCAAGCGGCCCGACCGTCGCTTACGGTGAAACCAAAGCGCTCGTCAATCAATCGTTCGACAACACGCTGGAGCGCCAGCTTGAGGCCGAAGCGCAAGCGTTTGCGCGCTGCGCACGCACCGCGGACCTCGCCGAGGGCGTGACCGCGTTCGTCGAAAAGCGCAAACCGAATTTCGAAGGCCATTAAATCTTGGCGGTGATGCTTTAGATTTGGGGGAGTCAAATGTCGCTGAAAGGCAAGACGATATTCATCACCGGCGCGAGCCGTGGTATTGGCCGCGAAATCGCGCTGCGTTGCGCGCGCGACGGCGCGAATATCGTGCTGGCGGCCAAAACCGTCGAACCGCATCCCAGGCTCGCCGGCACCATCCACAGTGTTGCGCAGGAAGTCGAGGCGGCGGGCGGCCGCGCGCTGCCGCAGCAGGTAGACGTGCGCGACGAAAACGCGGTGCGCGCGGCGGTGGAGAAGAGCGTCGCAGCTTTCGGCGGCATCGATATCCTCGTCAACAATGCGAGCGCGATCATGCTGACCGGCACGTTGCAGACCCCGATGAAGCGCTTCGACCTGATGTTCGGCGTCAATGTGCGCGGCACGTTCGCATGCTCGCAGGCGTGCATTCCGCACCTGATGAAGGCGGGCAATCCCCATATCCTCAACCTTTCGCCGCCGCTCAGCATCGACGCCAAGTGGTTCAAAAACCACACTGCATATACCATGTCCAAGTACGGCATGAGCATGTGCACGCTCGGCATGTCGGCCGAGCTTGTCGAGCACGGCATCGCCGTCAACTCGTTGTGGCCGCGCACCACGATTGCGACCGCTGCGATCGAAGTGAATTTCCCGGCGGCGATCCTTAGCGCGAGCCGCAAGCCTGCGATCATGGCCGATGCGGCGTATGCAATCTTCAATCGCGACAGCCGCCGGCATACGGGCAAGTTTTATGTCGATGAGGCGGTATTGCGCGAGGAGGGGGCGACCAATTTCGAGCATTACGCGGTAACCCCGGGAGCGCGCTTGTATAGCGACCTGTTTCTGGAGTAAAAGCTTCGATTGAACAAGCCCGGTGCAACGCGGCAGGCGCGAGTGCGGATATTGAACAACAAGACAAACGGAGGAGGCAAACATGGCTGCAAGTGTCGGTCTTACTCACGTGATATCACCCGAGGAGGCCGTAACGCTCGACGGCTTGTTCCGCGAACGCGTCAAACGCACGCCGGAGGCAGTCGCCTGCCGCGATTTCAACCCGCGGCACGCCAACTGGCGCGATTACACCTGGGCGCAGATGAATCACCAGGCCGCGCGCTGGCAGGCGGCGCTGGAAAGCGACGGTCTGAAGGCCGGCGATCGCGTGGCGGTGATGCTGCGCAACTCGCCGGAGTGGGTAATCTTTGATCAGGCGGCGCTCGGCCTCGGCCTGATCGTGGTGCCGCTGTATACGCAGGACCGTCCCGAAAACGTCGCCTATATCCTCAACGATGCCGGTTGCAAGGTGCTCCTGCTCGGCACGCACGAGCAATGGAAAACCTTCTCCGGCGTGCGCAATCAGCTCGGCGGGCTGGTGCGCATCCTGACGGTGGAACCGCTGCCGGGCGCTGGCGACGACCCGCGGCTCAAAGCGATCGATCAATGGCTGCCGGAGAGTGGCGGCGAGACGCGTCACGTGCCGCGCGATGCAGCCACGCTGGCGACCATTGTTTACACTTCGGGAACCACCGGCCGGCCCAAGGGCGTGATGCTCAGTCATCGCAACATCCTGACCAATGCCGCGGGGTGCCTGCAGAAAGTGCCGGTCAGGTCCGACGACGTGCTGCTGTCTTTTCTGCCGCTATCGCACACGTTCGAACGCACCTGCGGCTACTACCTTACGATCATGTGCGGAGCGACGACGGTTTATGCCCGCTCGGTGCAGCAGCTGGGTGAGGATTTGCAGACGATACGTCCGACCATGCTGATTTCGGTGCCGCGCATTTACGAGCGCGTCTATGCGGCTATCAGAGCCAAGCTCGACGCAGGCCCGCCGCTGCGCAAGAAGCTGTTTCAGCTTGCGGTCGATGTCGGCTGGGCGCGCTTCGAGCATGCGCAGGGGCGCGGGGGCTGGACGCCGGGCTTCCTGTTGTGGCCCGTGCTCAGGGCGCTGGTGGCAAGCAAGATCATGGCGCGGCTCGGCGGCAGGTTGAGAACTGCGTTTGCCGGCGGCGCCGCGCTGTCTCCCAATATCTCGCGCGTGTTTATCGGGCTCGGGCTGCCGGTTATCCAGGGATATGGCCTGACCGAGACCAGCCCCGTCACCTGCGCCAACAGCCTGCATGACAATCTGCCGGCGAGTGTCGGCAAGCCGATTTTCGGAGTCGAGGTCAAAATCGGCGACAAGGGCGCGCTGCTGATCAAGGGGCCGAACGTCATGCTCGGCTACTGGAACAACCCGGAGGCGACTCAGGCGACGATCGGCGCCGGCGGCTGGCTCAACTCGGGCGACACCGCGCGCATCGACGAGCAAGGCCACGTCTTCATTACCGGGCGCTTGAAGGAAATCATAGTCATGTCGAACGGCGAGAAGATTCCGCCGGTCGATATCGAGGCGGCGATCATGCGTGATGCGTTGTTCGAGCAGGTGATGCTGATCGGCGAAGGCAGGCCTTACCTGAGCGTGATTGCGGTGCTGAACGCGGACAATTGGAAAAAAGTGGCGGCGGAAAACGGCATCGATGGCGCGGCGCCCGGCGAGCTCGAATCGAAGCAGGTGCAGGACATCTTGATCGAGCGCCTCGCCCACCAGCTGCACGAGTTCCCCGGCTATGCGCAGGTGCGGCGCGTGACGCCCACCCTCGAGCCGTGGACCGTCGAAAACGGCTTGCTGACGCCCACCATGAAACTCAAGCGCGCCAAGGTCATGGAGCTGTTCAACGCCGAGCTCGACCGCATGTACGAGGGGCACTAGAAAAGCAGTGCTAAGTGATGAGCGATTTCACGACCACTGACGATCGCCTGCCCAGGGATCGCGAGCCTACCTTGCGCGTCGTGCCGATGCCGGCCGACGCCAACTTCACCGGTGACATCTTCGGCGGCTGGGTGATGTCGCATGTCGACATTGCCGGCAGTATTCCCGCGACGCGGCGGGCGCGCGGGCGCGTTGCCACGATCGCGGTAAATTCATTCGTGTTCAGACAGCCGGTGCTGGTCGGCGACGTCGTCAGCTTCTACGCCGAGGTGGTGAAAGTGGGCCGCACTTCGATCACCGTCAACGTTGAAGTCTACGCGCAGCGCAACCCGATCAAAGAGGAATGCGTCAAAGTCACCGAGGCGACTCTCACTTATGTCGCCGTCGACAGCGAGCGCCGCCCCTGTGTTGTGCCGGCGCAACAGTGAGCGTTTGATTTCTTGTAATAGTGCAGGGAAGTAGTAACATAACACGTGAAATTTCTGCCTGTTGGAATGTTCTTGTCATCGTTTTCAGGAGAGGGGAGATTGTGAAAACCACCAATAGACTCATGATGTTGTCTGTCACAGCAGCACTGGCTGGTTGGTCGGCAGGCGCTTCAGCCTCTGCTTTCCAGCTTCTCGAGCAAAACGCGAGCGGGCTGGGAAATGCCTATTCAGGCCAGGCCGCGGCAGCCGAGAACGCGAGCACGATTTATTACAATCCGGCGGGCATGACGCGGTTGCCCGGCCAACAAATTTCGTTCAGCTTTACCGCAATTCAGCCGTCTGTAAAATTCGGAAACACATCGTCAGCGATGCCGCCCCTCGTTCCGCTCGGCACCAACGGCGGCGATGCCGGGGGCTGGAACTATCTTCCGACAGGCTATTTATCGTGGCAGATCAACCCGCAGTTATGGGCCGGGGTCGGAGTGACATCCCCTTTCGGACTCAAGACGGAATATGACGCGGGATTCATAGGCCGCTTCCAGTCGCAGAAAACGCAATTGAAAACCTACGACATCAATCCGAGCGTAGCCTGGAAGATCAATGACGTTGTTTCCTTGGGCGCGGGTGTCAGTTATCAGCACGCAAACCTTACGCAGAACAAGTCCACTTTTGGTGGCGTTGTTGGCGGCGCTGCTGTCGTTTTGCCGACGAGCTATGACTTGAGCGACAACGCATGGGGGTGGAACGTCGGCGCAATGTTTGCGCCTGCACCCGACACGCGAATTGGTGTTGCGTACCGGTCCAGTATGGGTTACAACCTGAGTGGGGGGGTCAACGTCGTGGGTGCGTTCGCAACGACGGGGACCGGAGCTGTGCGCCTTCCGGATACCCTTTCGGCAGGTTTATCGCAAAAGCTGACGGATCGGTGGCAACTGCTCGCTGACCTCACCCTTACCCGCTGGAGTTCGATCAAGACTTTAGGCTTGAATTTGGCGAATGGCGTAGCGTCTGCGCCGGTCAACCTCCAGTTCAGCGATACGTGGCGCGCGGGCGTTGGCGCGAATTACAAATGGACGCAGGACTTTACGCTGAAATTGGGGGTGGCCTATGACAAGTCACCGGTATCCGATCAATACCGTACCACCATACTTCCTGACAATGACCGTACCTGGCTTGCGATCGGCGGCAAATATCAGGTTGGCAAAGCCGGAACGATTGATTTTGGCTATGCCCACCTGTTTGTCAAGAACAGCTCGATTAACCAGTTACAAAATACCGCGCCTCTCGGTTTCTCAGGCAACGTCGTTGGCAACTACAAGGACAGCGTCGATATCGTGAGCGTTCAGTACACGCACTCGTTCTGACCGGCTGGAAGACCGCATGTGAGCCGGGGGTCCCTGACCCCCGGCTTTTTTTGTCGGGCGCGGCGCTTCGCGTGCTAAAATTACAGCAATTCCGCCAGGGGCGTCTATGCCTTCGAGTCAACCGTTCGTGGTGCGCAAGGCCGCAGTGCTTGGCGCCGGCGTCATGGGCGCGCAGATCGCCGCGCATCTCGTCAATGCCAACGTCGAAACGCTGTTGTTCGAGTTGCCGGCGAAAGACGGCGACCCCAACGGCAATGTGCTGAAGGCGATCGACAACCTCAGGAAACTCGAGCCGAGTCCGCTTTCGACGCGGTCGAAAGCGGATTACATAAGGGCGGCGAATTACGATCAGCATCTCGGGTTGTTGCAAGAATGCGATGTCGTGATCGAGGCGATCTCGGAGCGCATGGACTGGAAGGCCGACCTGTACGGCAAAGTTGCGCCCCATATCGCCGATCACGCAATTTTTGCAAGTAATACATCGGGCCTGAGTATCAACAAATTATCAGAATCTTTTCCGGCGCATCTTCGGAAAAGATTCTGTGGGGTGCACTTTTTCAATCCGCCGCGCTACATGCACCTGGTCGAGCTCATCCCTCTGCCCGATACCTCGCACGAAGTCATGGAGTTCGTCTCCGCCTTCTGCGATCGCCGTCTGGGCAAGGGAGTCGTCCCCTGCAAGGACACGCCGAACTTCATCGCCAACCGCATCGGCAGCTTCTTCGGCGCCACCGTCCAGAAAATTGTCGTCGAAGATGGCTACACGGTAGAAGAGACCGACCTCATCACCGGCCCGCTCATCGGCCTTCCCAACAGCGGCAGCTTCCGCCTTCTCGATATCGTCGGCCTCGACGTTTGGTCCAACGTCGGCACGAATCTCTATCACGCCGTCCCCGACGATCCCTGGCGCGACCGCTTCCTGATGCCGGAATTCCACACCAAGATGACCGAGCGCGGCTGGCTCGGCGAAAAATCCGGCCAGGGTTTTTACAAACGCGTCGGCAAGGAAAAAGAAATCCACGCCATCGACTTGCACACCTTCGAATACCACCCGGCATTGAAGGTAAAATTCCCCTCCGCCGAAGCCGCGAAGAACATCGAAGACCTCGGCCCTCGCCTCCAGGCGCTGGTTGCCGGAACCGACCGCGTCGGCACCTTCCTGTGGAAGCTCTATAGCGATCTCTTCCTATACTCCGCCGAACGAGTCCCCGAAATCGCCGACGAAATTTTCCAGATCGACCGCGCCATGCGCTGGGGCTACGCCAACAAGCTCGGCCCGTTCGAACTGTGGGACGCCCTCGGCTTCGAAGACGTCTGCAAGCGCCTCGAACACGACAAGCGCAACATCCCCGAAAACGTTCAGGCCATGCGCAAAAGCGGCGCGGATTCGATGTACAAGACAGTCTTTAAGGCGAGTCAAGTACACAAAAGCTACTTCGATTTCATCGACTCGGAGTACAAACCCTTCGCCGACCGCCCCTCCTTGATGGAACTGAAGCGCGCCGGCAACGTCGTCAAGTCGAATTCGGGCGCCTCGCTGATCGATCTCGGCGACGGCGTCCTCTGCTGCGAGTTCCACAGCAAGATGAACTCGCTGGGTGAAGACCAGATCGGCATGATTTACGCCGGCCTCGACGAACTAAAAACCAACTTCGACGCCATGGTCATCGCCAACCAGGGCGAAAACTTCTCCGTCGGCGCGAACCTGATGCTGGTGCTGCTCGCCGCCCAGGAGCAGGAATGGGATGAACTGAACGCCGCCATCCATCGCTTCCAGCAAGCGACCATGGCCCTGAAATACGCGCCCAGGCCGGTAGTCGCCGCCCCGTTCTCCCGCGCGCTCGGCGGAGGGTGTGAAATCCCCATTCATTGCAGCAGGATACAAGCGTCGGCCGAGACCTATATGGGCCTGGTCGAAGTCGGCGTCGGCCTGATTCCTGGAGCCGGTGGCACCAAGGAGATGATTCTCCGTCTCCAGGACGCCCGCAAAGCCTTTGAATTGATCGGTATGGCGAAGGTCTCCTCCAGCGCGGAAGAAGCCCGCCAGCTCGGCTTCCTCACCAAGTCCGACCGCATCTCCATGAATCCAAACCGTTTAATTGAGGACGCCAAAGACCTTGCGCTCTCCCTCGTGAAGGATTATCAGCCCGGCCAGCCCCGCACCGACGTCAAAGTCGGCGGCGAAAGCGCCTTTGCCATGTTGAAGTTAGGAGCCTGGACCATGCGCCAAGGCGGCTATATCTCCGATTACGACGTGGTCGTCGCCGAAAAACTAGCCAACGTCCTGAGCGGAGGCCGCCTTACCGGCGAGCAGACCGTCAGCGAGCAGTATCTGCTCGACCTGGAACGGGAAGCATTTCTGAGCCTGTGCGGTCAGCCGAAAACCCAGGAACGCATGCAGTTCATGCTGAAAACCGGCAAACCTCTACGGAATTAGGGCAGCGGCATAGTGGATTAGGATTTTGCACGCCATTGGTAAAATAGTCATGGGAGATTGTTTTTATGAGTGACGCGATAAAGCAAGAGCCGATTACGGTGCAGATGATTGATGGATCGGTGGCGATTCCACATGGATTGAAGCTCATCAGCTTACATAGCCCTGATGAGGGTGTGGTCCCGAACCGGCGCATGATAGCGCACGTTGAAGGATGGACCCCGGACAAGGAATATGCGCCCGACAGCTTCGATCTATACGAATTGAGCGCAGCCCGCGCATTTGTTCAAGAGGGCAAACTGAACGGAATGGAATGCAACCAAGACTGGTGGGATGACTTCGGACAGCCAACGAGGGAAGCAAAACTGTTCAACGGAGAATGGGATATCAGAGACCGAGCCTGAAACCGTAGGGGTGTTTAATATGCAAGAAGCCGTCATTATTGATTGTGTAAGAACAGCCGTCGGCAAATCCGGCCGCGGGACGCT
>PLYS01000649.1:285-3599 GCA_003153455.1 Betaproteobacteria bacterium | reverse complement strand
TGGCTGATGCCCGCGTCCTGAAGATTACTGCTTGACGATGTACTGGTCGGCCACCTCACGGGCTTGCAAGACGGGAAAAACCTGTTCGCCTTCGATGAAAGCTACATCGACCTGGGTCCAGGCCGGCCGATCCTGAGACTGATCTTTGATATCTTTCCCAACCGATTCGAGCAGCTTGCAGAATTCATTCGGCGGCTGGTCGTCAACATTCTCATCGGAAACGGTGACGCCCATCTAAAGAACTGGTCGGTGATCTATCGCGACAAAGTCACGCCCCAGTTAGCGCCTGCCTATGACTTGGTATCAACAATTCACTATGTCCAAAACGACCGCCTTGCTCTTAATTTGGGCGGGGAAAAGCGTTTTGAATCGATCGATGCGTCGCATTTCGACCGGATCGCCCGCCGGATAGAGGCCCCACCGAAATTCGTGCTGGACATCGTTAAAGAGACGATCACAGCCGCCCAAAAAGAGTGGCCCGGTATAATTCGAGAAGTCGGTCTCCCGGAGAACATTCGTGAGCGTCTGTACCGCTATTGGGGCGGGCTTTCCGACTTGCTGCGGCTAAAGCAATAGCATCTCGCTGCCCGGCAACACAACGAGGAGATTTCATGAAGCTCATGCTCAGCACGATGTGTCGAATGGCCGCCGCCGTCCTGCTTGTGGCGGCCACCTCGGCCTTTGCGCAGAAGGCGGCGATAGAAGCTGGCTACCCCTCGAAGGCGATACGCATGATCGTGCCATTCGCCCCCGGCGGCGGCACCGATATCATTGCGCGGCTCGTCTCTCAGGATCTCGGTCAGGCGTGGGGACAATCCGTGGTCGTTGACAACCGCGGAGGCAGCGGCGGCATCGTCGGGGCGGAGCTTGCAGCGAGGTCCAGTCCTGACGGATACACTATGATGCTGTGCAGTCTCGGCTTTTCGTACGCACCCGCGCTGTACCGCAAACTGCCTTATGACACCGAGAAAGACTTTTCGCCTATTTCTCGCGTCGCCACTCAACCTTTCATTTATGTCGTCGTCCCGTCGCTTGGCGTGAGTTCCATGAAAGATCTGATCGCGCTCGCGAAGAGCAAGCCCGGCGAGCTTCGATACGGCTCCGGCGGCAGCGGCGGCTCCTCGCATCTGGGCACCGAGCTCTTGCGCGTGATGACGGGCATCGATGTCACGCACGTGCCGTACAANNTGAGTGGTGCGAAGCGCTCTTCCGCTGCGCCCGAAGTGCCGACCGTCGCGGAAAGCGGCGTCCCGGGCTATGCGTTCGATGTGTGGTACGGCATGTTGTTTCCCGCCGGAACGCCGCGCGCAATCGTGGGCAAGGCCAACGCGGAATTGAACCGCGTACTCAAATCGCCCGCACTCGCGCAGCGCTTTGCGGCAGTCGGTCTCGAACCGTCGGGCACCACCTCTGAAGAGTTCGCGCGCATCATACGCAGCGAAACCGCCAAATGGCGGAAGGTGGTGGAGAGCGCCAAAATACGTGTTGAATAATTTATGCTCCTCAACAACCACACCACGATGCATGCGCGTACGGCGTTCGAGGGTTTCAGATTTTGACTTTCATCGGCAAATACCGGCGTCTATCTGCGGTTATTTTCAGCTCGACGCTGTGCGCAGTGGCGTTCGCGGTCTCTACAACCGCCTTCACCCAACCTTTTCCGGCGCGGCCGATCCGGCTGATCGTCGCCTTTGCGCCCGGCGGCAGTGTTGATCTTGCGGCACGGCTGATTGGCCAAAGGCTCACCGACGCCTGGGGACAGCAGGTTGTGATCGACAACCGCCCCGGCGCGGGCGGCAATGTAAGCGCCGAACTCGCCGCGCGCGCGCCGGCCGATGGCTACACGATCTATATGTGCAGCGCCTCGCTTGTCGTCAATGCGAGCCTCTACCGCAAGCTGCCGTACGACCCGATCAAGGATTTGTCCCCGATTACACTGCTGACCTCGCTGCAAAACGTGCTGGTGGCGCACCCGTCGCTGGCGGCGAAGAATGTCAAGGAACTGATCGCGCTGGCAAAGAAAGCGCCGGGAAGAATCAACTATGCCTCGACCGGCAGCGGGAGCTCGGGGCATCTGACGATGGAACTGTTCAAAAGCATGGCGGGAATCGATCTCACCCACGTGCCGTACAAAGTGATCGGCCAGGCCACGATGGATCTGCTGTCCGGTCAGGTCTCGCTGTGGTTTCCAACGATTCCGGGAGCGCTGCCCAATATCAAGGCCGGGAAAATCAATGCCCTCGCGGTTGCCGGAGCCAAGCGCTCCCCCGCGCTGCCCGAGGCGCCGACCGTTGCGGAGTCGGGCGTGCCGGGATTCGAAGCTTCCAGCTGGCACGCTCTGCTGGCGCCGGCCGGCACGCCGACAGCGGTCGTTAATAAGCTCAACGCGCAGTTGGTCGCGATCGTGAATGCGCCGGAAGTAAACGAACAGCTCGTGCGCCACGGCTTCGAGCCCATCGGCTCCTCGCCTGCAGAGCTTGCGAGTCACATCAAGAGCGAACTCGCGAAATGGGCGAAAGTAGTCCAGGTGTCCGGCGCGCGCATCGACTGAGCGTTGACGGGCAGCACATCAAACTTCTTACCCCCTCTCCCCCAATCGCTGGGGGCGAGCCTGGGTAGCATGCGAGGGGGCTGGGTTGGGGTGAGGGGGATTACCAATCACCAGTCAACCTTCCCAAGTATTATGATGTGAACGTTGCTTAACTGACGATAGCGGGGGTGGGTTATCATCGTTATGGGCACGCATGGCCGCCGTGGGGTTACGCACATGCTTCTGGGAAGTGATGCAGAAGCCGTAGTTCGATCGTCTCTAGCGCCGGTCCTGTTGGTACGTGAAGCACCGGCAGCGGAGAAAAAGCGGGAACGCAAGAAACATAAGCCGTGATGCCGCACCGGTGAGACTTGGTTCTTTATGGTGACATTATGACAGATCCAGCCGGCCGACCACATCGCTCGATTCTGCGAGGAATTGCCCATCGGGCGATGCTTGAACGAGGACTTGTTCCAGATTTTCCGCTCCAGGCGCTCGCCGAGCTCGACGCAATCCACGGGCCAGCGACGCGAACTGAGGAATCGATGCGTGATCTCAGGAGCCTTCTCTGGTGCTCCATCGACAACGATGATTCGCGTGATCTGGACCAGCTTACCGTTGCCGAAGCCATGCCCGACGGGACCGCAAAGGTCCTGGTCGCCATTGCCGACGTTGACGCGGTCGTCAAGAAGCGATCGGCACTTGACGATCATGCGCGGCAAAACACCACCTCGGTCTACACGGTTGCCGAGACGTTTCCGATGCTGCCCGAGAAACTCTCCAC
>PLYS01000649.1:0-265 GCA_003153455.1 Betaproteobacteria bacterium | reverse complement strand
CAGGACCGCGTGGCCCAGAAACTGAAAGCGCTCCGGCACCAACACGGCGCGCTTGATCTCGAAACAATCGAGGCACGTCCGGTTTTCGATGGAGATGAACTCAAGGACTTGGAAGCCGACAAAAAGAACAGGGCCAAGGACATCATTGAGGACTTCATGATCGCCGCCAACGGAGTTACCGCACGATACCTCGCGTCCAAAAAGTTTCCGTCGGTGCGGCGCGTAGTCCGCATCCCCAAACGCTGGGACCGGATCGTCGAGCTTG
>PLYS01000323.1:1167-8442 GCA_003153455.1 Betaproteobacteria bacterium | reverse complement strand
GTGAAGGGCTTCACTGCCGAGAAATGTGAAGCCTTGTCCGTCCTTGAGGGAGGGCGAATTGCCGGGGACCGCGTCCTTGGCGTTCGATTTTCCAATTCGGCGATTCCCGGTGATGCCTGGGGCACGAAACATGAGTTCGTCGCGCTGGTAAATACGCCTGGGTTGGCGCGGCTTCACCTCGAATTCAATCATGAGACGCTTCGGCTGCGCATCAACTTGCACGGTGCCGTTCTGGTTGACGAAGCGTTGGACGACGCGGGGCGGAAGCGAATCGCTTCAGCAATCGAGGAATACGTCCTTAAGCTTGACGAGAATCCCCTCTCCTCGCATCCGGATCGGCTTCCTTTGCGAGTCGTTGGGGACGGAGTTACGCCTCGTTACCAGGACAACGAGGCAGGTCAGGTGACTCTGCACGGGCGCCAAAGTCTTGCGGCCGTCGCCGCCGCCGCCGGCGCGCCGGATCTCAGCGAGCATCGATTCCGCTCAAATATCGCCGTTGAGGGCCTAGAGGCGTGGGAAGAGCAGAGTTGGATAGGCCGAAGCGTTTGCATCGGTGAGGTCAAATTCGAAGCCATAAGCGCAAAAGCCCGATGCCTTGCCACGCACGCGAATCCGCTAACCGGGGAGCGAGACCTGCCAATCATGAGAACGCTGATTAAGGTCTTCCCCCGCGAAAAGCCAACTTTTGCAATTGCGATGATTACGATTGATCGCGGGGGCGCTATTCGCGTGGGCGATGAGGTCAGACTCGGTGATTGAGAAAAGCCGCCTAGCCCCACGTTCGAAAGGGGCGCGCGCAAGAACGGCGCGCGCCCCTCACCGTGAACGTTGATATGGCGGCAACAAGATACCGTCGATGCACGATGAGTGAGCCCATGTTTCTGTTTCACTCCGAGCAGCGTTTCGTGCTCCAACTGGAGACTTAGGTGACCATTGCCGCGAACATCACCACAGCGCTGGTGGCGCTGCTGCATGCCTATTTCCTCGTGCTGGAGATGTTCCTGTGGGACACGCCCCGCGGCCGCAAGGTGTTCGGCCTCACGCCGGAATTCGCCGCGGCGTCGAAGTCCCTCGCCGCCAACCAGGGCCTGTACAACGGCTTTCTCGCGGCGGGCCTGGTCTGGGGTCTGCTGCTGGGCGTGGAGGGCACGGCGATCAAGGTGTTCTTTCTCGCCTGTGTGATCGTGGCCGGGGTGTTCGGCGCGGCGACTGGCAGCCGCAAGATCCTCTTCGTGCAGGCGCTGCCTGGCGCGGTCGCATTGGCGCTGGTGTGGCTGGCCTGACGGGAGGGCAGCCTTTACGCCTCCCGCGAGCCCGCCGATGTCCCCGTTGAGGCTGTTCACGCTCACTGCGCTTGCGGTGATCGCCTTTGCGGCGAATGCCGTGCTGTGCCGGCTTGCGTTCACGCGCACCGGGATCGACCCGGCAAGTTTCACCGCGATCCGCCTTGCCTCGGGCACGCTTGCGCTGTGGCTGGTCATCCGGCGGCGTGCCGTCAAACTGCGCGCAGGCGGCAGCTGGCCCTCCGCGCTGGCGCTGTTCGCTTTCGCCGTTGCCCACACCTTCGGTTACGTCACAGTGCCTGCAGGCGCGGGCACGCTGCTATTCTGCGGCGCCGTGCAGGCATCGATGATTTTCGCGGCGCTGTGGGCCGGCGAGCGGCTCGGCATGCGAGCGAGCGGCGGCCTCGCACTGGCGCTCGGTGGGCTGGTCATACTTGTGCTGCCGGGGCTGTCGGCGCCGCCGCTCGGGGGCTCCGCGCTGATGCTTGCGGCCGGCGTGGCCTGGGGCGTCTATTCCCTCCTCGGCCGTGGCACGGCTGACCCTGCCGCGGCCACCGCAGGCAATTTCCTGCGCGCGACATGGCTCGCCCTAGTGCTTGGCGTGGCCTCGCTCCCGTGGGCGCGGCTGGACGGCGCGGGCGTGGCCTACGCGATGTTCACTGGGATTGTCTTCACCGGCCTGGGCTACGCCATCTGGTACGCGGCCCTTCCCGCCCTCTCGGCCACCCGGGCGGCGACCGTGCAGTTGAGCGTGCCTGTGATCGCGGCGCTGGGCGCGGTTGCGCTCCTGCACGAGCCGATCACCCTGCGGCTGATCGTTGCATCGGCGGCCGTGCTCGGCGGCAGCGCCATGGTGATCCTCGGCAAACAGAGCGTCGCCGATCGAGCGCAATGATTCCGCTCTGGAGCGAAGAAGCCTTCGTCTGGCAAATGGCGCCACGGCTTGAGCAAAGCTCGGCCGTGGCCGAAATCCCCAAGCTGCAGCGCCGGCTGCACCGCCCGGCGCTCAAGACGCTGTTGGCGGGGGTGGATTCGAAGGCGGCGCGCAACGAGGCGCTGGCGCGGGCCTATCTGCAGCATGGCTATACGCTGGTCGAGATCGGCCGCGAGGCGGGGTTGCACTACGCCACGGTCAGCCGCATCATCAAGGCAATGGAGGAAATGTCATAATACAAGATCTGACCCCCGATTTGCTTGTGACCCCCGATTTGCTTGCTCCGCGAGCGGTGCAGGAACAGCGATTCAGATCAACTGCCCGATGCGCGCTCCGCGGCCAGCGGCAGTTCTACCCAGAAGGTGCTGCCCACGCCTTCCGTGGACTCATAGCCGATACGTCCCCGCATCCTTTCGGTCAACCGTTTCGCTATCACGAGCCCGAGACCGGCCCCCTGGATCGTCCCGGCTTCCGCGCCCAGGCGGGCAAACGGCTCGAACAATTCGCCCTTCTTGCCGCTCGCAACCCCGGCGCCGGTATCGGCGACGCCGATGCGCAGGTACTCAGCCCCGGCCGGCTGGCACGAGATCGTGACTGTGCCGCCATTGCGATTGAACTTCACGGCATTGGACAGCAGATTCAGAAGCACCTGCTTCACGAGAATGTGGTCGGCCCACACGACACATCCGGCGCGAGCGCCGGAGGCGTCGACCAACGCGATGCCTCTTTTTCGCGCCTCCAGCTCGATCATCGGCAGGCAGGGCGCGATGATTTGTTCCACGCGAACAGGCTCCATGTTCACCTTCAGCTCGCCCGCCTCGATGCGGCTCATTTCCAGCACCTGCGTCACCAGGCCCAGCAGGTATTGTCCCGCGTTCATTATGTGGCCGATTTTCCTCGATTGTTCCTTGTCCAGCGGCTTCGCCTCGTTGGAATGGAGCAGTTCGGCGAACCCCAGGACCGCATTCAGCGGGGTGCGAAACTCATGGCTCATCGACGTCAGGAACACCGATTTCGCGCGGCTCGATTGCTCGGCGGCATGCTGCGCGGCACGCAAATGGGCCTTGGCGCTCGCGCGCTCGCGCGCCACAACGACCCCCGCAAGCACGACCAGCCCGACCGAGCCCAGCATGATAGTCAGCATCATCGCTGGGGTAGCCGAAGCCGGAATGAGTGTCGCGGGAACCCAGTCCATCGAGGTGGCCAGATACAGAAGCACCAGCACAGCCATCAGGGTGGCCCCCATGACCAGCAAGATCGCCGCGTTGCCGAAGGTGCTCAGCAGGGCGATATTCGCGAGAAATGCCGGCAGAACCACCGAGGTGATGCCGCCAGCGAAGAAGGCCCATACGGCAACGATAAGTATGCCTCCGATGTTGGTCGCCACCAGGCCCAGGGTGATATCACCTGTTGCGCGAATCAGCAGCGCCCCCAGGATGGGCGTGCAAATGCCTGCGGCGAACAAGACGTACTCGGCCGGCGGCAGATTCCCGCGCACAAAGAGGAAGCTAAAGAGCATCAGCGACGTGACCAGCGAAATGACCAGCAGGGATTTCGCGATGCCTTTGTGGCGCGTGGTTTTACGAGGGTCATCCCGGACACTCGGTGGCACAAACCAGGTGACGACATCCATCTTGCGCTCGCGTTCTCTCGGCCGATGCTGCGCCGCCGGATATTGATCGGAGCGGCAATTGTACCTAAGTTGGAACCAAACAGGCTCGCTTGCTTTTCCATCCACCATCTCATGGTTTTGTGCTTTGCAAGCTTGCAAAGCGCAAAATCAGGAGACATATCCAAACCCAAAAGAACCCAGATTCTTCGCCAATTTTGTCAACACTTGATGCGTAAGTGAATAAAGCGAACCGGCAGGGCATTGATGCCGGTCGAGGAAGAACTCATCAGGACGGTCCTGTCCCGAAAGCACGCGACAAAGGGGTCACATCTTGTAAGATGACATTTTAGTTTGGTAGACTTGCGCCATGGCCCGTCCTCTCCGAATCGAATTCCCCGGCGCCGTCTATCATGTTACCTCGCGCGGCAATGCGCGCCAGAAAATCTATCGCTACGCCACGGTCAGCCGCATCATCAAGGCAGTGGAGGAAATGTCATAATACAAGATGTGGCCCCATATTTCGAAGTGCTTGGCGCCGCGCCCGGCACAGCGTTTAGACAACCCCGCCCGCTTTCAGCTTGGCAATTTCTGCTTCGCTCTTCTGCAGCACGCCGCGCAGAATTTCGTCGGTATGTTGACCCAGCA
This sequence comes from Betaproteobacteria bacterium, assembly GCA_003153455.1. Lineage (GTDB taxonomy): Bacteria > Pseudomonadota > Gammaproteobacteria > Burkholderiales > SG8-41 > PALSA-1004. The sequence goes on along the minus strand of PLYS01000323.1, from coordinate 3,968 downwards.
CCGGCGGCGGCACTTCGTGCTTGATCGGTGTTTCTGAAAACCGCATGGGGCTCGCGACCAGCGGCACCTTGCCGGCGGTCGCGTGCGGCAGCTCGATTTTCAGGCCGCGCGCGACGACCTGCGGTTCCTCGAACACCTGGGCGATGTTGTTGATCGGACCGTTCGACACGCCTGCAGCGTCGAGCAGTTCCACCCACTCGCGCGTGGTACGTGCCGCGAACACCTCGTTCAGCAGGTGCGTGATCTCGTCGCGGTTCCTGACGCGCTCCGCGTTGGTCAAAAAGCGCGGGTCCCGGGCGAGATGGGTGCAACCTGCTGCTTCGCAGAATTTGTTGAACAGGTTATCGTTGCCGCAGGCGAGAATGATGTCGCCATCCTTCGTCTTGAACGTCTGATACGGCACGATGTTGGGGTGCGCATTGCCGATGCGTCCGGGCGACTCACCGGTTGCGAGGTAATTCATCCCCTGGTTGGCGAGGAACGCGACGCAGGTGTCGAGCAGCGCGACATCGATCGACTGCCCCTTGCCGGTCACGGCGCGATTGGCGAGCGCGGCGCAGATCGCGATGGTCGCGTACATGCCGCTGGTCAGATCGATGATGGGGATGCCGACGCGCTGCGGCCCGCCACCCGGCAGATCGTCGCGTTCGCCGGTGATACTCATCATCCCGCCCATGCCCTGCGCCATGAAATCGTAGCCGGGGCGGTCTTTGTACGGGCCGGTCTGGCCGAAACCCGTCACCGAGCAATAGATGAGTCCCGGGTTTAGCGCTTTGAGGTCGTCGTAACCCAACCCATACCGCGCTAGATCGCCGACCTTGTAGTTCTCGAGCAGCACGTCGCATTTGCTTACGAGCTCGCGCACGATCTGCTGCCCTTCGGGCTTGGTGAGATTGACCGTAATCGACCGCTTGCCGCGGTTCGCGGCGCAGAAATACGCTGATTCCCGCGTGTCCTTGCCCTGCGCGTCCTTGAGGAAGGGCGGCGCGTACGCGCGCGAGTCGTCGCCCGTGCCGGGACGCTCGACCTTGATAACGTCCGCGCCGAGGTCGGCAAGGTTCTGCGCCGCCCATGGCGCGGCGAGGACGCGGGATAAATCGAGCACTTTGATATGCGACAGCGGTCCCGACATGGTTTTTCCTTTGGATCCAATTCAATTAAAAAGGCACCCGTGCGGGTGCCTTTTTAGTTTGTGGTGTGAAGTTTACACCCGCCGCTCGACCGTTTCGAGCAAAACGGGCAGCCGCTCATACGCTACCGGCGCTGAGGCTTGCCGCCGCGTTTCGCGGCCGACTTGCCGGCTTCAACCCGCGGCGTCTCCGTGCCCGTCCATGTGAAGCGCCAGGTGTCACCCCGGCGGACGTTGCCGACGACCGCCGGCCGAAAGCACGCGAGATTGGTGCCTGCCTTGCTGCGCACACTGGGGTAAATCACGCCGACCGAGCTGGCCTCAAGCAGTTTCTCGGCCAGCCGCTGCGAGGCCACGTAGCTGCGCGGATCGAAACAGCGTGCGAAGCGGGCATCGCCCCTTAAGTCGTGGAACTCGCTGGTAAAGTCGGCAAGCAGCGCCTCGTAGGTGACGGTGTCATCGTAGCGTCCGATTTCCTGGTATTCGACGGTCTTGTGAAACGACACTTCGGCAAGCGCCGTCTCGATTTCGAGCGAACAGTACCAGGCGCCCCGCTCCGGGCCGTTGAAGCGGCTGCCCTCGGGACGGGCGTAGGTGAAGGCCGCGTTGATGATCCGAAAATTCGGTACGCCGAAGACGAGCTCGTCCATGCCGATACCCGGAAGCAAGCCGCGCTCGCCGCGCAGCCGCTCATTGGTCGCATTGTCCAGATCGAACAGATCGCCAAGCGTCGCTTGGTCCTCGGCAAGGTCGGCGAGCACCGAGTCCTCGCGAGCGGCAAACCTCGATGGAATGAGCCGTAAGGTGTCGAACTCGCGAACAATCGTTGTTCGGGGCAGCGCCGAGCTCACACCCCGCCCCGCCGCGCATCGAGAAGTTTGCGTACGGTCTGCATCGCCACGAGGCCGCCGGCGAGCATGTAGGCAAGCGGCGTCCTGCCGGCGAAGATGGCGTTGCTGTTGGGAAGGTTGACCCACTCGTCCGCAAGCTTATCGCCATAGAGGATGTGCAAGGCCTTGTATATGCCGACAAGGTAGGAAATTCGGGTGATGCGGTCGACATCGAGGATACGATCCGGGTTCTTCTTCCACTCGTAGTAGGCGCTGCTCGAAAGCCCGCCGAGGAGCTCGCGGGCGTCCTCGTCGCGCAGCTTCCAGCGACCAACAATCTTGAAGAAGCCACGCAGCGCCGATCGCGACAGCCGCTCGCGCTCGGCCTTTGAGTTGAGGTCGACAAGCAGGGCCCGCTCGAAGCGGCTGGCTGGATAGGCGAATGGAATGGCGCTCATGGTTGTCTCCTATTTCGGATAGTTTATGCTCCGATTACGGAGAATACAAGCAGCACCCAATACCACATCCATTTACACCCATTCCGCCGGCTGCGCAGATGTTCCAGATGAAGTCAGCGATCCACTTGAGTTGGCTTTGGTTCCTGGGTTCTTGTTGTCTTGTCATGCCGCGGCTTCCGGCGCGATCAATTTCACGCTGGGAAAATACGCTGCGTAGCGCTGTGTATCCCGTGTCAGAATGGGATGCCCCGACACGGCAGCGTGGGCGCCAATGAAGAAGTCACCGAGGACGTTGCTCTTCGTGCCCCCTTGGCGGCGGTAACGCACAAAGGCCTTGCCGGCGAGAAACAGGGCTGGGCGCGGAACCTCGATCACTGCCAAGCC
>PLYS01000323.1:0-1155 GCA_003153455.1 Betaproteobacteria bacterium | reverse complement strand
TTGACGTCGGCCTTGCCACGGGCAGCGTCGAAGCGGTCGGGTTTGCGGCCAGGACGCGCGCCTACCTTGTGGATCACCACGTCGCCCTGACGATTGACGGCAAAATCGACCGCGCAGCCCGGTGCCAGATTTAGGGCATCGCGAATTCGCTTGGGGATGGTGACCTGACCTTTACTGGTGAGTGTCGTTGGCATGGCATGTCTCCTTGGGTATTACTGCATATTTCATTGTAATACCCTTGGGTAATGCACGCAATTGGTACTGGGTGTTTGCGAAATCAGCTTGGCTTAGCTTGTCGTTCTTTTCGTTCGCCATGGCCCTCAATCTTCGAAAGAACAGGACGGTTGCAATACCGAACGCCTGCGACCGGGTGATCGCATCGTGGCGGCTGGTTGTCCGCAACGAACGATAAATCTCGTGCTGCGTGAAGTGTGCGCTGCATCCATGCAATCTCGGAATCCAGCCATCAAGCGGCGCCCAAATTCTCCCTTCCGAGTGCACAAGTGAAAAGCGGTCCCGAAGGACCGCTTCAACTGGCTGCAGGGGCGTGCTCTAGCGACGAGCCGCTTTCACCCCGAAGTAGACCAGCGCGCCAAGACCAACGAATGGGAATGCAAACAGGTAGGCCAATCCGATGAACGGGGCCGCGAGAAAGAGCGCGACGTTCTTGATGTAGCGCGTAATCTCCGCCCAGCGAACTGCGATGAGCTTGGTGCTGTAGTAGGCGGCCAGCGCGAGGCCGATGACCGGGAGTGCGATGACGAAGGCCAGACCAACGAGCGGTCCGCCGACGAACATGAGCGCGGCCTTGATGGCGGGCGTGAGTTCTTTGGCGGTAGTGGCGATTTTTTCGAGGCCAACTTCCAAGGCTTCGAGGGCGATTTCGGGGGCGGTNNAACGCCGAAAGCACCCGAGGATTCAGACGGTTGCGCCTCGCAAGTTGCAACGACGCAAAAGCAGCACATGCGGCGTGAGACCGTGCGAAGTATGGAAAAGATATGCGGAGCACGCGGCACGCAAGCGAATTCCCCTGTGAAATCAGGTGCACATGCTCAGGATGCAGTGCCTGTTTTTCATATGCATTGGCACGGAAGGCTCCAGCACTTCGGGTTCAGGGAGTTGCAACCGCTGTAGCCCACATAAGAAAACGCCCTC
>PLYS01000664.1 GCA_003153455.1 Betaproteobacteria bacterium | reverse complement strand
CCGCCGGTGCGGATTTCGAGCTTGACCGGCGGCTCGTCCATGATGCCGGTGGCCATGCCCTTCAACCAGTGATCGAACCACCGCAGCTGGTCGAGGCGGGCCTCTTCGGCGTGAAACGGATGGAAATGCGAGCCGCTGTGGATCCTGAGTTTCTTGTGCTTCGAGGCCGCGCACATGAATCCTTCGGTGTTGCCGCGCAGGTGCATCGCATAGCCGCCCCAGTTGCCGACGCTGTACATCGGCACCGTGATCCGGTCCCAGCGCGCGCTGCACGCGCGCCAGTACTCGGAGTCGAGGTCGTTGCGCATGTAGTGCCATAACAGGTCGTTGTGAAACGCATCCGGATTGTAGCTGCGCGGGCGTCCCAGCAAATGGTGCGCGGTCTGCGCGTTGTGCCAGGCGGCGAGAAAGCCCATCGCGAAGATTCCACCATGATAGGCCTGGTCGCGGTACTGGTCGGCGCGGCCTTCCCACGGCATGATCGCTTTGAGCGACGGCGGTTTGAGGCCCGCCACCCGCCACTGAAACGACGCGTGGTACGAGATGCCGAGCGCGCCGACGTTGCCGCTGCACCACGGCTCACGCGCGATCCACTCGATGCAATCGTAGGCGTCGAGCGCTTCCTGGAGCGAACTCGGCTCCGATTTGCCCGGTGATTTGCCCGAGCCGCGCGTGTCAACCCGCAGCAGCCCGTAGCCGCGCGGACACCACCATAACGGGTTGACGGTTTCCCAGTTCATGTGGGGATTCGCTTTCTCCTCGAGGTCGTCAGGCGGCGTCCACACCTTGTCCTTCTGGTACGGCCCGATGTTCATGATGACGGGAAAACGCTCGGCCCCGCCGTCCGGCCGGAAGATGTCGCCGTACAGCAGCGTACCGTCGCGCACTGGAATCTTCACGTCCTTCTCGACGATCAGCGCGTAGTCGCGCGGCTGGGATGCTTTGGCGGATTTGTTGGTCATGTCTTCTTTCCCCGGTGATGGTGTTGCTGCCAGTATTCGGGTTGCCGCGTGAAAATCCTTTTCGGGATCATACCGTAGACCATCTTTACGTCGTTCACGGCCTCGCCCACCCTGAAATCGACGCTGAGGCTCGCGAGCGCGTAGGCGTCTTGCGCGGACAATCCCGCTTTGTGCCGCAGGAAAGCGACGGTTTCCTCGACGGCGTTTTTCAGGGCCGCATCGAGATCGGTATCCATGCCCATCGCGTAATAATGCGCCGCGTCTTCCGCGCGCGGCCATTTCATGCTCTTACCCGCGCCCTGGTGGACGATGAGCTGCAGCGTCGGTGTCAGCGAGATCTCGATCGCAGTGCCGTCGACTTCGCCGTCGCCTTGCATCGCGTGTCCATCGCCGGTGTAGAACAGCGCGCCTGCATTGAATACCGGCAGATAAAGCGTGGCGCCGGCGGTCAGGTGCCTGAAGTCGATATTGCCGCCGAAAGCGCCCGGCGGCTTGGTGCTGACGCGCACGAGGGCCGGCGGCGGCGCAACCGCGACGATGCCCATGAACGGCGCCAGCGGCACTTCGATATCCTCGGAGAACAGAGCGACCCTGCGTTCGAGGTCGAGCTTGATGGTCTTCAGCGCGGGTTGCGCGAGCAGATCCGGAAGCACACCCGACCCAGGGCCAGTGGAATTCACGCCATACGGCACGCGAACTTCGACGTCGAGCACGCGCACTTCGAGCATGTCGCCTGGCTGCGCGCCTTCGACATATACAGGCCCGGTGATCACGTGCGGACCCGCGCGTTCCGCGCGCTTCACCTGGTTGAATATATCCTGTGCATCCTGCAACACCTGCGCGGGCGGTATGCCGGCGGCGCCGAAATAGGATACCGGGTCCTGACGGGTGTTGATTCCCTGGTGCGAGACCGTGTCGATTCTGATGGTCTGCCCCGATTGGACGCGCAGCACCGGCGGCAGGTCCGCGGCTATGTAACCCCAACTGACGGTTTCCGGCGTCGACCGCAAGGTCGCATCGGGCGCGTATTTAGGCGGAATCGATGGTGCTGTCATTGCTTACCCGGCGACAATTTTCCAAGGCAGCAGCGCTTGAACTTTTTGCCGCTGCCGCAGGGGCAGGGATCATTGCGGCCTGCTTGACGAGGGGCTTCGACATCCTCGGACCGCACCAGATGCATGAACCGCTCCATGGGCTCGCCTGATTGCCTGAACTCTGCCATCCTCTGCAGGTACGGGCCGCTGTAGCTGAAAAAATGTTTCAAGCCCGCGCAGAGATAATTCAGGCCTGCTTCGCCGTCCGGCGTCAGGGCGAGGCGATCCTTCGGACATCCGCCATTGCACAAAGCGAGGACTTCGCACTCGCGGCAGTAGCGGGGCAGCGCGTCCCGTTTTTTGCGTCCGAACTCCCGCAGCGCAGGGCTCTCCAACATGTCCACCAACGGCGTTTCGCGGATATTTCCGAGGCAGTGCTCGCGGTCGACAAAATGGTCGCACGAATAGAAATCCCCGTTATGTTCGACGACGACGACATCGCCGCAGGTCTCCCTCGACACGCAGAGCGCATGCTCCATCGCGAGGAACGGCCTTGCCGCCTCATCGAAGTTCTGAATGCCGATCCGGCCGATATCGTGTTTGATCCACTCGTTAAAGATCGTGCACAGGAATGTCCCGTAGGCTTCTGCCGGAACTGTTTCCGCGCTTACTCCATGGTCTGCGTTGCGCAGCACCAGCGGCAGGAATTGCAGGTATTCGACACCGATGTCTTTGAAGAAACGGTAGACTGCCGCCGGCTGCCGGACGTTGTGATGATGAACGACGCACAGCACGTCGCAAGAGATCCGATGCTGCTGTAACAGCCGAAACGACTGCAGCACCTGCTTATGGGTCGTTTTTTCGCCCTTGGTGACGCGATAGCGATCGTGGAATTCCTTCGGTCCGTCCATGCTGAGCCCGACGTAGAACCCTTCCGCTGCGAGGAACCGGCACCATTCTTCGTCCAGCAGCGTGCCGTTCGTCTGAATGCCGTTCAGAATCTCGCGCCCCGCGGGCCGGTGCTTGTGCTGGAGTTCAACGATCCGCCGAAAATAATCGAGTCCCAGCACGGTCGGCTCGCCGCCGTGCCATGAAAACAGGATCGATTCCTTAGGGCAGGCCTCGATGTGTTGGACGATGTAGCGCTCCAGCAGATCGTCGGCCATGCGAAACAAGCCGGCTTGCGGATAGAGATCTTTCTTCTTGAGGTAATAGCAGTAGCCGCAGGCAAGGTTGCAGACCGCGCCTATCGGTTTCACCATGACTTGGAATTCACGTGCAGCCGTGACCATTTTTGTTAACCAATTCAGCTAAGCTGATAAATTAGACACGCCCCAAGCCCGTCTGGCAAGCGCTCGACGCCGAACGGCGCGCTGGCGGTCCAGGCGCTAAAGCGGGACCGCTTCGCCGTCGTGTTCATGGATTGTCAGATGCCGGTGATGGACGGTTACCGTGCGACGGCGGAGATCCGTGCCGGCGAAGCGGGGAGTCGCACTCTGATCATCGGGCTCACCGCAAACGCGTTCACCGAGGATCAGCGGCGCTGCTTTGAAGCAGGCATGGACGATTGCCTTGCCAAACCCGTCAGCATCGCGGATCTCACCGGGAAGTTGTCGCGCTGGGCGCCAGCCGCTGCGCGAGATGGCGAGCCCGCGGCTGGTGCCGCGACGCCTGATGAGCCCGCGCCCATGGCGCCGGCAGCGATCGACGAGCGGCACTGTGTAAGCGGCGGGGGCAAAGGAGCCAACTGGCGCAACTCCGTCGACCGCGGGAACGCCGCAAATGTTTGTCCCAAAGCTGTCGATGCTGCGATAATCGAAGCTCTTGGCAACATGCCGGGCGCTCAGGGAACAAATTTTGTTTCGCGCACCGGCGCCAAATTTATCACGAATGCCCGCGTGAACTTGGCCAGCGTCGAGGACGCGATCGCCGCAAGCTTGTAAACGGACCTGCCATGGCAACGATACTGATCATCGACGATGACGAGACTCTCTGCATGCTGCTGCAGATGATGCTGGAGAGTTGTGGCCATACCGTGCATTTCGTGCTCGACAGTCGCGACGCCGTCGCGCGCCTGCAAGCGCATTCCCCGGACATCGTGCTCTTGGACACTTTCATGCATCCGATCGACGGCCCGGATACGCTTACGGCACTGCGCGCGGTCCCAGGTGGAGCGGAGATGCCCGTAATCATGATGAGCGGAAGTGACGATCCGGATACCCGGGCCAGGATTGAGCGCGCAGGCGCCAACGCATTTGTGTACAAATCGATGGACTTGGAAAAGATGGTGCAGGAGATCGTCGAGACCATGAAAACTCT
>PLYS01000591.1 GCA_003153455.1 Betaproteobacteria bacterium | reverse complement strand
CTGCCGGTCGGAAGCGTGAAGACCATGCTGATCTCGGATCGCGGCGTGAAGGTGGAACTCTCCATCGTCAGCGATTACCTGGCGCACGTGCCCAAGGGTTCACGCGCGAGGCTGCTGCGGGAGGGCTATATCGGCGCCGCGAACATCCAGATCGTTCCCAGCTCCGATCCGCCCCGCGGGGCCGGACCTATCGTGGCCGGGGAGGTGATCGAATTCCTACCCAATCGCGGCGTGGCCGAACTGGTTGACGAGTTGAAGAACCAGGTGACGCCTATCCTCGCGCAGCTGCACCGGGCAATTGAAGCGATCAACCATCCGGAAAGCGATTTTCGCAAGTCCGCAAATGCGGCGCGAGTTCTGCTCGAGGAATTACCTGCCACCAATCAGGAGGCGCGCAGGGTGTTGCGCGACCTTGACCGTAGCGTACTCGCCGTAAGTCCGGATATGCAGGCGAGTTTCGGCGCCGCCGCTCGCCTAGGCGCGCAGGTCGAGCAGCAACTGCCGGCAATCTCGGGCAAGCTGGCTACAGCCCTCGATTCGCTTGCCGAAGCCGCGCAGCAGGTGCGCGAGCAGACACGCAGGAACGGCGAAGCACTGAACGAAGCTCTCAAGCAGGCGCCCGCGCTGATGCGCGAGGGCGGGAACCTGGCACGCGACGGCGGGAACCTGGTCCGCGACGGCGGGGACCTGGTGCGTCACGGGCAAGAAATCCTCGGCGCGGCACGCAATGTCTGGCCGCTCAGCGGTGCCATCGAGACGCGAACCATGCGTACCTTATCAGTGGACAGCTTCGAATCGGCGGGGCCGGGCCGCTCGCCGGCAACGGCGCCAGCACCGCGCTGAATGATGCATTGCGTGGCCTTCCGGCTGTTCGTTGTCGCGGGCTTGGCGCTCCTTGCGGCTTGCGCGCAGCAGCCGGGAAAACCGCTTGCCTCGCGCCAGGCCGAGGCGATCGAGGCGAACCGCAAGGCCGAGTTGCGCTTCCGCAGCGGCGACTTTGACGGCGCAGTGCAGCAATACCGCGAGGCATTGCGCATTGAACAGTCGATCGAGGATGTCGACGGCATAGCCGCCAACGCAATTAACCTTTCGATCGCCTACCAGCGGCTGGGGAAACACGCCGAAGCCCGTGCCAGCCTGGCGCCCGTGCTCGATCATTCTAGGCTGAGCTTCCCGCCGGCGCGCCTGGCACAGGCCGCGCTGCGCCGTGCGGTGCTCGATTTCGACGAACGGCGCTATGCGGGTGCCGCAGAATGGCTGGAGAAAGCAACAACCTGGTGCGGCCAACAGGGTTGCGCGCTCTCGGGTGCGATCAACAACGTCAGGGGTCTGCTGGCGCTGGAAGAGGGACGTACCGACGCTGCCGCGGCAAGCGCAAGAGCTGCATTGGACGCAAGCCGGGGATCCGGTGACCGCGTCGAAGCCGCCAACGCAATGCGCCTGCTCGGCAATGTCGCGATCCGCGCGGGCGACGCTGCCGCGGCGCTCGCACCGCTGACCGAAGCGCTTGCCATCGACCGGGAACTCGCGTTGCCGCGCAAGATTTATCTCGATCTCGTCGGCCTGGGCCGCGCCAGCGCGCTCGGCGGCGAGCGTGCTGCGGCGCGGACCTATTACGAGCGCGCGCTGGCAGTCAGCGAAGCGGACCGCGACGCCCAAGGGTCGGCCGAAGTGCGCGATCTGATCAGGGCGCTAGGCGACAATCCCTGACAATGCGCGCGCCGCGCTGTTTTACGACGAAGGCCCGATCCGCCAGGCCACGCGGTTTGCGCGCTATCGCGAAGTAATCGAAGACATGCTCACGCGCGGGTTGGCCTACCATTTTCCACTACGTCTACGGCGTGCTGCACGATCCGGTCTGTCGTGAGAAGTTCGATCCCTATCGCGTATCCTTGCCCGGGTTGCTCCGGGCATAATCGACAAGGCCCGGCACGTCCTATCAGCCATTGGCATGCAGGCGAGGGTGGCGCCTCAGCGCTTTGATCCAGCCACATGGGCTCGGGCCACCTCATCCAGCAATTTAATGAAATTGCGTTTCGGCTTGAACTGCGCGTGTAACGCCGCCAGATAATCACCAAACTCGCGGGACTGGTCAATGTTCGTCATCAGGTTGCCCATCTTGCGTATCAGCTTAATCGCATCCGCATAAGCCGTGTTGTGCGCCTGCCCGACAATGGGCGGGACAACCCGGCGATAAATCGAGATCGCGTCGGCGGGCCGCGTTGCTTCAAGCTTGCCGGCGAGCGCAATCAGCAAATCACGGTGGCAGAAGCCCTCATGCGCCGTTTGCCACGCGGCATCGAGGTCCTTCTCCCATAGCGCGATTTCCACGCGCAGGGAGTGGTCCGGCGTCCGTTCCTGTCTATTCCAAGGATCGATCGTTGCCGCGCCGCGCGCAATCACCTTCGCCACCAGCGCCAGGGCACGTTCGCGTTGTTCCGTCCAGAGGCCCAGACGTTGAGCGATGCGCTGCAGCTTCTTGTAGTGCTCCAGCCCGGTCCGTTCCTCAAACTGCAACCAAGTGAGATTCAAGGCCTCGTCGTTGCGCTTGCGCTTCAGGTAAGCGGCGATCAAGAAATCCCGCAAACGGTCGTCCATTCGAGTCGGGAAGGCTTTCAGCCCGCGCTCGGCCCACTCGAGCGCCTTGTCTTTTTTTCCGGCCTTGTCGAAAACCTCGGCGATTGCAAGGTAACTATAACTCGACGAAAGGTCGTGCTGCTTGATGGCTACCAGTTGTTCGATGTCGCCGCTCAACTCCGCCAGCGTTTCCATGATGTGCGTGATACGCCAGCGGCTGCCGTCGTAACTTTTGCCGTCACCAGGCTGACTGGCGATCGGCTTGATCTTTCGCCATTCCGCTTCCGCCAACTCGCGAAAGCGCTGGAGCCCTGCATCACCCAGCACACCCCGGTAGATGCGTGCACTTTCATGAAAGCTATCAAAGGGAAATGAAGTCTCACAGCGAAACAGGCGCTCCGCCAATTCTTTCGGGTCTGGCCGCGCCAGTTTGCAAGCCTTGAAGTGCAGTTCGGCAACGCGCTGCAACGTTTCGCTTACGTTCCCGCCGGAGTCGTCAATATTTTCGAGGGCATGCTCGACTCGTTCGATCGCGTATTCCGCCAGCTCGACCAACATCGCCGCAGTGCCGGGTTTGAGCAACTCCGCCAGCGACTCGGCGACCTGGTCGAGGTTCGCGGCGAAGGTTGCCGCCGCGCGCCAATCAACATATTCGTCGACGTCCGTGACGCTCTCGATGGCGCGGCGGAACGCCATCGTGGCGTTGCCCGCGCCGCCAGTGCGTTCGGCCTTGAGCAGCAGCGACTGGTAGAGTCGATCATCGCGCTGGGCTACGTCCATCAACAAGTCGATCAGCAATTCCGGCCGCTGCGAAGACAGATAGGTGCGAATATCGACCCAGGGATCGCGCTTTTTCGCCGTCTTCTTCTTGCCCGATGCGCCTCCGGATTTCCCCTCAATCTTTTTTCCGGCAAGCCAGGCCACGCCGACCGCAACGCAGTGCTTCCAGAAATTCCCTTCATCTCCCTGCGGGCAACTGCACTCGTAATCGAGGTCGCCGTCATCATTCCACAGCTCGACCTGGTATGTGTCCGAACCTTCGACCCGGGCCGATACTTTCTCCTCCACGACACGTACACGGCTGACAGCTTCGTTGGCAAAATACTCCTCGCCGCGCTGGAAGGTGCTAGTTCCCGCGAGGTCGTGGAGGGACTTGCGGGTGATCAGGTCAGCGAGCATGGCAGTCGTCCGTGAGCTTCGTGAGCGTGTCGGCCTGTGTGGCGGTGAGGAAGGCCCAGAGGTGGTCCTCGGCAATGAAATGCTCGGTGTCCGTGATGTCGGCCTGTTCGAGCACGCCATACTTGTGCTCGCGGACGAGGAAGTCCGCGATGTGCTGCTGAAATGTGAGCTCAGGAGCCTTCTTGCGCGCCATGTTCAGTCCGCCCGGCCGCAGTTCCGATGGATTACTTTGCGGAAGCGCGTTTGACGCGGTAAGGCGCGATGGGCTGCGCCACCCGCTTGACGCTCTTTTCATCCGGCTCGAACACCACCCGCACGCGCGCGTGCAGCACTTCGGCAACACGCCGCAGGTTGGCCAGTGAATGGCCTTCGTAGTCGGGCGATTCAAGGCGGCTGATCTGCTGCTGTGAAGTCTTCAGGCGGCGCGCGAGTTCCTTCTGCGAGAGTCCCGCCTGTTGGCGCAGCGCCGCGATCTGCAGCGCCACATCCCACGCCTCGCCCGCCCGCTTGAAACGCTCCGCAAAAACCGGGTCGCGGAGTTGCTCTTCGAGGTGAACGTCAAAATTAGTTTTCTTCATGATTTCATTCTCTTCTTCCAGTCGTGCATCCGCTCCCGGGCCGTGTCGAGGTCGCGAGCTGCGATGGCGTGGCCTTTGTTGCGGATGCCGTGAACGGCGACGATCCGCCGGCCTTTCATGAAGAACCACAGTACGCGCGTGTTCAACTTGCCGACGT
>PLYS01000351.1 GCA_003153455.1 Betaproteobacteria bacterium | reverse complement strand
TCAATCGGCGGTTACGCGAAGCCGGCGCAGGATCTTTCCGAGATTGTCGATCTCGGATCTGAGGTGCGCCGCGAATTCTTCAGGCTGATCGCCGACGGCAACATAGCCCAGATCGTTAAGGCGCCTGCTCACATTCGGATTATTCAGCACCGCGATCGCCGCGCCGCGGATCGTTGCGATCGTCTCCTTCGGGGTCTTCGCCGGCACCATGATTCCGTACCAGTTGCCGGACTCGTAGCCGGGATATCCGGATGCGGCGACTGTCGGATACTCGGGAAGTAAAGACAGGCGCTTGGCACTGGTCACCGCCAGCGCGCGCAATCTGCCCTGCCGGATTTGCGGCAACGCCGGTGCGAGCGGTGCGAAGTAGACCGAGGTTTCGCCGGCAATCACCGCCGTCAGGGCCTCTCCGCCGGCCCGGTACGGCACGTGCAGCAGATCTATCCCGGCCTGTCCCTTGAATAACTCCGCGGCCACAAACGTCGGAGTGCCGGCCCCTCCCGAGGAATAGTTGATCGCGCCGGGCCTGGCCTTCGCCAGTTTGACGAGTTCGGCTATCGACTTCACGGGCAGCGAGGGATGCACGACGACCACCGCCGGGGACGAAACGAACTGCGTCACGGGCGCGAAATCGCGCATCAGGTCATACGGCAGGTTGCGGTAAAGGCTGACGTTGGCGGCATGGCCCATGTTTACCTCGAACAACGTGTAGCCATCGGGCGGCGCCTTCGCTGCGATTTCCGCTCCGATGTTGCCGGCGGCGCCGGCGCGGTTGTCCACGATAACCTGCTGACCGAAGACTTCGGTAAGTCCTCCGGCGATGATGCGGCCGATGGTGTCGGAACCGCTGCCGGGCGAGAAGGGCACCAGCAAGCGGACGATTTTTGCCGGATAACTCTGCGCCCAACCGGTGGCTGCAAACTGGCAGATCAGGCAAAGCAGCGCAAGCAGCTTTACGCAAGGCCTTAGCATCTTCATCTCGGTCTATTTCTTTGACCGGACCTTCTTTTTCTTCTGCTTCGCCTTCTCGGCGTCTTCTTTCAGCACCTCGGTGAACTGGCCAACGGCGAGAGCCATCGCCGGCCACCCCGCGTAATGACCGACATGAATGATCAATTCCATGATCTCTTCCTTGGTGATGCCGATATGCCGGGCGCTGCGGTAATGTGAATGAGTGCCGACCGGGCGCGCGAGCGAGATGTTGGACGCCATCGTGATCAGTTCCCGTTCGCGCAGGGTAAGATGCGGCCGCGACCAGATTTCGCCGAACAGGTACCCTACCGACAGATTGTAGAGGTCGGGATACAGCTCCTTCTGGTTCAGCATCGTGTCTTCGCGTCCCATTTGTTGCAGGATCTTAAAACCGCGTTTCATGCGTTTTTCATAGTCACCCATTGTCTTCACTCCTTTTCAGTTAAAAAATTCCAGCCATTTCAGTTGGCAGTCGCGCCAGTCTGCTGAATGATCTTTGCCAGCGTTGCGATCTCCGATTTGATGAAGGCCGCAAATTCCTCGGGCTGGTCACCGACGGAGACGTAGCCCAGATCGCTCAGGCGCTTGCTCGCATTCGGATCGTTCAACACCGTAACCACCGCGCCGCGAATCGTCGCGATTATCTCCTTCGGCGTCTTCACCGGCGCCACGATCCCGTACCAATTGCCGGACTGGTAGCCGGTGTAGCCCAATTCGGCCACTGTCGGATACTCGGGCAGCAAAGGCAGGCGCTTGGTCGTAGTCACCGCCAGCGGCCGCAACCGGCCCTGCCGAACCTGCGGCAGCGCCACCGCGAAAGGGGCGAAATAAACCGAAACTTCGCCGGCAACGATTGCGGTCAATGCCTCACCGCCTCCCCGATACGGCACGTGCTGCAGATTCACGCCCGCCATTCCTTTGAATAGCTCTCCCGCCACCCAGGTCGCGCTGCCGACGCCCGTGGATGCATAATTAATCGCACCGGGTTTGGACTTGGCCAGCTTCACGAGTTCGGCTATCGACTTCACCGGCAAGGACGGATGCACCACCACGATCGAAGGCGATGAGGCCAGTTGCGTCACCGGCGCAAAATCGCGCACCAAGTCGTAAGACAGGTTGCGGTAAAGACTGACGTTGGCGGCATGGGTACTGCTCGCCTGAAACAACGTGTAGCCGTCAGCCGGCGCCCTCGCCGCGGCTTCCGCCCCAATGTTGCCCGCTGCGCCGGTGCGGTTGTCCACGATGACCTGCTGGCCGAAGACCTGAGTCAGCCCTCCGGTAACGATGCGGCCTATGGTGTCTGCGCCGCTGCCAGGCGACATCGGCACTATGTAGCGGACGACCTTTGCCGGATACGCTTGCGCCCAGCCGTCAGCTATGAACGGATATGTCAGGCAGACCCATGCGAGCGACGTTACGAAAGACCGAAGAATTGTCATATGGCACACCCCCTAGGAGCTTGTCGGACCCGAGTCCGACAAGCTCCTTAGGCAAAACTGTCCCCGGAAAAAATTCGAAAGCGTCATCAAAAAAACGTCGAAACGTCGTTCTTACGTGCTGACTGAGGTGAAACGGCTGTGGAACTAAGCATTATCCACAAAAATTGTGGTCCGTTTTGCTATTAGCAGCCTGTCGGA
>PLYS01000137.1 GCA_003153455.1 Betaproteobacteria bacterium | reverse complement strand
AGATGCTTTTCGCCGAACTCGATAGGCTCGGGTTCGAGCGGAACCGCGAGCGTATCGCTCCAGCGGTTAAGGAAGCCGTTCAGAGCGACCACGCCGGCGAACTCGACGATCTGCCCCTCCGTCCAGTGCCGCTTCATCTGGTCGAACAGGTCATCGGTGACAGCGTTGGGCTGGGAGGCAGCGGCGACTGCAAAGTCGAGCGCCACGCGCTCGGCTTCGGTGTAGAGCGGGCTCGCGCGGTAATCGCACACGGCCTCGAGTTTCGCATCGTCCATGCCGGCCCGGTGCGCCGCTTCGGCGGCGTGCGCCATGCTGTACTGGCAGCCATGCGTCCTGCTCGCCATGTAGGCCACCAGCCGCTTGAAGCCGAGATTGACTTCGCTTGCCGGGTCCCAGACGGCCGATGCCATCTGCGCCAGCGCCTTCACCAGCTTGGGCCGGTGCTGCATGATGAGCACGCTGTTAGGCACATAGCCCAGGTATTTCTTATAGGTCTGGAAGGTATCCTCCAACTCCGGGTTTGCATTCTGGGGTAGCGGCCTAATACGTGCCATGTTTCCTCCGCGTTGGTCGGGTGCGATGGCGCTGCTTTATTCGCCGTACATCTCGGTAATCAGGCGCCGCAGTCGCGCGGCAACTGGCGCGTCGAGCTGCGCCAGTTTTTTGCCAAGCCGCTCTTTGCTGACGGTGCGGATCTGATCAATTGCGATTTCAGCTTTGCGCCCGGCGCACGTACACTGGATGCGGCTGCGCCAGCGTAGATGAAGCTTGGCCGTCAACGGGCAGACGACCACCGTATCAAGAAAACGGTTCATCTCGTCCCGGCTGACGATGATGACCGGCCGGGTCTTGGCGATCTCGCTACCGCGGGTCGGATCGAGGTTTGCGAAGTAGATGCCGTAGCGTTCGAGCTCGTGGCTCACCACTTGCGTTCTTGATCGAGGCCATCAGCCACGGTCGCGTCGAGATCGCTCCAGTCCTCGCGCTCTTTCGCCATCTGCTTGAAGGTGTCCTCCCAGGACAGGCGTTTGTCGCCTTTGTTACGCAGCAGGAGACCTTCCTCGCGCTCTTCGAGCACCAGCTCACCCTTGATGGCGTATTTGTCGAGCACCGCTTTCGGCAGCCGCACGCCGCGCGAATTGCCGATGGGCACCAACTTAAGCTCGATCGTGCGGGATGTTTTTTCCATGGACGCCAGCCTCATCAGGCAATGAATGTAATTACTGTAGCCACATTCAGGGCTGACGTCAAGACGTGTGTTATCGTCTTCTGTAATTCTACTGGTGCCGGTTTTGCATTAGGAGTTTGTCGGGGCTATGTCCGACAAACTCCTAGGTCGATGAGTTGCGGGGCTGGCCAATATTCCCGCTTTGAATTACATTTCCCGGTTGGAATCGAGACGCGCCCGCCGCAGGCGGGCAGGTTCGGCGCCATTCATTCACGCCTTCTGATATAAGGACACCCCATGATCTATGAAGTAAGAACCTACGATATCAAGCCGCGCTCGCTGGCCGAGGTCGAAAAGCGCTTCGGCGAGACTTATGAAAAGCGCAAGAAATACTCGGAGCTGGCCGCGTTCTGGCATACCGAGATCGGCCCGTTGAACCAGATCCTTCATGTGTGGCATTACAAAGATCTGGAAGAACGCGCGCGTATCCGCGCCGCAGCGGTCAAGGACAAAGCGTGGCCGCCGGCTATCGGCGAATTTATCGTCAAACAGCAATCGGACATCTTTATCCCGCTTGCGATCTCGCCGCCGCTCAAGGCCGGCAAGATGGGTCCCTACTTCGAAATGCGCACCTACACTTATGCCCCGGGCGAACTGCCGACGATGATCAAGAACTGGGAAAATGCGATCGACGTGCGGCTAAAGTTCGGGCCGGTGTGCGCGATCTGGTATTCGGAATTGGGCGCCCTCAGTAAATTCGTCCACATCTGGCCTTATCAGTCGCTCGACCAGCGCGCCGAAATCCGCAAGAAATCCCACGACACCGGAATGTGGCCATCCTCGGTGAAAGCGATCAAGGAAGGCGGCCGGGCTGAAGTTCTGCTCGCCCAGGAAAACAAGATTTTGATGCCTTCCGCGTTCTCGCCGCTGCAATAGCGCAACCGGCAAGGTGTTCGGACAGGGCAAAGCCTGCGATTCGCGCACCGATAACACTACGGCAAGCTCGTCCCGAAAGCACAATTTCGAAAGGAGAAGCAGACATGAGTGCAGGAATGGCAACCGACGAAGTGACTGACGCCATCGCCCATATCGAAATGCACCGGCAGGAAACGCAAAAGGAAGCCGGCCTCGCGGCGGCGTGTAGCGAGGCGCTCCGCAAGTTGCACGAACTCCTTAAGGGCGAGCAGGCGGCAGCGCAGCCACACGGGCCAGACAGCGGACATCTGGCAAACATTGAAGCGGTGATGATCGAGATCAAGCGAGTAAAGAAACTCGCCGATGTGGGGAGCCAAGGCGCAATCTTGAAGCGGACGCACACCGGCCAGCGGCAATCGGCGCCGCGTCCGGGCGGGCCCCGCAATCCCCCCCGCAACAAGGGCCGCAGAACGATGGGACGGCGCGGCGACCGTTAGAACCAAGCCGACTGCTGACAGCGCGATGCAGACGTCATGTTGCGCCGGACTCGGGCGGTAACACGATCTGGGTCTGGGTGACGATCGCAACGGTGCGCCCGTCCGGGTTTTTGATGGTCGTCTGCCACACCATCGTGGTGCGGCCGATGTGAAGCGGGATTGACACGGCAAAGAGCGCCGGTCCCGCTCCCGAAGCAAAAAAGTTGGTCTTCGATTCGAGCGTCCCGGTGCGATACCCGGGCGACAGGTTGGCGATCGTTCCGGTGGCGCCCAGCACATCCGCGAACGCCATGATCGCGCCACCATTCACACGGCCGGCGCGGTTGATGTGGAGCCTCTTGATGCGCATCTCGGCGGTCACCTTTTTCCGGGTAAGCGTGATCAGCCGCACGCCGAGCGCGCGCGGAATGCCGCTCAGAACCACCTCGCGGGCACCGGCAATGCCGACTGCCCTGACCTTGCTCGAACGTTTGGTAGTTTTAGCCATGTGACACCTTATATTCGTTGTTCGTTGTTCGTTGTTCGTCATTCTCAATCCTCGGCAGTCGCTTACGCAAGTAGAATATCCACTCCACCAACACCGACGAGGATTCCAACGTGACCACAGCAACAAAACCTCCGGCCCACGCGGGCGAGGTCCTGACACGGCGCTGGGTCGAGCAGCGCTGGCTGCTCGACAACACCATCCGCGCGGTCGGCATCGACTGGGACCAGCCGCGCAGCGTCACCTACAACACGCCCTGCGGCCCGGAGGCGAACGCCGACTTCGCCGCGATCCGCCAGCGCGTGCAGAAATTCGCCGATATATCGCCTGCTTTCGAAACCACTGCGCGCCGCCGCGAAGCCAAGGCGCGTGCCGCCGAGGAAGCCGAGGAACTCGTGACCGCGCGCCAGAATTACTTCATGGCGGCCATCCACTATGCGGCCTCGCAATGGCCGTACGACGAGAACAACGACAAGAACCTGTCATTGAACCAGAGCAAGCGCGAGTGCTACACGCGTTACGCCAGGCTTGCGGATCACCGTGTCGAAGCGGCGTGCATCCCGTTCCAGGGCAAAGCACTCCCCGGATGGTTTCACCTGCCGCCCGGCTACCAGGGCGGTCGTATTCCGGCGGTATGGTCGATCCCGGGCATGGACGGCTTCAAGGAAGCGAACGTCGCGATGTACGGCGACCGCTGGCTCTCCCGCGGCATCGCCGTGCTCGCCCTCGAAGGCCCGGGCCAGTACGAGAGCGCGGT
>PLYS01000333.1 GCA_003153455.1 Betaproteobacteria bacterium | reverse complement strand
AAACCGTTACTGAGTGCGGCCGATGGTGCACTTTCCTGGCTCACGCCAGTGAATAGCCTGAACTACGGGCGGTACCGACACTTACCGTCGGTGCCTCTCTTATGTCGGGAGCAGTTCTTGCAGCGTTGCCCCGGAATAAAACCGAATGCGCGAAATCACATCATTTGCGGAACGGGACGGTGCAAGGAGCTTTATGCACGTCATGTTCCATCAAGCCTCTGGGTTCGGCACAACTCGTTCGAGTTGTTGCACGCTCCTTATCACCGCTTCTGTCTTTTGCGTTTGTTGCGGCGTTGGTTGCTGACCCCCTCAAACATGCGTCGGAGGTTTGTTTCTTCTGCATAGCGTTTCCCGATCTGCCCGCACGCGAGGTCGCAAAGCTCATAGGTCCTGGGATCGGCGATCCGGTAGAACATACTGGTACCCCGCGCAGTCTTGCGGACAAGCCCGCCCTGACTCAGTACCGCCAGATGCTTCGACACGTTGGCCAAGCCGTCCGGTGTCAGTTGCTTCTCCACCGCCGACAGATCCTTCTTGGGCAGCAACACCACCATCGACAGCGTATTTCCCTTGTAGGGCAAAGCCAGAGNNCCGAATAACTCCGTCAACTCGCCGACCGTGCGCTCATGCTCACGCAGAGCGTTAAGCATCTTCAGGCGCAGCGGCACGGCAAGCGCGCGAAAATAGCCTGCCACCTCCTCCAGCGCCGCATCGTCGAGTGTTTTCATCCGCAAACGCATCCCTTAATCAAGATCGTGCACGGCTTGCTGTAACGTCGCGGTTTTGACTTTATAACTATATAGTGATATGATTATATCATTGATTTACTCTTTGTGCACGCTATTTGATTACTGCGGCGCACTTAGCTCGGCAACACAGCTTCCTGGAGACGCCGCATGAAATTGTCTGGTCCGCTGGCCGCCGCCATCCTTGCGCTGGCGATGGGGGCGCCGATCGCCGGCGCCGGCAGCATTGAAACCGTCACCGTGAAAGTCGCCGGCGGCGAGAATATTTACATTGCCGATGGCGTGGTTGAAGCGATCCGCCAAAGCGCAATCGCAGCACAGGTGAATGGACGCATCACCGAACTGACGGTAAAAGCCGGTGATCAGGTCAAGAGCGGCCAGGTGCTGGCGCGTATCGACGAGCGCGCTGCGGCCCAGCAGGCGGCGGCGAGCCGGGCCCAGGTGGCCGCGGCCCAGGCGCAACTCGACGCTGCGCGCAAAGAATACGAGCGCAGCCAGCGGCTCTACCAGAAGCAGTACATCAGCCAGGCCGCGCTCGAACAGGCAGAGGCCCAGTTCAAGGCGACGCAGGCCCAGGCGCACGCGATGCTCGCGCAGGCGGACGCCGCCAGCGCCGAGACTTCTTTTCGCACGCTGCGAGCGCCATACAACGGCGTGCTCGCGAGCGTTACGACCGAAGTGGGCGATATGGCAGCCCCCGGCAAACTCTTGATGCTGGTCTATGATCCAACCAAGCTGCGCGTGGTCGTGAGCGTTCCGGAGAGCTATGCAGGCGCGCTCACCCCCGGCGCTGCCGTGAAACTGGAGTTTCCAGGCGTACGGGAAGCCTTGCGCTGGCAGAAGGCGCAGTCAGTCACCGTGCTGCCGACTGCCGATCCGGCCAGCCATACCGTGCAAGTCCGATTGGCGCTGCCGGCCAATATCGCCGGGTTGCCGCCCGGGATGTTTGCACGCGCGCATCTGCCTGTCAGCGGGCAGCGAAGCGACGGCCTGCTGGTGCCCGCTAAAGCCGTGATCAAACGAACCGACTTGTATGCCGTTTACGTGGTCGACGACAGCGGTAAGCCGCAGTTGCGCCAAGTGCGGTTAGGCAGGACCGTTGGCGACCAGGTTGAGATACTGGCCGGCCTGCGTGCCGGCGAACGCATTACCCTCGATCCGCTGTCCGCCACCCGCCAGTAGCGAGACCCCGTGAGTCCTCCTTCGCTAGGCATCTCCGGCACTATCGCACGCAAGTTTCAAAGCGCGCAAATCACGCCCTTGCTGGCATTGGTGGCGCTGCTGCTCGGCATGTTTGCCGTCTACGTGACGCCGCGGGAAGAGGAGCCGCAGATCAACGTGACGATGGCCAACGTGCTGATCCCGTTCCCCGGNNNNTCGGCGTGCCGCGCACCGAGGCGCTGGTTCGTCTCTACGACACCATCGAGTCGAACCGCGATTGGTTGCCACAGAATCTGGGCGTACTGCAACCGATCGTCAAACCCAAGGGAATCGACGATGTACCAATATTGACCCTCACCCTGTTCTCCAAAGACCCCGCGATCGGCGCATCCGACCTCGAGCGGGTCGCGCACTCGATTGAAGCCGACATCAAACGTGTCAGGGGGACGCGCGAAGTAGTTACGCTGGGGGGACCCAAGCGTGCAATCAACATCGAGCTGGATGCAGGACGGATGCAAGTGGCCGAAATCACTGTCGCCGATCTGCGCACGGCCCTGCAGTCAGCCAACATGGGCGCGACGGTCGGATCGACCATCGCTAACAATCGCAGCATCACGATAGACGCCGGGACTTTCCTGCAAAGTGCGCGCGACGTCGCCGGGCTCATGGTCGGCACACACAACGGCAACCCGGTGTTTCTCGAAGACGTGGCAAAGGTCGAGGACGGGCCGCCGCCCGCCGAACGGTATGTGTGGCATGGCGTGGCCGGAAAAAACAACGGTGAATATTCCGCGCTTACGGTAACCGTCACCAAGAAGCCCGGGCAGAACGCGGTAAAGGTCGCGCAGGCAGTTATCGAACGCGTCGAAGCGCTCAAGAATGCGGCAATCCCGGCGAATGTCGAAGTTGCGATTACCCGCAATTATGGTGCGACTGCCAACGACAAGGCGGTGAAGCTCATCGAGAAACTGCTGTTCGCCACGGCGTGCGTCGTCGCGCTCGTGTTCTTCGCGCTCGGCCGGCGCGAGGCCGCAATCGTCGGCTCCGCGGTCATTCTGACGCTGACTACCACCCTGTTTGCATCGTGGGCGTGGGGATTCACGCTCAATCGCGTGTCGCTCTTTGCGTTGATTTTTTCTATCGGCATCCTGGTCGACGACGCCATCGTGGTCGTCGAAAACATTCACCGCCACCGCCAATTGCACCCCGATGAGCCGCTCGTGGACATCATTCCCCGAGCGGTTGATGAGGTCGGCGGGCCAACCATACTGGCGACCTTTACCGTCATCGCGGCCCTCGTGCCGATGGCTTTCGTCTCGGGACTAATGGGACCGTACATGAGCCCGATCCCGATCAACGCGAGCATGGGCATGCTAATCTCGCTGGCGGTCGCCTTCGTGGTTACGCCGTGGATGGCCCGGCTATGGCTGAAGAGCGATCCACACAGTACCGTGGGCGGCATTTCGGCCAGACTCGCGCCGTTGTTCACACGCGTGTTCGCGCCATTTTTCGACACCGGCAACGGTGCGCGCAACCGCACCCGGCTGTGGCTGGGGGTCGGCGCGCTTATTATCGTTTCGTTGGCGCTGCCCGCCCTCAAGCTGGTAGTACTCAAGATGCTGCCGTTCGATAACAAATCCGAGTTCCAGCTGGTTGTCGACATGCCGGCAGGCACTCCGGTCGAGCGCACCGCGGCGTTGCTGCACGAACTAGGGGCATTTCTGTCGACCGTACCCGAAGTCACGGATTACCAGGCTTATGCGGGCACGGCGGCCCCCATCAACTTTAATGGATTGGTGCGCCAATACTATCTGCGTAGCGGCGGCGAAGTCGGCGACATCCAGGTGAACTTGGTCGACAAGGCACACCGGAAAGAACAAAGCCACGCGATCGCATCGCGCCTTCGCCCAGCGCTGAAGGAGATCGCGGATGGTTACAGCGCGCGCATCAAGGTCGTCGAGGTGCCGCCGGGCCCGCCCGTACTGTCGCCGATCGTGGCGGAGGTCTACGGTCCCGATTATGAGAGCAGGCGAGGCTTCGCGCGTGCGGTCCGCGGCGTGTTCCAGTCCACGCGGGACGTGGTCGACATCGATGACAGCACCGTTGCCGATGCGCCGCGCCGAATTCTGGTAGTGGACCGGAGCAAAGCCGCGCAACTCGGCATTGCACAGCAGGAAGTCATTTCGACAGTGCGCGCCGGCCTGGCCGGCGAGAACGTCACTTACCTCCACGATCAGACGAAATACCCGGCCGGCGCCCGCCTGAGCCTGCCGGTGGCGTCAACGGCCGACCTGCGTGAAGTGTTGCAACTGTCAGTACGCAGCGCACAAGGCCGCACGGTTCCATTGCGCGAGCTTGTGACGATTCAGGACGTGGTGGTGGAGCAGCCAATCTATCACAAGGACTTGCTGCCCGTTATCTTCGTCACAGCAGATGCCAGCGGCAAGATCGACAGCCCGCTCTACAGCATGTTCGGGATGCGCTCTGCAATTCAGCGGATCTCGACACCGGGAAATAGCGTCCCGAGCGAATATTTCATCACGCAGCCTGGCGATCCATACCGCGAATTCGCCATCAAGTGGGACGGCGAGTGGCAGATCACTTACGAAACGTTCCGCGACATGGGCATCGCCTATGGCGTCGGTCTGGTGCTCATCTATCTCTTGGTAGTGGCTCAATTCGGGTCGTATCTCACGCCGCTGATCATCATGGCGCCGATTCCGCTCACCATCATTGGCGTGATGCCCGGTCATGCGCTGCTGGGCGCGCAATTTTCGGCGACTTCCATGATCGGCATGATTGCGCTTGCCGGCATCATCGTGCGCAACTCCATACTGCTGGTTGACTTCATCAACCTGCAGGTTGCCGCCGGCAGGCCATTCAGCGAAGCAGTCGCGCACTCCGCCGTCGTGCGCGCGCAGCCGATCGCGCTGACTGCGCTGGCGGCAATGCTCGGTGCCGTCTTTATTCTCGACGACCCGATTTTCAACGGCCTGGCGATCTCGCTCATTTTCGGGATTTTCGTCTCGACCGTCCTGACCCTGCTGGTGATTCCATTGCTCTACTACACCGCTTATCGTCGCAAGTTCGAACACTTGAAGGAGAAACAATCATGACATCCTGGCAAATCGTGCGCATTTTCGCCGGCTGCTTCATTCTGACTTCACTGCTCCTCGGCGTTGCCGCGAGCCGCCTGTTCGTCAGCCAATATTGGCTGCTGCTCGCCGCATACGTCGCACTGAATCTTCTGCAAAGCGGATTCACGGGCTGGTGCCTGCTCGAGACAATTCTGCGCAAGCTGGGTGTCCGGGCCGGCAACTGACGCCGCCAGAACCCCAAAGGAAACGCCATGCCTAATGTACAACGCACCGGTCACTCACTCAGGCCTGCACGGCAGGCGATGTATGTCCGCCCGGTGCCGGCGATAACCGAAGTCATGAGCAAAACGATACAGACGCCTGTGATCCTGCTGGTTGCCGCCCTTATAACCTTCGCCGCTCCGTGGGTCGCATGGGCCGGGGATGATCTGCTCACCGCGTGGCAGGCCGCCGAACGGCACGACCCGGTTTTCGGGGCCGCGCGCGAGCAAATGCAAGCCGGGCATGCCCGGCAGCAGCAAGGCTCGGCGCTGCTCAGACCGCAGGTCGCCCTCACCGGTTCGGCGGCGGTTGTCAGCTCCGACACCGATACTACCGGAGCGCAGTTCCAGGCCCCCGGATTCGCCAGTTCGACCAATGCCGAGTTCCGGACCAAAGTGAACGCGGGACAGTCTGCAGGCTGGGCGCTGGTCGCGCAGCAGCCGCTCTACAACGCGGAGCGCTTCGCCAGCGCCCGCCAGCTCGATCGGCAGGGGTTGCTCGCCGAAGCGCGGTTCAGCGTGGCACGTCAGGATCTCATACTGCGTACAGCGCATGCGTATTTTGGCGTCCTGATCGCGCAGGATGCGATTGAGACTCTACAGGCCCAGCGCGAGGCCGCCGCGCGCGCGCGCGACGTGGCAAGCGGAAAATTCGACGAGGGCGCGGCGCCGGTGACGGAGCGTGACGAGGCACGGGCGCGTTTCGATGAGATCAGCGCCCGCGAACTCACGGCACGCAACGAACTCGAGATGAAGCGGACGGAATTTGCCGACCTGTCCGGCCTGCAAGCCGAGCGTCTGAACCGGGTCAAACCCGACGCCTCGTTCGAGCGACTGGCCGCCGGCTCTCTGACGGAATGGTCCGAACGCGCCGCGCAGCAAAACCCGCTGGTCCAGATGCAGGAACTCGGGCATGCGGTTGCGCGCGACGAGATCGACAAGTTCCGGGCGCTCACTTCGCCATCCGTCGATCTTGTTGCGCGCATCGCCGACGATCGCCTGCAAGGCAACAACGGGTTCGGCTCGACTTCCGTCACGTCGAACGTGCGCTCCATCGGCGTGCAATTGACCATCCCCATTTACGAGGGGGGCATGCGTAGTGCAAAGCGCGACGAGGCGGAAGCGCTGGCCCGCAAAGCCGGGCTCGACGTTACAGCGCTGCGTCAGGAAGTGGTGCGCCAGACCCGGGCCGCCTGGCTGGGGGTAAGCACTGGCATCGCGCAAATCCATGCCCACGTACAGGCGTTGCACTCGGCGCGCTCCAGGCTCGGCTCGACCGAAACGGGCAACGAGGTCGGCGCACGCACGATGCTCGACCTGATGAATGCGCAGTCCGATTTTTATCAGGCTCAGCGCAATCTCTCCCAGGCCAAGTACCAGTTATTGCTCAATCGCCTCCGCCTTGCCGCCACGGCGGGCACTCTCGCCGAGGCCGAACTGCGCGAAGTTAACGCCTATTTGCTGCCGGGCGCACTCGCCGCCGCGCCATCGCGCTGATAGCGGCAAGATGCGCGCCTACCGACGAAACTGCTTTACAATTAAATATCCTCCGGCTTTGCCGGAGGATATTTACTGGCAATCGCAGGACCACGAGTTGTAAGTACTTGCCGCGTCGTAAACCGATTTCGCTCCGCTCATCGCTACTGCCCGATATTGCGAGACGACAAGGATATAAGCATACTAAGCGATCGCGGAGCTAGTCAGTAAGCATGAACGCTACGGCGAGTCGAATTATCATCGGATTCATTCAAGCGTAGCCACGATGGGCCGCGCACGATTTCTCATTTGCCACGAATCAGCAATACGGGTATGGAGGACACTCGCACCACGCCGTCAGCGACGCTGCCAAGGAGCAGCCGGTTGAGGCCGCGCCGACCGTGAGTGCCCATCACAATGACATCGGCGCGCCACGTTGCAGCTTTCTTTACCACCAAGTCGCTGATGCGCTCGGAGACCTTCTGAATCTCGAGCAGTTCGGTCTCGGTCTTAACGCGAGCCCGTCGCGCACGGGCCTCAGCTTCGCGCAGGAGTTTCCGGCCGGATTCGCGCAGGGTCCCTGCAATATCAGCCATTGAATCGACATTGAGGTTAATCGTGTCGACGACGTGCACGATTCGGAGCCCGGCCTGCTGCCCCTTGGCTAGCCGGATCGCCTCATCGAGAGCGATATTGGAAGTATTGCTGCCGTCTACCGGCACCAGAATCCGTTTGTACATTAGGCCCTCCGCGAAGTCGCTTTTGCACGGTTTGACGCCAGTATCGCCAAGTCTTGATTGCAGATCACGAGCAAACTAAGTTTAGTGCATTGTCCTTAAAGTTTCGAGCATTGATGGAAGGATGTTGCAGATCGGTCGGTCGAGCGAGCCAAGGTCATCGCTGAATGCAGCCTTGCCTCGCGACCAGTATTTCTCCCTCGGCGAGCGGTACCCAGGTCTCGTGAGTCAGCGGAACGCTTGCGACCAGGAGCACCTCCTGCTCGCCGCCATCAGAGGCGATCCGCAGCCCCTCTGCCGCCAGTTCGCCTCCTGCAGCGCACCGCCTTGCGAGCCGCCACATCCCGGGCGCTCCAATCGCGCCGTCGTTCTGGTGCCGGCGGTCCGCATGCGCGAACAGGGCGTCGCCGCCACAGTATAGAAAGTTTGCCGGACCAGACTCTCGCAAAGTGGCAGCGAACTGAGCGATTACCTGCTTGCGCTCGCCGAGCGATCGTACCGTTCGCCGCGAATATCGCGATCACGTATTCTACTGGAACGCAGTCGATCTGACGCGGAAGTTGCAGGCATTCCGGGAGTATTACAACGCGTCTCGCGCGCACCGCTCGTTTGACGGCACCACGCCAGCGCGTCATCCACTACTAATGCTTCGCTTGACCAGTACGCTTGGCGGCAGCACTGTTGCGGCCTATTTCAGATCCCAATCGCAGTTTGATTGCGAATTCGCCACCCACAGGTTCCTTTCGAATAAACAGAAGCTGAATGCCGCGAACGCCAACCGATGCAGCGACAGCAGCCACATCAGCCGGCCGACATTTCCTCGAATGCGCCCAACGCTTCGGCCGCATACATCAGCGACGGCCCACCACCCATGTACACGGCCATGCCAAGAGCCTCTTCAACTTCCGCGCGCGTTGCACCCAGCTTGGCCAGGGTGTCGACGTGAAAGCCGATGCAGCCATCGCAATGCGCCGCAACACTAAGGGACAGCGCGATGAGTTCCTTCGTTTTCCGGTCGAGGGCTCCAGCTTGGGTCGCCGCATGCGACAGCGAACTGAAAGCCTTCATCGTATCGGGCGTGTCTGTCCGGAGTCAGGAGCGCGAGGCTGATAGGCGTCACAGAATCGACCCGCCGCAGCTTGTCCCCTCGCTCGATGTATTGCGCGAGCTGCTTTCGGAGGACCAAGTTCTCGGCACGGATCGTTGAGGACGAACGCAATAGGAGATTCCTGCTTACTAAGCGTTGTCGTGGGGTAAACCGTGTCGTCTTGATCGGCAGCCGATCTCAAAGAAGGTTTCTATGATCCGCTTCAAACCATTCCGATCAGCCGTCTGCGCTACACTCTGACTAAGGGTTGTAAACGGTGGTGCCGAAATTGAGGCCAATTTTCACGTTACGATCCTTCCAGCCGATGCCTGAGGGACTTCAACTGCGGCACGGCGTGAACCGGCATTCTACCGGCCGCACCCGAGCGAGCTGCGACCCGTCAATGGATGGCTGCTAGGCGGCCTGCCGCGGCCGGTCCTGCAACACATACCAGAGCACGGCAACGCCGGTCAGTGCGACCGGGATCAGCGAACCGTAGTTGAGCAGCGTCCAGCCCTGCGTGGTCACCAAAGCGCCGGATGAGAACGACGAAATCATCATCATCGCGAACACGCAGAAATTGATCGCGCCCTGGACCTTGTCCTTCTCCTCCGGCCGGTACGCCCTGAGCGACAGCGCAGTGCCTGCCGTGAACAGGAAGTTCCAACCCACACCCAGGAGGAACATGGACACGAGGAAATACATCACGGCGACGCCCGATACCGCAATGGCGATGCACAGCAGGTTGAGCACCACGCCTGCGGACATGATGGGAATGATGCCGAAGCGCTTGATCAGGTGTCCCGTGAAGAACCCCGGACCGAACATGCCGATCACGTGCCATTC
>PLYS01000654.1 GCA_003153455.1 Betaproteobacteria bacterium | reverse complement strand
GGCTTCTCTCGGCGTGTCGAGCGCGACTGCGTTCGCGCAGAATTATCCGACGAAGCCGATTCGGTTTGCTCGCGTACTCGTGCAAGACCCGTCACCCGGCCCGGCCTCAATCCCGCCAAAAGTTCTTGAAGCGATCCGGTGCAAGCTCCGTGTATCGCACGGTGTGCTGGATGTTCTTGTGGCCGAGGTAGTGCTGTAGTGCCCGAGTGTCGTGTCCCTCGTTGGCGAGCTTGTAGCCACAGGCATGGCGCAGCATGTGGGGATGGACCGGAAAGGACAGCTTTGCGTGCTCACCGGCCCGCGCCATGAGCTTACGAACGGTCGAAGTAGTCATCGGCCCGAGCCGCTCCGTTGAAAACACGTAAGGCCCCTGATACTCAAGATCAAATACACGCTGTCAGCCCCCCTTTAGATACGCCCGCTGCCACTGCTCGTAACCCGCGCCGCGCACCAACGTCGCCATCTCCTGCGCCGAGGCAATTCTTGAGATCAGATCGGCCGGAGCGCCGCCGTTGAATAAATGCGTGTAAGTCTCATGCAGCGCTTTCACCGCTGCGGCCAACGGTTGATGACCCTGAAGAAGAATGCGCACCCCGCGTGCCTGCAAGTCTTCCCGTTTGAATGAAGCGGGAACTGCGCCAAGCACGATGGGCAGCCTGCAGACAGCCTGGACCGCCTCCAGCTGCCCCAGGTTTTTGAGCCCGACCCCAAGGCCTGCCAAGAAGATTGCATCGACACCGGTTGTCGCGTAGGCTCTAACGCGTGCGATCGTACGCGCGGTGTCCTCCACTCTCATCGCGGACGTCCGGCCCGCAATGATCAGCGCGGGATCCCGCCGGGCCGCGACGGCGGCACGCAGTTTTCCGACCATTTCGTCAACCGACACGAGTTCGTCCCCTCCTTCGCGCCCGAAGCGTTTCGGCAGGACCGTGTCCTCGATACTGAGCATCGACACGCCCGCATACTCCAGCTCCTGGACTGCGCGCATTACATTGATGGCGTTGCCGTAACCCTGGTCCGCGTCGACAATCAGGGATAAATTGCTTACGCGCATGATGCGCCGGATCTGATCAGCGAACTCCGTGAGCGTGAGCAGTCCAATTCCATCCGGCGCCGCCAGCGTTGTGTTCGTTGCTACCGATCCGGCGAGCATGCCCAATTCGTAGCCGACCGTCTCCGCAACGCGCGCTGACAGCGGATCGTGCACGCTTGCCGGCGACACGCACTGGTCGCCGTTCAGTATTGCCCGCAGTCGCTTGCGTTGTTGAGCGTATCTCATGGATCCTCCGGTAATTGCCTCACGTTTGCCAAGACCGTGGTGCAGCGCGCGCGACGAGGTTCCGCAAGACCGTAGCCTGGCAGCGACGGCAATGAATGGATGAACACGAGTTGTGACACGCGCATTGAGTGGATTGTAATGTGTCCCAAGGCCATAGCGTACTGCGCACGGTGAAGTCATTCAGACCGGTCGCCCATCTGTCGGAGCCCCCCTCTTTCCGGTAAACTTTGCTCGAGCGGTCGATCGCGCGCGCGCCTTCGGACAAGATTATCGCGCCCACGTCAATTCAGCTCCGTCAAACTGTTGGACGAAGGAGAGACGACGTGTCATGCCAATGGAGCCTTGCGATCGGGGGAATCCTCGCACTGTGGCAAACAACTGCAACCGGAGCGACAACCCCGGGTTATCCCATTAAACCGATTCGACTGGTCGTGGGACAAGGCGTCGAATTGCTGCCCCGTCTGATCGGCCAGAAACTGACCGACAGCTGGGGACAGCAGGTCGTCGTCGATACACGCGCGGGTGGGGGGGTATCGTCGCCGCCGAGACCGTGGCAAAGGCGGCGCCCGACGGTTACACGCTGTTGCTTTCCACCCGCTCCTACACGATAAGCTCCCTCCTCAACCCGCACTTTCCCGTCGACCTGGCCCGCCACTTCGCTCCGGTGAGCCTGCTGGTTTCCATACCGTTCGTGCTGGTCGTAAATCCCGGCGTGCCGGCAAACTCGGTTGCCGATCTGATCCAGCTTGCGCGCGCGAAGCCTGGTGTCTTCAATTGCGCGTCGTCCGGCAGCGGCACCGTCTCGCACCTGGGCTGCGAAATGCTGAAGACCATGGCCAAGATAAATGTGGTTCATGTGCCCTACCGGGGGATGGGAACCGCGATCACCGATCTGATCGCAGGTCAAGGTGTGCAGATGCTGATCCTCGCGACGCAGGCCGGTTTGCCCTATATGAAAAGCGGGCAGTTGCGGGCGCTCGCGGTCACCGGTGCACGGCGGTCGGCCTCGTTGCCGGCGCTTCCGACAGTGGCCGAGTCCGGGTTTCCGGACTTCGAAGTCGATTCGTGGAACGGTATTCACGCGCCCGCCGGTACGCCGAAGCCCATCATCGCCAGACTCAACCTCGCATTGGTTGCTTCACTCAAGCTGCCGGACGTGCGAAAGCAAATGCTGAACCAAGGTTGGGACGCCGTCGGCAATTCTCCGGAGGAATTGGCGGCATTTGTCACGACTGACACCGCGCGCTGGGCGAAGGTGATCAAGGATGCAGGCGTGCGAATTGACTAACAACGTCTTGCCCGAACGGATTTGCGCCGGATCTCTTCGCGCGCCGCATCTTGTGCGCAGACCAGTAAGCTTCGCCTGACGGAGTTACCTTGGACAAAACGACTGAGGCTCTTGCAAATTACGTCACCTCGTTACGCTACGAAGATCTGACTGCACGTGCTGTCCAGGAGACAAAACGTCACATTATCGACTCGTTGGGCTGCGCGATGGCTGGCTACAAGAGCAAAGCGGCGGCGATCGCCCGACGCCTCGCTGCCAACAGCACGGGGACGCCTGCTGCCCATCTTCTTGGCGATGGCCGCAACACGACCATGGAAATGGCCGCCTTCGCCAATGGCGTGCTGGTGCGCTATCTCGATGCAAACGACAGCTACATGTCCGTGGGCTCGGGTCACCCCAGCGACCTCTTCGCCGCGGTTCTTGCCGCAGCGGACGCGCTGGGCGCATCGTGCAAGGATTTGATTCTGGCCACCGTCGCGGGGTACGAAGTGTTTGGCGGGCTGGCCGACCAGGTGCCATTGCGAGAACGCGGCTGGGATCAGGGAGCCTTTATCGCGCCGGCCGCGGCGGCGGGCGTCGGGGTGCTTTTGGGCCTTACCTTTGAAGAAATGGCAAACGCGCTGGCGATAGCCGTCACCGCAAATGTCCCCACTCGCCAGACTCGAGCGGGAGAACTACCAATGTGGAAAGGAAGCGCTACTCCGGCAGCCGCAAGATCCGGCCTTTTCGCAGCTCAGCTCGCGACGGAAGGGATGACGGGTCCCACCGCAGCCTTTGAGGGTCGCCACGGTTTTTGGGAGCAGGTGACAGGCGCCTTTAAACTTGGAACTTTGGGCGGTAAAGATAAGTCCTTCGCCATTGAGCGCTCAAACCTCAAGTTCTTTCCCACAGAATATCACTCCCAGGCGCCGCTTTGGACCTGTCTCGCGCTGCGAGACACGGTGAAATTCGAGGAGATCACCGCCATCAACGTGCAGACCTATTGGCGGGCGTTTAGTGAAATTGGGAGCGAGCCAGCAAAATGGGATCCTCAGACCCGTGAGACCGCTGACCACAGCCTGCCTTATCTCCTGGCAGTCGCCTTTCGCGACGGCCGCATCACCCCCGCCATTTTCGAACCGAGTCGTTTTCTCGATCCCACCCTCCGGCCCTTCATGGCCCGCATTCATATCGTGGAAAATCCGGAGTTGACGCGCCAGTTTCCCAACTCCCTGACCTCGGAGATAGAAATCATCACCCGAACCGGCCAGCGGTTAGTGGAACGAACCGAGTTCCCCAAGGGACATGCCCGCAATCCCATGACCGATGCCGATGTCGAAACCAAGTTTCGGGATTTCTGCGGCGCCGTGCTGCAGCCTTCTCAAATCGACGCGGCCCTTCGAGCGCTCTGGCACCTCGAGAAGATCCCCAATGCGGGGACAGTAATCGACCTGTTTCGGGTTGGCGAATGACGGCACGATTGCGGTGCCGCGGGACGGTGGCTCGCGCGTTTCGTCCAGAATGGGACCGAAGCGCAAACCAGAGCAGCGGTAAGGAGCTGAGCTAAGCGGGTCGATTTCAGAGCGCGGTGGAAGAGCACACGATGGAGCATTTCGTCGCTTGTGGCGAGACCCGCATCACGAGTTCGTGCGCGTCTACTGTGATGCTTGCGGGCACGACTGCCTGCTTCGCGTACTCGTGCAAGCCCCGGCCCGTCTTTAAATCCCGCCAGAAATTCTTGAACCGCTCCGGCGCAAGCTCCGTGTATCGCACAGTATGCTGGATGTTCTTGTGCCCGAGGTAGGGCAGCTCGATCCGCCCTCGTCTGACTACCGGAGACGATGCGAGAAACAAGCCACTTGCGAAGTGATGGCATGGCAGCATTATGACCCACCACCCGGTTCCCGACATCGCCTGACTTGCCGCACAAAGAAAACGCCTCGGAGCCGCCGGGGTGCGGGAAAGCGCTTGCTTCGCTTTGGTGCTTGGAATAGATTGCACGGTAATTGACCGATAATTCCGCTCAAGACTTGCTCGGATCGCGGTCATCTTGCAGGGAGGAGAAAGCAAGCGTGAACATAAGGCCCCTGATGCCCATTGCGGGATCTCTTCCGTACCCGCTATCGACACCTCGGTTCTGCGAACCGGGATTGCGCCGGGATTGAATTTCCTATCCTTCGATGCTCCCTCTACTACAGTAAAGAATAGAGACGATCAGTGTGACTTTTCCGTCGCCTGTGCGTTGAACGAACGCCTTTGCAGCCTCATCCGACAGCGTGGTATTGTGAGCTTCCCTCGGCGCGGTCGCAAATTATAAG
>PLYS01000269.1 GCA_003153455.1 Betaproteobacteria bacterium | reverse complement strand
CGACCGCGGCAAGAAGCGGATATTGCGTTACCGGCAGGTGGAATTGGGTGTCAAGGTAGGCCGAAAACCCGACCTGCTGAACTTTGGCGATCTCGCTCAGGGTCGCGCCGAATGTGGATTGACGCAGAAACCTGGCCGCGTCTGCAGGCATGATCGTAGTCGCGAAGGCTTGGTGCAGACAGAAGACCGAACCGGCAATCATTGGCGCCCAGCGCAGATACCAGAATCGCCGTTTGCTGCGAACTTGGTGGTTACTGCGTTTGCTGCCGGGATCGGAATATCCAGCGGAAACCGCCGGAGATGAATTGGGCAGAGCAGGCGAAACAGTCATCCGGTTCACAGCGCCTCCTAATGAAAACTAAATAATATTCATCTCAAGGCCGCTTATCGGCAACTCCGCTGTCGTAGTCTATCGACCTTAGACAGGAAGCTTTGCGTCACCGCCTTTCGGCGGCTTTGCCTTTCTTGATGAATGGTTTTACCTTAAACGTAATTCGATTTTTACGCTGCGACTTTATTCACGCTTTTCGTTTCACGGAAAGTCAGCGCATCCAACGCTCAGCAGACATAATGCTTGAAGCTTCCTGCCTGCGGAATGAAATCAAATGACTCCGGTATTACATTTGGGGCACAATTCGACAGGTGTTATGGCCGTCGGATAACGTTATGCCCTCAATTGAGGCCATTGAGCGGTCTGGTGTCCGTCCGTCCATCGTCAGGCATGGTGGCATTTTCGCTTCGGACTTAACTGTCGAGGAGTTGCTACGCGAAATTGGACCGTACCTGCACACCGCCGGCCTGATCCTCTCATTCTCCGCTTCCCGCTTGCAAGCCGGGAATCTGATGCGCCTTGCGCGTGATCACGGTGGGGCGGCAACCCTAGTACCACCCGCGACACCGCGCGCGTACTGCAATTTGTCTGCTTACATCGGCGTGCGAGTTTAGCGATACCGGGAGTAGTCGCCGCGAACATGGCGCCCGTCGTAGTAGCGGGGACGATCGTAATAATAACGGGGCGGCGCGTAAACATACGCAGGCCGCGCGTACACAACCCGGGGGGCATAATACACGGGCGCAACCCGGGGAGCGTAATACGCGGGCGCGGGCGCGTAGTAAGCGCCCGGCGGCGGCGCGTAGTCGGGAGGCGCAAAGTTTCTCTGGTCGTAGTACGGCGCCGGACCATATGCGTAGCCAGGCCCGTGGTAGTACACATCGGTGCCGACCGCCGTGCCGAGGATCGCGCCGACGGCGGCACCTGGGGGCCCGCCCACCGCAGCGCCGATCGCACCGCCCACGATGGCGCCGCCGATGGGATCCGCGGATACTTGGGGCGAGAAAGCGGCCACCGACAGCCCGGCCGTGATCGTCGCTATCAACAACGGTTTGGTAAGCATTTCTCGCTCCTTGCGTATAAGCCCAAGCCATATTGGCAAAGTGTCGGCCGACCGTCTACAACTGTTACGACTGTTTACAATTGAAACTCGCACAATTGTGCGCCGTTTCGCCGTCAAGTGTCCCCGGCGCACGCGCGCGTACTGGTGCTGAAAGTTCATGCACGCGCAAAGGCAACCTGCCCCGAAAACCGCTCCCACCAAAGTTTAGGCGGTGTTCACCGTCACTCATCAAAGGTCGGTGGTTCCAGATCCTTTTCGTTGATGATGACCGGTGGCCTCGGGTTCAAGTCGTAAACCCGGCTGGTTGCGTCAAGAAGGTCTTTGTATGATCCCAATCCGGGGTGATTAATGAACTCGGTTATGAACCTCGTGCTCAAGTCGTAGAGCCTGCCTTCCTCGTCCTTGGACTGACTGCCCTCCTTTACCCATGCGACCTCCTCTATCTCAAAGGAGTTGCCATCGATCTCCATCCGCGACTGAAAGTGCTCGATGTCAGCCTGCATACCATATTTTTCATAGCCTACCCCGACGCTCTGCACGCCAGGTTCATTCATCCACCGCTTCCTGAGTCCGCTCGACGCCTGCCAACGCTCCCCAAGGTTCATCGTGTGGTTGTAGCCGTCGACCAGGAAGAAGTTGCGTTGAGCATCCATCGCCAACACGGCAAAGCCAGTCCGATCGCTATCGCGCTTCTTCGAGTTGGCTGGATCGCCCAGGATGAAGATATTTACCGTCTTGGGACGGATCTCGGCAAAGCGCAGATGGTTGATGTCGAAGGTGGCCGTCGCCTTGCTGATTGGCTTCTGCAACATTTGGCTCGCAAAAATGGCGTTGCTCATCGCACGGCGGCGCTTCTCGTGCTCCTCGGGCGAGAATAGAACCGGCTTACCTGTCTCGGTGCCATCATCGGTTGACGGATAAATACGCGGCTTCGCGGCACCACGCTCCATGATCACAGAATAGGTGCCCACATGACGGCGACCGACATCAAAACCCTCACGCTCAAGCATGCGGGCAAGCCGCCGTGCCCCGAGGAACGGATGCTTCAAATGCAGCTCATCGATGCGGCGCATAAGCTTCAGATCGGCGTCCGAGACCGGCTTGGGGTGGTAGTACAGGCTCGATTGGCACAGACCGAGCAGTTCGCACTGGCGCATGATCGTCACCTCGCTTTCCCGGTCGATCAGCGTTTTGCGCTCGCCAGGCGGAATTGGCCGAGCGCCCCGGACAAAAAATCGCGCTCCATGGTGAGCTCTCCCACCTTGGCGCGCAGGTCACGGATCTGCCGCTCGGCATCCTCCAGGCCCGGCGTGCCGTTTTCGAATACCTCGCCTGCATGCTCAAGCAGCAGCTTGCGCCAGGCAGCGATCTGGGTGGCGTGCACCCCGTGCCGCGAGGCAAGCTCGGCCAGCGTGGCCTCGCCCCGCAATGCCTCCAGGGCGACCCGGGACTTGAACTTCGATGAGTGGTTCCTGCGTGACTGTTTCATGGTTTCTGCTCCTTGGTTTTGGCATCGCTGCCGTTACGATAGAGCCGTTCGTCCACTTATGCCGGCCCGATTTCGTGTCCAAAAAAGCGCGACCACCTCTGTCGATGCTTTGGGCAATCCGCTGCGCTGGATCCTGACAGGAGGCGAAGTGGCCGATATTACGCAGGCGCCCGCCTTGATCGAAGGCTTCGATGCGCAGGCGGTCATTGCCGACAAGGGCTACGACGCCGATACGCTGGTCGCACTTATTAACACGGCTGGCGCTACGGCAGTGATCCCGCCACGCAGCAACCGTATCGAAAAAAGAGCCTATGATCGTCATCTGTATAAAGACCGCAATCTGGTGGAACGCTTCTTCAATCGCCTCAAGCAATTTCGCCGTATTGCCACACGCTATGAAAAACTCACGCGCAACTTCGCTTCCATGCTCAACCTTGTATGCGCCTACATCCGGTTGGCTTGATTGTTAACAGGCCCTAGGAACAAAAACGAATTAAAGCAGCGGCCACTGCTATGCGAGGACTCTTCCCATCAATATTTTTCCGGCTGTGCCGCCTCGGCCAATAACCAATCGCGAAACGCCGCCACCGCCGGGCGAAGCTCCGCGGTCTCGCTGCACACCAGGTAATACGCCGATTGCAGCGTGACCTGCAGCTCAAACGGCAATATCAGGCGCCCGGCCGCAAGCCCGGCAGCAGCAAGCAGCGGGAACGTCGCGACCACGCCGAGCGCATCGCTCGCTGCCTCGAGCGCGAGCACAGCATGGCTGAAATGCGAGCCGCGGCTGGCATCAACATCGCTCACGCCGGCGGCCCTGAGCCACACGTCCCAGAACGCTATGCCATCGTAAAGTGTGCCGGTATCGTCATGCAGCAATGTGTGATGGCTCAGATCCTGCGGCTGCCGCAGCGGGTTTTCGCCTTGCACCAACCGCGGGCTGCAGATCGGCGCAATCGTCAGCGCGAGCAGCTTGTCGACGCGAACGCCCGGATAGTCGCCGTGCCCATATAAGATCGCGAGATCGGACTCCTCGAGCCAGTTGTCAATGGTGGTGCGTTCGGCCACGCTGTTCTGCCCGCCCCTGGTGACGAGCCGCATGCGTGCCGACACACGCACGTCGATCTCGGGATGGGAGGCGAAAAAACGATGCAGCCGCGGCATCAGCCAGCGTGTGGCGAACGATGGCGCTGCACTCACGGTCACCTGACCGCTGTCGGTTTGGGGCCGCATGGCGGCAACCGCCTGCGCGAGGCTGTCGAACCCGTCGCGTAACTTGGGCAGCGCCGCACGCGCCGCCGCAGTCAGCTCGAGCGCGCGGTTCAGGCGCCGGAACAGCTTGACTCCGAGATAGTCTTCAAGGGCCTTGACCTGATGGCTGATCGCCGCCGGCGTCACGCTCAATTCCTGCGCCGCGCGCTTCAGGCTCATATGGCGCGCCGCGGACTCGAAGGCTTTCAGTGCATTCAGCGGCGGTAATCGTCCCGACATATTCAGATAAGATATTCTAATTCGAATTGTTACAATATATCATGTGTTGCGACGCAACAAAACAATTAATATCAGGTCTATAATTACGTAACCGGATGGCTATGGCGATACTAAATCTCGCCTGATAACGCCTAGGTAGTTTACCAAGACAGGAGATGAAAGTGAAACGCTTCAACGAAATATCAGCAAATACAGATCTTTATACTCGCATCAAGCTCGCGCCGATGAATCAACGTGATCGCGAAGTGGCACTCAATGCGTTGCGCACTGCCGACGCCATCGTCGACGGCATCGAGCGGGTGGTGAACGGGGTCAAGCACCTAATCGCCAAGGTTAACGAAAAACCGGTCAGCCTCAAGCACAGCCATTGAGCTGAGCAGGTTGTGGGGTGGCGCTGGTAGCTTGGGTATTTCGCCCTGCCTAAGGGCCTTTATCCAACCTAACGAAACGCGTGTGCGTTTCGTTAGGTTGGAGGCTTCTGGGTTGAGCCGCAATCAACGTGTGGACAGCAGTTTGCAGCCCGGCTCACGCCGGGCTTTTTGTTGGCGGCTATCCCCGGACCGTCATTTACCCTGCATCACGTGCGCCGCCTGCTTCACCGCCTTGACGATGTTGATGTAGCCGGTGCAGCGGCACAGGTTGCCCTCCAACCCGTGATAGATCTCTTCGTCGCTCGGATGCGGGCGGTCCTTCAGCAGCGCCGCGACCGCCATGATCATTCCTGGCGTGCAAAAGCCGCATTGCAGTGCATGGCAATCGGTGAACGCCTGCTGCACCGGATGCAGCCTGCCGTTGCTGGCCATCCCTTCGATCGTCACGACTTCGGCGCCGCTGGCCTGAGCCGCGAGCATGGTGCATGACTTGATCGCGCGCCCATTGACGTGGACGGTGCAGCAGCCGCACTGGCTGGTGTCGCACCCGACATGGGTGCCGGTAAGCCCGAGGTGGTCGCGCAGCAGATCGACCAGCAGCGTGCGGTCTTCGAC
>PLYS01000144.1 GCA_003153455.1 Betaproteobacteria bacterium | reverse complement strand
GCGATGATGGAAAAATTGCGGATGTGATCCATTCAGCGACCAGCATTCAGCGGTCAGCCAAAACCACGAAGCGATTTCGCTGATGGCTGATAGCTGACAAAATGGCCCTGCTGGTCGTGCCTTGGCTCGGGTAAAACATTAATTTTAGCCGATTTTGCTCAAATATTCATTAACGATGGCAATATGCGCGGCTATGTCCGGCGAGCTTACTCAATGCGAAACGGGATATAGAGCGCGTTGGCGCCGCGCCGCACCAGCAGCGCGACGATGCGGCCTTTCTCGAACTGTCCCATCAGCTGGCCGAACCCCTCGAGCGATTTCACGTCCTGGTTATTGACCGCCAGAATAATGTCGCCGCGACGGATGCCCGCGCGCGCGGCCGCACCCTGAACGTCCTCGACCAGCACACCGCCGGTGATCTTGAGCTGACTACGCTGCTCGGCGCTGGGCTCAGACAGTGTCATGCCGAAGCGGCTCACCGGCTCCGACGGCGGCTTGCCACCGGGGCCCCGACGTTGCTGGCGCTGCGCAGTGCGCGCTTCGTCCTGCATTTCGCCGACCACTACCGTGACGTCTCGCGCCGCCTTGTTGCGCATCAACTGCACGTTCGCTTTCGACTTGGGCTTACTACCGCCGACCAGCCGCGGCAGATCCTCGGACGAGTTCACATCCTTGCCGTCGAACTTGAGAATCACATCACCTGCCTCGATGCCCGCTTTTTCGGCCGGGCTGCCCTTTTCGACCGAACTCACCAACGCGCCTCTTGGCTTGGGCAAGCCGAACGACTCGGCGAGTTCCTTGGTGACCGGCTGAATCACCACGCCTATCCTGCCGCGCGTGATTTTGCCGGTGGTCTTGAGCTGGGTGGCAATGTCATTGGCGACGTCGATCGGCACCGCGAACGACAGTCCCATGTAGCCGCCGCTGCGACTGTAAATCTGCGAATTGATGCCCACGACCTCGCCCCTCATGTTGAACAGCGGTCCGCCGGAATTGCCGGGATTGACGGCGACGTCGGTCTGGATAAACGGCACGAAGTTTTCCTGCGGCAACGAGCGCCCTTTGGCGCTGACGATGCCGGCGGTGACGGAATTATCGAAGCCGAATGGCGAACCGATTGCAACCACCCATTCGCCGACCTTGAGGCGATTGGGATCGCCATATTTGACCGCCGTCAGTCCACTTGCCTCGATTTTAATCAAAGCGACATCGGTGCGGCGGTCACTGCCGATTACTTTGGCTTTGAACTCGCGCTTGTCGTTCAACTTGACCGTGATCTCATCGGCGGCTTCGACGACATGGGCGTTGGTCAGGATGTAGCCGTCGTTGCTGATGATGAAGCCCGAGCCGAGCGAATTGGACTGGAATTCGCGCGGCCCGGGACTGGGAATGAAGCGCCGGAAGAATTCATAGAACGGGTCGTCCTCCTGCAACTGCGGTATCTGCGGCGTGCCGAGCGGATTGCGTACCGTCTGCGTGGTGCTGATATTGACGACGGTAGGGCCCTGCTTCTCGACCAGCTCGGTGAAATCGGGCAATTGCGCCGCGGCCGCGAGCGGCAACAGCATGATCACGAACAACACGATTTTTCTTAACATCTGACGTCCTTTTCTTTCCAATAAGGGGGGTTGAAACAGGTCGAATATGCATCGCATTTTACAACGATGCCGCCATGACGCTATCGGTCTCTGGGACTGAGCGACTCCGCGATTTGTTTGACAGTTCGCGCCGGGGTCTCGCCCACCACCGTTACCATCTGGTCGGCCTGCGACTTGACGTAAATGTTGACAGCACCCTGATAGGTCGGGCCCGCGGGCGGCGGTGATTTCGGCATCGGCTCGATGAAGACCGATACCGCGGCAATCCCGTCGGAATAAACGATATGCGAAACCTGAACCGAGCGGCCGGCGATCGAGCGCCTCATTTCAGTGAGCTTCTTGAAGCCTGCCGGTTGGTTCCTGAGCACCCAGCCGATATCCGCATTCGTTTCAGCCTGCTCGAGCGCGGACCTATCGATACGCCATGTCTGGCTCTTGC
Source organism: Betaproteobacteria bacterium (assembly GCA_003153455.1). Taxonomy (GTDB): domain Bacteria; phylum Pseudomonadota; class Gammaproteobacteria; order Burkholderiales; family SG8-41; genus PALSA-1004. The sequence continues at coordinate 3,622 of PLYS01000144.1, read as the reverse complement.
CGGCGAAACGCGATTTAAGCATGTCCTTGCTTACCGCACTGCCGATGATGAGCTGGGTGAATGTAAAAGACTCGACCATCTCGTTCTTATCGCTGTACATGCGGGCCCGTAACGGCAGCCCCGTCGCGAGTTCGACGCAGAACTTGTGTCCATAACGCAGGTTGTCACGCGGTTCGAGCGCGATCAACTGGCAGTCAAAGCCGGCCACCCGGTCCTGCTCGCCTTTCTTCACCACATAATTGTCGGAAATGCCGGACAGCTGCTCGGGTAACAGTGCCGGGAAATGGTGTGTCGCGCGCTTTTCGATCACAATGGTCTTGGTGTCCGGCAGGTAACAGGTGACATTGTCGTTGTTGCGAATAATTTCGCGTGGCGGTCCGTCGAGCGTTTCGAGTTTTTCATATTCACCGCCGGCGTTGGCGAAATGCGCAATTCGTGAGGTCTCGACCTGGTTGCCGTGCTGATAGACGAAGTTACCCGCGTAGTTGATCTGACGCGACGCGGCGGCGATCTTCTTGAGCCACGCCATCGCATCGGCTGTTTCGCCCGTATCGGCGGCCTCAACGTAGACAGTGCAGCCGATGCTGCCGAACAGCACCAGATACGCCGGAAGAGATAACCGCATGCTGCCTTATCCTTAGCGGCCGTCGATGTCGTGAGCTACCGACACGGTTCTCACATACGGCGCAACGCCCTGTAATGTCGTGCTGGGAGAAAACTCCTGGTGCGCCATCAGATATTCATTGACCCTGCTTTGATTCGCGGCCGGTACCGGTTGCGGCAGAGCTGCGGTCTGGGTGCTGCCGGTGGTTTCGGGTTTCAGAACGGCAGCCAGTTGAGGTTGCGGCTGGAGGGGATTATCGGTGAGTATCAATGTCAGGATGACGGCAACTGCGGCTAGCGAGGCTGCGGCGGAGAGTGCGAGGCTTACCGGCTTGCGCCAGCTGAAGCGCGGCGCCAGCACGGTGGGCTCCTGTTGCAGCCGGCTGCGCAAGCGCACCGTGAAACCATCTCGCAGCAGCGGGTCGCCGCGCATTACGTCGCCGATCAGGTGGAAGGTGTTCCACGACTCACAGTATTCCTGGTCTTGCTTGAGATGCAGTATCGCCTGCCGTGCTTCGTGCCGCCTGGTTTCGCCGTCCATGAAAGCTGAAATTCGATCCATTACCATCTCCTGGCCTTGCTGGTTCCCAACTGCGGCCGCAGCCGCTCGGCGATCGCTTCGCGTGCGCGGAAAATCCGCGATCGCACGGTGCCTATCGGGCAATTCATGATCTGGGCTATTTCCTCGTAACTCAAACCGTCGATTTCGCGCAGCGTGATCGCGGTCCTCAATTCCTCTGGCAGCTCTTGCAGCGCTTGGTTCAGCGTTTCGGCGATCTGCCGGCTCATCATTTGATTTTCCGGCGTATTCAGATCCCGCAATTGATCGCCTTCCTCGATACCTTCCGCCTCTTCGCTGTCGACCCCGGTCACAGTCGGCGCACGACGCCTCATCGCAACCAGATAATTCTTGGCCGTGTTAATGCCTATCCGGTAAAGCCAGGTATAAAACGCGCTGTCGCCGCGGAACGACGGCAATGCGCGGTATGCCTTGATAAAGGCCTCCTGCGTCACATCCTCGACTTCGCTGGCATCGCGGATAAAGCGCGACAATAAACGCGCAAGCTTGCGCTGGTATTTGATTACCAGCAGCTCGAATGCATGCTTGTCACCGCGTTGCGCCCGCTCGACCAGCTGCTGGTCGACTTCACGATCGCCCATGAAACCGGTCCCTGAGTTCTTATGCTTTGCAGGCGCCAAGCCCGCGAAAACAAAGCGCTAAGTATACCTCAGGCGGCGTGTCCGGGAACGCGATGCGTAACCGTTATGCGAACAGACAAGCGAAGCCTTGAATTAGTTCATTCCATAATAGGGGTATTGCTGATACGGCGTGCCCGTCCGGCCGAGGTTGGCGGCTTAGTTTGCTATAGTATGTCTTTTCTCGTCGGGGTTGTGATGGCGCTTCGCTTTGACGTTCTGATCATAGGCAGCGGGCTGGCCGGGCTCACTCTGGCGTTGCATCTGGCACAGCAGCGTAAGGTGGGACTGGTGACCAAGAGGCAGTTGCTTGACGGTGCGAGCAGCTGGGCCCAAGGCGGGATCGCCGCGGTTTTGGCGAGCGACGACACCACCGAGAGCCACATCCGCGACACCCAGATTGCGGGCGCCGGGCTGTGCGACGAAGGCGTCACCCGTTACGTGATCGAGCGCAGTCGTGCCTGCATTGGCTGGCTGATCGAGCAAGGCGTGCCGTTCACCCCGGAAGCAGGCAACGAGTTCCCCTACCACCTGACGCGCGAGGGAGGCCATAGTCACCGGCGCGTGATCCATGTCGCCGACGCCACCGGCCAGGCGGTGCAAACCACGCTTGAAGGCAAGATCAGGGCGCACCCAAATATCGAACTGCTCGAGCACCATATCGCGATTGATTTGATCACCGGCGCCAAGCTTGGCCAGTCGGACAATCGCTGCTACGGTTGTTACGCGCTCGACACTGTCAGCACGCATGTGAAGACGCTGTCCGCATCGCATGTGGTACTCGCGACAGGCGGCGCCGGCAAGGTCTACCTCTACACCACCAACCCCGATACCTCGACCGGAGACGGCATTGCGATAGGCTGGCGCGCCGGCTGCCGGGTGGCCGACATGGAATTCATCCAGTTCCATCCCACCGCGCTTTATCACGCGCACGCCAAACTATTTCTGATTTCGGAGGCGGTGCGCGGCGAAGGCGGCATCCTGAAACTGCCGGACGGCACGCGCTTCATGCCGTCGCACGATGAACGCGCCGAACTCGCGCCGCGCGATGTTGTCGCGCGAGCGATCGACTTCGAGATGAAAAAACACGGCATCGACTGCGTCTACCTCGATATCACGCACAAGCCTGCCGCGTTCATCACTGAGCATTTCCCCACCATCTACGAGCACTGCAAAGGGTTGGGGATAGATATCACGCGCCAGCCGATGCCGGTGGTGCCGGCCGCCCATTACACCTGCGGCGGCATTATGGTCGACCGTCAGGGCCGCACCGATATACCCGGGCTGTATGCGATCGGCGAGACTGCGTGCACCGGGCTGCATGGCGCAAACCGGCTGGCGAGCAATTCACTGCTCGAGTGCATGGTGTTCGGCATGGCGGCGGCACAGGACATCCTGGCACAGTCGCCGGCGCCCTCGCCCGCGTTGCCGCAGTGGGACGAAAGCCGCGTCACCGATGCCGACGAGGAAATCGTGATCTCGCATAACTGGGACGAGCTGCGGCGTTTCATGTGGGACTACGTCGGCATCGTGCGCACCAACAAGCGGCTCGAGCGCGCGCTGCACCGGATCCGGCTGCTGCAGGACGAGATCAACGATTACTACCGCAATTTCCGGGTGACCAACGATCTGCTCGAGCTGCGCAACCTGGTGCTCACGGCCGAGCTGATCGTGCGTAGCGCGATGATGCGGCACGAAAGCCGAGGTCTGCATTTCAGCCGCGACTACCCTGGCATGCTGCCGCAGGCGCGGCACACAGTGCTGGTGCGATAAAGCTTTACAGCTTCACTGCAAAGGACGCCAAGGACGCGGAGGAACACAA
>PLYS01000310.1 GCA_003153455.1 Betaproteobacteria bacterium | reverse complement strand
CGACAGATAGGAAAATCAATTCCGGCGCAATTCCGGTTCGCTGAGTCGACGCACCGGGAGGCGGGTGTGGAACATGTTCCGGACTGCGTATAATGCACCTTATGTTCATTCTGGCTTCCTCCTCCCCGGAAGATGACCGCGATCCGAGCGAGTCTTGAGCGGGATTGTCGGTCAATTCCCGAGCAATCTATTCCAAACACCAACGAGCGAAGTGCTCCTGAAGGCCGGCCGCGCGGCCGAAGACGACGCTGCATGGCGCAGGTTCGTCCGGGGCTACGAATCCGAGATGAAGAACCCCGAGAACGGCCGCGTCCTGGACCTGCTGGCGGCGCTGTCCCACAGCGCCGATTTCTCGGTCGGCTGCTATTGCGCCGACGAGGCGCGCTGTCATCGTTCAGTGTTGCGCGAGCTGCTGCGCAAGCGCGGCGCGAACGTGGCCTGAAATCCCATTGCAAGTGAAGATGTTCTACCATATCGCGCCCGCCCTCACGCCGCGGGACTGAACCTGGACTCAGGGAGGACTTATGACGCAATGGGTGCGCTTCAAGCGAAACGGCCGAACCGGATTCGGAATGCTGGAGGGTGAGATCATATCGGTGTGCGACGGCGACCTGTTCGGCCAGCCGAAGCCGACCGGCGAATCGCTAAGGCTGTCCGAAGCAAAGGTTCTGATGCCCGTGCAGCCGGGCAAGATGGTGGCGCTGGTGGACAACTATCACGCACTGGTCACCAAGCTGAGTCACGCGGTGCCGCCCGAGCCGTTGTATTTCCTGAAGGGCAATAACTCGTTTCTCGCCCACGGCGAAACCATTCGCGTGCCAGCATCGTATTCGGGCAAGGTGGTCTACGAAGGTGAACTCGGCATTGTCATCGGCAGGCGTTGCACGGCGGTGTCCGAGGACGACGCGCCGGGCTGCATCTTCGGCTATACCTGCGTCAACGATGTGACCGCAAGCGAGATCCTCAACAGAGACCCGGGGTTTGCCCAATGGACGCGCGCCAAGAGTTTTGACACCTTCGGTGTGTTGGGGCCCGTCATTGCAACCGGGCTCGATCCGATGAAACTCACGGTGCAGACCGTGCTCAATGGCCAGGAACGGCAGAATTATCCCGTGTCTGACATGATTTTCCCGCCCGCGAAGCTGGTGAGCCTGATCTCGCAGGACATGACGCTGGAGGCGGGCGACGTCATCGCCTGCGGCACGTCGGTGGGTGTGGGCTCGATGAAGCCGGGGAGCACCGTCAGCATCGTGATCGAGGGCATCGGCACGCTGACCAATCGGTTCGAATAGGAGTCCGTTACATAATGAAAATCGCTGTCATAGGTGCCGGAGCGATCGGCGGCATTCTCGCGGTACGTCTTGCGAGATCGGGTCAGGAGGTGACGGCGATCGAGCAGGGCGCGCAGCTTGCGGCGATCCGCTCCAAGGGATTGACGCTGATACATCCGGATGCCACCGAGGAAGTGGCCAAGGGACTGCGCGCGGTCGGAACCTGTGCCGAGGCAGGGCCGCAGGATATCGTGTTCCTGTCGGTCAAGGCCTATCAAATCGAGGCGCTGGCGCCGCAGATGCGGTCGCTGTTCCACGACAACACCATGGTCGTGACGACGCAGAACGGGCTGCCCTGGTGGTACTTTCAGAACCTGAACGGCCCGTACCGGAACCACCGGCTGAAGGGCGGCGACCCGAGCGGCATCATCGAGGCCAATATCGAGACACGCCGTATCATCGGTTGCGTGGTGTATCCCGCCGGTGCCATCGTCTCGCCGGGCGTGGTGAAGCATCTGGAGGGCGATCGGTTCCCGGTCGGTGAGCTCGACGGGACCGAACAGATAGGGAAATCAATCCCGGCGCAGTTCCAGTTCGACAGATAGGAAAATCAATCCCGGCGCAATTCCGGTTCGCCGAGCCGACGCGCCGGGAGCGGGCGTGGAACATGTTCCGGACTGCGTATAATCGGCCTTATGTTCATTCTGGCTACCTCGTCCCCGGAAGATGACTGCGGCCCGCGCAAGTCTTGAGAGGGATTGTCGGTCAATTGCCGAGCAATCTACCCCACACACCAACGCGATGCAAGAGCTTTCCCACACCCCGGTTGCTCCAAGGCGTTTGCTTGGTGCGGCACGTCAGGCGATGTCGGGAACCGGATGATAGGTCAGAGGCAAACTGACGTAGGGTGGCCAACTCGCGGGATCGACAGGTGGACTTCGCTCGGTGGGAAGCGGCGCCCACAGCCCCAGGTGTTCGAGGATGCGCCGAATGATTCCCGGATCCTCAATCAGCGCGATAACCCGCATCGGCCCTTTGCACTTGGGGCATTCCAGGGGATCGACCTCATAGACCTTGCGAATGAGCCGCGCCCAAGTGGCTTTTGCGCGAGCCGCAAATGCAGTCGCCGGACCTTCGCCCGGCACCGGCAGCGCGGCGCCGGCTTGCGTGAGAACTTTCTTTGCCCGCTCGCCCCGGGCGCGGTTCGAGTACCACCCTACATAGCGCACCAGATGCTCGTAGCGATCGGGAATGTGTAATAGATGAGTTGCGGCAGGACGCCTGCGCGGGGATGGCGCAGCGCTCTTGTTTTCTTAGCATCCTGTACGGGCTGTTAAGTCCGTACAGGCGGCTTAGGGCAGGGTAAAGTAATGCACCGAGAATAGGCCATCGCTGTCAGTCCAGCACTCAACCGGTACGAAGCCGGCAGCGCGGCCGAGTTCCTGGAATTCGGCGATCCCGTATTTGCACGAATCCTCGGTGTGGATGGTTTCACCCGCTCGCAATTCGAACTTCTCCCCGCGTATTGTCACGCGTTGCTCTTTGAGACTCACCAGATGCATTTCGACGCGCCCGTGCTCCGCGCTGTAGAACGAGCGGTGACCAAACGCAGCGAGATCGAAATCAGCACCGAGCGCACGATTGATATGGCGCAGTACGTTGAGATTGAACTCGGCAGTCACGCCCTGTGCATCGTTGTAGGCTGCGTTGAGCAGCGCGTCATCTTTCTTGAGATCGACGCCAATCAGCGCGCCGCCGCCGGCGCCGAGCAGCGGCGCCCAGCGCGAAAGGAACGCGCGTGCCTCGGGCGGAGTGTAATTGCCAATGGTCGATCCCGGAAAATAGAGCACGCGGCGGCGCGCCTGCCTGAGGCCGGTCACCGGCAACGCGATCGGCTGCCCGAAATCAGCGCGCAGCGCGACTATCGCCATCTCGGGAAGCGACCGCGCCAGCACATTGCAGGAGGATTCAAGCTGCTCGCGCGCAATGTCGACCGGCACGAACACCAGCGGCCGCAACGCCTCCAGCAGCAACCGCGTTTTCTCGCTGTTACCGCAGCCGATCTCGATCAGCGCGCAGGCCGGACCCAGCCGATCGGCCATGGCGCTGGCGTGCGAGCGCATGATCGCAAGCTCGGTGCGCGTCGGGTAATACTCGGGCAGCTCGCAGATCTGATCGAACAGCTCGGCCCCGCGCGCGTCGTAGAAATGCTTGGGCGGCAGTTCCTTGAAGGGCCGCGTGAGACCATCGAGCACATCCTCGGCGAGTGAGCGTTCCTGGCCCCCGTCCAGGTGCGAGTCGATCCGGATCGTCTCCTCGGGGTTGACGACGGGCTCCATCA
>PLYS01000475.1 GCA_003153455.1 Betaproteobacteria bacterium | reverse complement strand
CGGTTCGACGGTGCCGCCGGTCCTCAAGTTCGATGCGTCCGGCAATCTGCTGCAGACCTTCGGCGCCGGCATGTTCATTTTTCCGCACAAGATCTACGTCGATCACGAGGGCAATGTGTGGGTGGTCGACGGACGCGGCGTCAACGAGCGCGAACGCAAAAACAACCCGGCAGAAAGCGGCAAAGGCCACACCGTCGTCAAGTTCAGCCCGGACGGCAAGGTGCTGCTCACGCTCGGGCAGGCGGGCGTGGCGGGGAATCCGCCACAGGCCCTGACCGAACCGAACAGCGTTGTCGTCGCGCCGAACGGCGACATTTTCATCGCGGAAGGGCATGCCGGNNGCAAGTTCATCAAATCGTTCGGCAAGCTGGGATCCGGGCCGGGCGAGTTCAGACTACCGCACGACCTCGCGCTGGATGAGCAGGGGCGCCTCTTCGTTGCCGACCGCGGCAACATGCGCATTCAGATTCTCGATCAGGACGGAGCGTTCATCGCCGAGTGGAAGCAGTTCAGCCGCCCGAGCGGCATTTACCTGCGCGGCGGCATGATCTATGTGGCGGACTCCGAATCCAACGGCGTTGCGCCCCACCCGGGATGGAAACGGGGCATCCGCATCGGCAGTATCAAGGATGGCAAGGTACTCTACCGGATTCCAGACCCGCTCGAGATGAAGGGAACCAGCGCGGCGGAGGGCGTGGCGGTGGACGCGAAAGGCAATGTATACGGCGGCGAAGTCGGCCCGCGGCAATTGGTGAAACACATCAGATAGCCTCGTGCAACTCTAGCCGGAAGTCAGTCTACGCTTGAAAATCGGCTTTCAGGAAACGCGGCAGTCCGCTCAGGGTCGCCTGCCGACGCTGGCGTTTTCGGATTGCAGACGTTCGCCAGAAAAGCAGTAGGTTGAGAGTGCCACGGGCCGCAGTCGGCCTATTCTGTTGAAAAACTCCGATTCTCCCGATGATCGAAAAAATCTAGCCCCTACAAGAAGCGAACGTCGCATCAAGCTGAGGGCCTACCAGGACGAACTGACATCGTGCCGTTGACCCTATGCGCTGCGTTAGCGGCGACCAATGAGCGCATTTCACGATCGAATTCACATCTGCCACAAATTCGCTATCTTCGCAATTTCGAGTTTTTCAACAGAATAGGCCATTTCTAGCCGCTCGCGGAGCTACGAAATCGTGTTACCGAGCGGCAAGTTCCAAACTGTCAGCGGCCACTCGTGGCGTTGCCGGGTAACCGCTAATAAAAGCAGGTGACATCATCCGCGGCGACGACAAAAATCAGTCAGGCTCAAGAAAGTACTTCCCCTCCGCGCAGGCGTAGAATAAGCAGTCGAGCCGCAGGGTCGTTCCCAGTCTTCAGCCCCTTCCCTTCCGCACTCGGTCCTTGCGCAAAAGGTCACGCGACCATCGAGGAAAGTAACAAGCCACGCCAGCGCCTGGAGGAATATGTCTTCGATTGCGTGCTGGTGCTTGACCACCGGGTCGCGGGCCAGGTTGCAACCAGGCGGACTTGATTTCAGCTTCAGCGTAGATTTTTGCGACTGAACCTAACTGACCGGGAGAATTTATCCAAGGACGGACCTGGCCTTTCGAGAAAGCGGCCAGAAGCTGAACGTCGCATTGGAAGAACTGCTGTTTTATGGCGTGGATGATGTTTTTCACCTCCTTTGACAGGGTAAAGGATTGACATGTTGAAACAGAAGAGCGTAACCATCGGCATCGCTCCGTCGACGATGGCGGTCTTCCGCTCACCTTTTCTCTGGGTCGTTCTCCTGATCGGTTTATCTACCACCTTCGTCCTCTGGCATCGTTCCAACAGGGACATTGCAGAACAATCCAAGGAGCGTTTTGACTCGCGTGCCGAGCAGATCGTCACTGCGGTCGAGCAACGCATGCATGCCTACGAGCAGGTGCTGCGCGGTGGCGTCGGCCTGTTTCGCACGCAGCCGACGATCACTCGGTATCAATGGCACGAGTATGTCGAAAACGCTGATTTGGCGAAGAATTATCCGGGCATCCAAAACTTCGCGGTTGACTTTCCCATTCCCGCCGCCGAAAAGGACGCCCACATCGCCCAGATTCGTGCCGAAGGGCATCCTGAGTATTCCATTACGCCGGAGCAGCCCGAGCGTCCGGTTTATCACTCGCTAGTCTATGTCGAGCCCTTCGGAGGACGCAATCTTCGTGCTTTCGGCTTCGACATGTACACCAATCCGGTCCGTCGCGAGGCGATGGACCGCGCTATTGATCTCGGTCTGCCATCCGTCTCCGGAATGGTGAAATTGGCGCAGGAAACCAATGAGGACGTACAACATGGTTTCATATATTGCCTGCCTGTTTATCATACCGGTCGTCTGATAGTCACACCGGACCAGCGCCGAGCCGCCCTCCGCGCGCTCGTCTGTGGCGGATTTCGCGCCAACGATCTGATGCGCGGCATTTTTGGCGCCAAGACCAGCGACCTGGAACTCGAAGTCTTCGACGGAGCGATCACTCCGGAAAGCCGGATGTACAACAGCAGTGGGCACGCTGAAGAAATAGCAGTAAGCACCTTATCCCACACGAGGCCGGTAGAGATCGGTGGGCGTACCTGGAATCTACGAGTCAGTGCCAACCAGGCATTCATCGATTCCATATCCTGGACGCAAAGCCAGTTGGTGATAGTGTCCGGTACGCTGCTCAGCTTCGCGCTGTTTCTCGGTCTCGGTTTCTGGTTCGATATCGAAAGACGGACCCAGGAACACGTACGCCGTAACAGCGAGATTTTCAATGCGGTC
>PLYS01000610.1:931-4820 GCA_003153455.1 Betaproteobacteria bacterium | reverse complement strand
TGTGCCTACTCAAAACTCCGAAAGCCAAAGAAATCTAGGAGTTTCTCCGGGATTCGAAGTTTTAAGTAGGGACAGGAGTCGTCAACTATTTAAACCGGCGCATTGTCCGCCGGCAAAGAGGTGATGACCATCAATCGCGAAAATGGACAGGTTCGACCTGTTCGTGCACGCGACCTTCGCTCTGTCATCGAGTGGGCGTCGGCTCGAAGGATCGCTTGTGCGAAACGCTTAGGCGCCCTCCTGAGAGCGCCGCAAGAGTGTCGTATGCGCGATGGTACTTAAGCGGCCTTCACCTTGGCGGCATTTTCCAGATTTCGGCCGACGAAGAACTCGCGATTGTGCGACTCGGTCGGCTTTATGCCGGAATCCGTAAGGCCCTTACGCAACAAATTCATTTGTCCCTCGTTGAGACGCATGGTCGGCTGCCGCATCGGTCCGCCATTGAAGCCGTTCAACCACCCTTGGAACTTCCAGAGCATGCGGTGTAAGAACAGCGTCTGCGGGACGTGCGCATTGGCGACGCCATTGGCCTTGCGCGCCGGATGAATTTGCCAGAACAGCTTGGTCGCTTCGTCGTATTTGCCCTCCTGCAGCAGCTTGTGGATGCGCGGGATCATCGGGCCGAAATACTCGGTATTGCTGGTTCCGCTGAATTGGATCGGCACAAGCTGCGCCAGCGGTATCATTTCGCCCTCGAGCGGCATTGTGACCACGACTTCCTTGCCGAACAGGCGATGGCACTCCACGAAGTGCATGATGCTCGGCATGGCGCCTTCCGCTTTGATCGCCGCCACATTCGGGCAATCATCGAGCAGCCGACGGATCAGGCTGGTCTCGATATCGGAGGCATGGACGCGGTCAAAGCCCCACAGCGGGACTGGGAACAGCATGACAGCGAGGTTCGTCGCGTCGCAATAGGCCTTGGTGTAGTCGTAAATATCCTGCGGCGTTTCCGCGTAAAAATTGGCCGGATAGGACAACAGCACCAGCTCGGCCCCGTTGGCCTCGGCGATGCGGACTGCCTCGATGTTCTCTTCGAACGTGTTGAAGCTGGCGTGGTGGATCAGTTTGAGCCGCCCGCGCGATTCATCATTCGCCCATTCGAAGAACTGGCGGTATTCATTGAGTGTGATCGCCACTTCCGAGACCAACAGCGTGCCTGCGAAGCCGTAGTCGATCTCCTGGCGAATGTCGTGGCGGATGCCGTTCTCGTTCAGCCCCTTCAGGTCTCCGGTGTAGGATGGGATGACCACGTTGGCGACACCCTTCAGGTGCTCGCGCGCCCACTCGCGGGCTTCGTTCTTCCGGTAGCTAGCCATCGTAAACTCCTTTGTCTGGCGGATTGGGTGATAAGCCGCGGCGCTAGCGTCCCTGCCAGGGCAGGCACCAGCGTTCGCAATAATCGACGAGAGTGGTGAGCAGGAAGCCGAGCAAAGCGATGACGGCGAAGCCGACATACATGCTGTTCACCCAGAAAACCGACCAGGACCACCAGATGCGGTAGCCGATCCCCTCGTTGGCGCCGACGAATTCAGCCGCGACGAGAAGCAGCAGGGCGGTTCCGACACAGATGCGTAGGCCCGTGAAGATGCCGGGCAGGGCGCCCGGGAGCGCCACGGTGAAGTAGATTTTCCAGCGCGACGCTTTCAGATTGCGGGCGACGTCGAAGTAGATGGCCGGCACGTTGAGCACACCGGCCATGGCGTTGATCGCCATCAGGAAGAACACGNNTTCGCCGAGCCCGAAGATCAGCAGGATCAGGGGCAGCAGCGCGATCTTCGGGAGCGGATAGATTGCGGCGACCAATGGCTGGAAGATCGTGCGCGCGGGGGTGAACAGGCCCATAGCCAGTCCGACCAGAAGTCCGGGAATAGCGCCGAGGAAGAACCCGATAGCCATCCGCGACAGACTGACCCGAAGGTCGAGCCAGAACTCCGCCGATCCGGCCATCTGCCAAGCCGTGACTGCAATGGTCGAGGGGGCGGGAAAAAACTTCGTCTCGATCCAGCCGAAGCGGGCGCAGAGTTCCCACACCAGCAGCAGGGCGATCGGGGAGAGCAGCATGGTCGGCACCGGAAAACGCCGCCCGCGCTTAACAAGCGGACTGTCGGCCTGAGGTTCGGCGCCTGCGATTGCCAAGGGTTCAGCCATGCCTGCGCGCTCCGGTCTGGCTCACGCGGCCGGCTTCTTGGGCGCGCGCCTGCTGCACCTCGTTGCGCAACAACTCCCACATTTGCCGGGTGAGGTCGTTGAACTGATTGGTTTGGCGCAGGTCGAGAAGGTCGCGCGGACGAGCGAACGGGATATCGAACGCCTGCTTGAGGTGGCCGGGCGCCGAACTCATCACCAACACTCTGTCACCCAGCAGCACGGCCTCATCCAGGCTGTGAGTGATGAACACCACGGTGCTGCGGAATTCTTCCCAAAGCTTTCCGAGTTCCTGTTGCAGCAGCATCTTGTTCTGCTCATCGAGTGCAGCGAAAGGCTCGTCCATCAGCAGGATTTCCGGATTGGTGATGAAGGCGCGCGCGACCGACAGCCGTTGCTTCATCCCGCCGGAGAGCTGATATGGGTAGAAATCCCGGAACTGGAGGAGGCCGGTCTTTTCCAAGAAATAGGTAACGCGCTCCTCGCTCTCGCGTCCTATCCAGGTATTGGTGACGCGCAGGCCGTATGCGGCGTTCTTCTCGACGGTGAGCCACGGAAACACGGACTCTTGCTGGAAGATCATCGAGGTTAGCGGCCGCTGCGGGTTTTCGTGCGCGATCCGAACCTCTCCGCGGCTCGCTGTCTCGAGGCCGCCGAGCATCCGCAACAAAGTCGACTTACCGCAGCCACTTGGTCCGACGATGCAGAGGAACTCTTCAGACGCTACGTCGAGATTAATATTGCGCAATGCCTGAAAGGTGCCGCTGCGGGTTTCGAAGTGTTTGTTGACGCCGCGGATCGAGATCTTCGCGTTCAAGGCCGCCTCCCTCGCCTACTTTGCCTTGGCCGCTGCCTTGGCGAAGGAATTGTCAACGACCTTCGAGAGATCCGGCGCCGCCAGGATCAGTCCACGCTCCTGATATTGCTGAAGCTGCCAATGTAGGCCGAAAGGGCCGTCGACATCCACCATGAGCGTTTCACGGCCCAGGCCGAGCCCGACCGTGTCGTAGAGGGCAGGGTTTTGAATCGGGAAATATTTTTGAAAGATCTTGCCGATCTCCTCGCGGCCGCCCGGCTCGAGCAGCCGACGGCGCTCGTAAGCGTTCGATTCGTGATAGGCCGCCATGAAGCGCATGCCGAGATCGCGGTCCTTCTGCGCCAGCCGCTCGCCATACATGACCACGCCGAGATTGAGCCCCGGCATCAGTTCGGACAGCTTAAGGTAGCGCTTGGCGATGCCCTGCTGCTCGGCGATCGTGATCTGCGGGTCGATGGCAACGGCGACGTCGATGGATTTGCCCTGCAGAGCGGCCAGCATGTCCGGATACGGCATGGTGACGACGCGGACGTCCTTTTCGGTCAGTCCCGCTTTCCGCAGGAACAGGCCGCCGGCGAGGTCGGTGACCTGCCCGCGCGCCGTGATCGCCATGGTCATGCCCTTGGCGTCGGCGGGCGTCTTGAACTTGCCGCTGTCGAGCAGATCCTTGCGAACCACGATGGCATTGGGATCACCGCCAGGCTGGCCGGCCGCCAGCACGTAATAGTCGGCGACGATCTTTGCGCTGACGCCTTGGCCGAGTGCGTTGTAGATGGCCGCGCCAGGGGAGGTCGCCGCGAGATCGATCTGTCCGGTCGACAAAGACGGCACCAGTTCTGCGCCGGAGCGGAAGAAGACTGGCTCGACCTCGATGCCTTGAGCGGCGAAGAAGCCCTTTTCGATTCCGACGAACACAGCCTGCGG
>PLYS01000610.1:0-881 GCA_003153455.1 Betaproteobacteria bacterium | reverse complement strand
GCTACCGCGTTCTCGAATGCGAGTTCGGCGACGACCACGTCCTGGATGGCGGCGCCCACCGATTTGAACATCGGCAGACGCGCGGCCCGCAGGCGTTCGCCGGCCGATGGACTCGACAACAGCTCATTGAGCGACATGAGTTTGGGCTCGAAGGCCACACCGGCTTGCTTGGCGGCGATCATGTCGCCGGTTTCATGCACGACCTCTTCGACCATGTCGCAGATAATTAGGTCGCAGGCATCGACCACCCGGGCGTCGATCTCCCGCTGATCGGGTAGCGTCGAACCGATCGAGACAACCGTCATGCCGTCGCGCAACCATTCGCCCTTGAGGATCGGGGTTTCGTCGTGGGATCGCGCAGCTGCGACGACGATCGAGGCACCGTCGACTGCCTCGCGCGCGCTCGCGACGGCGGAGCACGGCACTCCAAGCTCCTGGGTAAACAGGGCCGCGAACGCCTCGCGATTCTTCGCCGTCGGGCTATGCACGCGAACCTCGCGCAGCGGTCGGACCGTGGCGATGGCGCGCAGATGCATCTTGGCTTCCAGCCCGCTGCCGAGCACGGCAATGACAGCCGGACCGGGTGGGGCGATACGATCGACCGCCACCGCGGAAGTCGCCGCAGTGCGGTAGCCGGTGACCAGATTGGCATCGATCAATGCGGCGAGCGCCCCGGTGTCCTGTTCGAACAGTGCGATGAGGTAGCTTACCGACTTCGCGCGGCCGAACCCGAACACCTTCGCGCCCATGAAGCGTGATCCGGGCGGGACCGCCGCGAGCGCACGAACCCAAGCACCGCCGCCGCGGGCGACGACGCGCGGCGGACTGGCCTGTTCGGTATGCGGCACGCTGTAGGACTTGCGCAGACGATCGATCATCTC
>PLYS01000632.1 GCA_003153455.1 Betaproteobacteria bacterium | reverse complement strand
AGAGGGCCGAGCGATGTAACACAGTGACGTAAAGCTCGATAATATGCGAGGCTCAAGAGCGTGATGGCTTATCTCAGTCTTGTCAAATAAGTAACACCGACCACCTATTGGATCGGCATCAAACGCAGGCGTGGCAACACGCACCAAATTCATCAACTCAAAGGAGTACAAGCATGAACTACAAGAGATCGGAAGCAAAAGAAGCGTCAAAGGCGCAGTTTCGCGGAGTATGGGCAGCAATAACCACGCCGTTCACACCGGACGGCGAAGTGGATGAGGCCGGCCTGCGGCACAACATGCGCCACCTCACCGCCGGACTCGCGATCGAGGGCATTTTCTGCACCGGCGTCATGGGCGAGTTCTGGTCGCTCACCAAGGAGGAGCGCAAGCGCATTGTTGAAATCGTGGTTCAGGAAGCCAAAGGCAAGTGCAAAGTCATCGCGCATACCGCGCATCACTCGGCGCTCGAGACGGTCGAACTTACCCGCCACGCCGAGGAGGTCGGGGCCGACTTCGCAACCCTGATGAACCCGTATTATCCGCCGTGCAACGACGCGATGATCTACGACTACTTCAAGTTCGTCTGCTCGCGGGTCAACATCGGCGTCTGGATGTTTGACGCCGAGTATTCTGGGATTGGCCTGTCGCCCGCGTTGACGGCGCGCATCGCCGATATCGAGAACGTCTGCGGCATCAAGATCCCGCGCCCGCTCGAGCACTACGCGGCGGTCAAAAAGCTGATCGGCGGGAAGATCGTGATGAGCCAGCCCGACGAATCGCTGTGGATGAAGTTGATGCGCGAGTACGGACAGACGGTCCACATGTCCTCGCCGCAGCCGTTTCTGTACCAGACTCCGACCTGGCGCCCGCTGCACGATTACACGGCGCTGGGCCTGCAGGGCCGCTTCGATGAGGCGGAAACGATCGCCAAAACCCTGCAGCCGCTGCGCGAGATTGCCGCCAAGTGGCTGCGCGCCCGCTGGGTGAATGAGAAGCTGATCCCCATCGCCTACATGAAAGTCTGGTCGGAAATGCTGGGCATGGCCGGCGGCCCGGTCAGGACGCCGCTGCCGCAGGTCCCCGACAAGGAACGTCAGGCGCTGCGGGCCGAGCTCGAGCAGACCGGCATACTGTCCCGGGTTCCAGTCGCAAAAGCCGCGTAACGACAACCATGTAATNNGATGATTTTCATTGGGCAGGCGTCGCTGCGTCGCGCAGTTCTGGACAGTACGCCATCGACCCTTACCGCACCGTCTTTGCGCGTGCACTCGTAGGCATACCTTACCCATTCGTAGTCGAGATAATGGTTCAGTGACGTGGGTTGCTTCTCGCCAGCTTGGCTATTCGCTCCTGTTTCGTTGACACGTTCTCGCGTTTCAACGCCCCTTCCGTGTTTCTCAAGAACGATTCTGTACAGCGGTGCCCCCTTCCCTCGGCCGGGTCCGCCCGAGCAGCGTTCCCCGGCGTCCTCAGCACTATGAAGGCATTAAGACATCCCGTACCTCTGGCCCGCTCTCAGACCCCGGCCAGTCTGGCTGATCTCACCCTAACGACCAGCGCAGTGCTGTCCCCACTTCCGCAACAATGAAGGCACCAGCGGTTGCTGTATTTCGGGGCTTACCCCATTGCGCCATAAATTGCACACGAACGAACTCAATCGAGGCGCGCAGCGGGCCGGAAGGTTTCCCTCACTGCGGCTCGAGGCCGATCAGCTTCACGACGGCCGCCTGCTTCGCGATGTCCTTCTTGATGAAATCCAAGAACTCCTCCGGCGAGCTGCCGACCGGGATCAGGCCGTTGTCCGCGAGGTATTTGCGCGTTTCCGGCAACGCGACCGCCTTCACCACTTCGGCGTGCACGCGACGAATGATGTCCGCTGGCGTGCCGGCCGGGAACCACATGCCGTGGTAGCAGGTCAAGTCGAATCCAGTCAGCCCCGCTTCATTGAACGTCGGCACGTTGGGCAGCTGCGGCTGGCGCCGCGGGCCGCCGATGCCGAGCGCGCGCAGGCGCCCCGCCTGGACGTACGGCACCGCGGTCGTCGGGCTCGCCACCATGGCCTCGACGTGCCCGCCGAGCACGTCGTTGAACGCCACCGCCGTGCCCTTGTACGGCACGTGCAGGAGGTTGATGCCGGCCATCGCGGCGAACAGCGCGGCGCTGACGTGCGGCGGACTGCCGATGCCGGCCGAGGCGTACTTGATCATTCCCGGCCGCGCCTTGGCGAGCGCGATGAATTCCTTGACTGAGCGCGCCGGCAGCGACGGATGGACGACCAGCAGGTTCCCGTAAGTCACGTTGATCTGCGAGATCGCCGCGAAGTCGTTCACGGTATCGTACGGCAGCTTCTTGTAGTATGACGGGTTCGCCGTGTGTGAACAGTTGGTGATCAGCATCGTGTAGCCGTCGTGCGGCGCCCGCGCGACCGCCTCGGTGCCAATCGTGCCGCTCGCGCCCGTCCGGTAATCAAACACGAACGGCTGGCCCAGCGTCTCGATCATCCGCTGCGTGACCGCACGCGCCGGCACCTCGATCGGCGTGCCAGGGCTGAATGGCACGACCACGCGGACCGGCTTCGTCGGATAGCGGTCCGTCTGCGCATCGGCTGCCGTGGGTAGTGCGATGGCGGCGGCGAACGCCAGGCCGTAGCAGCGGATCACACAATAACTAAAGCTTTTTTGCTGCATGCTTGCATCCTCCCGATGAATGGTTTTAGAGTCAATTTCCGCTGCTCAAGCTTCTGCCTACCGCGCACCGCCGTCAAGCCGCAGGGTGATGGCCGTGACGAATGCCGCGACCAGCGCTAAAAGCAATACCTCAATAACAGTTTGAACCTTTGGCGGCAAAAGCATATGGTTTTCAACTCTGTTTGCCGAGACGCGTTGCGAGCACATGACCAGTACGGCCATGCCTCAAACAGCTTGGCAAACCATTCCCTCACTTCTGGAATGGACTCAAGCTCGCGGGGGTCGTCGTCGTAGCCGTTGAACACCAGCGTTACAGCACCTTCGGCCCCCATGGCGGAAGATCGGTCGCCAGAAAGACTTTTGAGCGAGGACAGCACTCCAGAGATGTCGCCGGTGGCGATTGATGCGGAATCGCAAACGACAACAATTTGCTGGTCTTTGGCGGAGGAAAAACGAGTGGTGGACATTAGTGGCTCAGGTAGCTGGCTGCGCCAATGCGCCTATGGCTTCTGGATGTTGCGGCCGGAATCGACTGGGGTTTGTTCTGGTTTTGTGTCCCGCCAGTGCCCCATGGGAAATAAAAAAAGGGCTACGTTTTAAAGTAACCCCTTTTTTTCTGGTAGGGCGTCGGGGAGTCGAACCCCGGACCTACGGATTAAGAGTACGAGTCACAATCGAGATTATAGTTTCCAACCTGAAGAATCCGAAACGATTTTTTTCTGGTCGGTGTACCGCGAGCTCGGAACCGAACCTGACCCGAACCTGCCGTCAGGAACAAACGCAGAATTGAGTGTGCAACGCGAACGAAAACATCTGGTTACCCCACTTTTCCACCGAACGACGACCGAGCATCGCAAGAGGGAGTGCTGCTGAGAAGATTACCCGAGCCGTGGGTTGAAAGCGGCACGCCAAGTGGCCCAGAGAGGCCCGGCTCGGGGCACCCGATGGGGGTAGTAAGCCATGCCCCCGCCGCAGCTCCCCGACATTGACCTCCTGGGGCCAAGGGGGGCCAGATCGCCCTCTCGGACCTCCTGCGCCGGTCATCTACGTTTACTAGGGACAAGTATCGCGGGATCGACGATGACTACCGATCGCAACAAAATATCGGAAACTTTTCCCTTAAACGAAACCACGTCATCGGTTTATAGAGAATTCAACAAGGCTCGATCCGAAACATTACCGCTATTACCTATGGCCACCGTGATCACCACCGGAGTGTCCTCCACCGGAGTGTCCTCCACCACCGCCGCCGCGATATCCGCCGCCGAAGTGTCCACCACCACCGCCGCCGCGATATCCACCGCCGTAATACCCGACAGAGTGCCCGTAGTTCGGATAGTAATAGGGCCGTGGATAGTAAACCGGTTGGGTGTATTCACAATTCCAGAACCCACGCCAGACCCAATGCGTTGGGTATCTACAAATTGGCTGAGCATATTGAATCGGTTGGCCGTATTGAACCGGCTGCGCGTATTGATTCGGTTGGCCGTATTGAACCGGTTGGCCGTATTGANNGCGAAAGCGGCGATGAAAAGAGCAATTACTGTTGATTTTTTCATGGTGTATTCCTCCAACGGAGCAATCCCTTCCAATAACGATTAAGGCTACAGCTTCAACGATACCCGTAGCTACCCCTTCTTTGGTAGCTCCCGGACGGCCCATAATAGCCGTGCGACCCGGAGTAGTAGCCTGGTCCGACCGGAACCAACACGCATCCGCTCAGCATCGCCACCACCGCCAGCACCAATACAGCAAACGTCACTCTGATAAGTTTCATGTTCGGGATCTCCTTCTCATGTAGGACCCGCTTTCGTTCGCGAATATCCCGGAGAACACGTAAGAGTTTGTTACCGGCGATTCGGTCGTGCGCAAGCCGGAAAGACCAACACTTCATACTCACACACTGCGCCCGCGACTGGGGACTGAGTCCTCAGGGCGAGTCGTGCTTACATAATGTTACGTATGATTCGTAACGCCGTGTTAGATGCAGTATTTCTAGCCGACCCTCGTGTCTTGCGAAATTGGCCCGCTGTAATGGAGGGCATTGATCCCGGTGAACGACCGCTTACGAGTGTCGAAACCGACCGTTGACCGACGGCTTTCGACCCTGAAGCGACATTCAGCCGTAGCGGGGATGAACGGCTGCTAGAACACGTATTGCTGCCGCTGATTTGCAAACCATGAACGCGTGCAATTCGGCCGAACCNNCCACGAATCCGAGGGCATCGGTATTCGTCGCTCTTCGCGATGTAAATGAAATCCCGCTTGTCGAAGCGTCCAACCGCCGTGCTGTTGGACGTGAGTCGCTTGTGTACCACTAGGCTGGTCCCACACCTTGGGCGGCCTACTTGGCCATGCTGGTTACGGGAGGTGTTGCCTGTCCAGTAATCCAGCTGCCGCCGACCGCCTTGTAGAGACTGATGGAGTCCAGAGCGACCTGACCTTTGGTCTGCTGCAAGGCCAACTCTGTGGCAAAGACCACCCGCTCGGCGTCGGCAACATCGAGGAACGTCGTAAGCCCTCGTCGATACCGCTCCGTAGCAATCGAAAGCGTTGCCCGGTCGGACGTGGCTTGGTCGGAAAGGGCGCGGGTCCTCTGACGGCCCAAGTCCACCGCAGACAGTTTCTGCTCGACCTCGGATACAGCGCTGCGAACCGTCTGCACGTATTGCAAAATGACTTGCGCCGCCACGGCATCCTTTTGCTCGACCTGAGCCGCCAACGCGCCAGCGTCGAAAATAACTCCGTTCAACGTGGTCGCAATGGAAAACGGATAAAACCAGGGAGTCAGCGGAGCAATTTTCGTCGCGGCGAGCGAGCCTGATAAACCGAGGCTCGGGTACCGATTGGCCTCAGCGACTCCGACATTGGCCACGGCCTGGGCAGCCAGCCTCTCAGCACGACGAATATCGGGTCGTCGCTGTAGGAGCTCTGCCGGAAGGCCCGCCGCAAGCGGTACAGGCGTGAATTCCCGTGGAGACCCCTGCAATGCGATTGTAAAATCGTTGGGCTGCGCACCACAAAGGAGCTCAAGACTTAGCTGCGCAGCTGCTTTGTCCTGTCGGGCCTGAGCCAAGGTAGCCCGTGCAGCGTCGAGCTGCGAAGCCGCGCGCGTGCCGTCATCGTCCGTTGTGAGCCCCGCTTTAATCTTCTCGTAAACGATGGCACGGGTCTCTTCACGCGACCGGATGGTCTGCTG
>PLYS01000182.1 GCA_003153455.1 Betaproteobacteria bacterium | reverse complement strand
GCTTCCACCATGGCGACCGCGTTGTCGACCGCCGCTTGTGCGATATCGATGCTGCCGTCGGCCAGCCCATCGCGCTGGGCTTTTGCATTCGGCGTAAACGTGATTTCGACGTTCAGCCCACGCTTGGCGAACAGGCCTTTTTCCTTGGCCACATAAAGCGCGACGTGCTGCGGGCCGGGGAAGACATTTACGCGCAGCAATTCGTCCGCGCGCGTATCCGGCGCCGACAAGAGCGTAGCCAGCGTCGCGGTGATGACCAAACAAGCTCGTTGCAGCATCGTTTCCTCTCCTCTGCCGGCTTCAGCCGGCTAAATGCTTGTTGAAGAAATCGACCGTCAGCTTCAAGGCACGATCAGCCTCTGGCTTGCTGTAGGTCCTGCCGCCGAACCGCGCAAAGGCGTGGTCGGCGCCAGGATATTTGTGGATCGTCACCAGCGGATTCGGCGATAGCCGCCGCTCCAGCAGTTCGTTGACCTCCGCCTGCACCCAGCGGTCTTTCATCGCCATGTGCAGCACGAACGGCCGGTGCAGGTTGGTCACTTCACGGATATTGTGTTCGATATACGTGCCGTAATAGGCCACCGCGCAATTGATCTCGGTGCGGCAGCACATCAGATAGCAGAGCTTGCCGCCCAGGCAGTAGCCGACCGCGCCGACTTTACTATTGCACTCCGGCAAACCCTTTAGATAGGCGCCGGTATCCTCCATATCGCGGACCGCGAGGTCGTAGTCGAAGTCGTAATAGAGATCGAAGGCCTTTTTCACATCTTCTGGATTTTTGTCAGACAGCTCGACGCCCGGCTCCTGCCGCCAGAATAAATCGGGCACTAGGCAGACGAAGCCGGCCTCGGCAAATTCATGCGCGTGATGGCGCATGGTGTCGTTGACACCCCAGATTTCCATGATGGCGATAATCGCGCCGGCCGGCTTGCCGTCGGGAATGGCCAGATAAGCGCCCATCTCGCCGTCGCGCAGCTTCACTTTGACGTNNAATCCGCTGCTGCGCATCCTTGCCGATGTCGAGCGCCTCAACCGCCGCGATGGTTTTGGCGATCAGACCCTTGCCTTGTTCGGCATCGAACGGCGCATCGGTTGCGAACAGGCAGCGCGCCGTGCCGAAGTATTCGTGGCCGCAGCGCGTGGCAGCGATATCGCCATTCAACGCGGTGTCGGCATAAAGCATCTTGAAGTAATCGCGCGGCGGCTTCTTTAGCTTCTCCGCCCCGGGATTGCGGTCCGGCTCGCCAAAGAAAATCTGCTTGAAGCCGAGCGCGATACGGCCGGCAAAATAGGGAATCATGCCGCCCATGTGGTGGGTGATGATCTTGAGCTTTGGCATCTCGTCGAACAGTCCCGAATAGATCAGGCGCGTCATGCAGGCCGTGGTCTCGTAGGGCCAGCCGAAAGTGAACCAGATTTCGTCTTCCGACGTTTTCTCGGTGGCGTAATCGGAAAACTGCGGGCCGCGCATCGGATGCACCCAGAGCGGAAGATCGTGTTCGGCCATGCGCGCGAACACCGGCCGGAATTCCGGCGCGCTCAGCGGCTTGCCAGCGACATTCGTGAACACCTGGATGCCCTTGGCGCCGAGCTCGTTTACCGCGCGGTCGATCTCCTGCAACGTGGCATCGATGTTGTTCATCGGTAGCGACGCAATGAACGTTGGAAAGCGCTTAGGATGCAGCCGGCACAGTTCGGCCAAGCCGTCATTGGCCATGCGCGCCAACTCAGCCGTCTGTTCCGGCGTGCCGAGCAATTCCAGCGGCGGATTGGCGAGCGACAGAACCTGCTGGTATTGGCCGAACTGGTCGAGCAGCCGCAGCCGCGCATCGACGTCCCACAGCGTTCGCAGCTTCGGGAAGGCGGTAGCCGCCGGAAGATCGGGCGCGAGCTTTCGCAGCCGCTCGAAATAGGCCGCCGGCATGAAATGGTTGAAAATATCGATGATCACAATTGCCGCCCTTGTTGGCCGCGAAGAACCTACGCGGCCTTGAGCACCGATTTCAAGCAACCATTCGCGTCCAATGCGGGACGCGTGGCTTGTCAGTGTTTGCGTTTCGCTATTAACTCCTCACGCGACGTACGGCCTCTGCGATCGCCTGCCGCGCCAGCGGCGATAAATAACGAGGCAGCTTCGGGGGAATTAAGATGGGCAGCGCCGATAAATCAGCCGAATTGGTTGGACGCCTGGATCGTCTGCCGTTCTCGAAATGGCATCGTAATTTGTTCACGCTCTGCTTTGTCGGCGTGATGTTTGATGCCTGCGATTTCGCCTTGTTCGGCATGGCGCTGCCGCCGGTCGCGCGCGAATTCGGTCTGAACCAGGCGCAAGCCGGCCTGCTGGCGACGGTCGGCCTGGTCGGCGCCTTCCTCGGCGCGCTGTTCTGGGGCACGATCTCCGACTACATCGGCCGGCGCACGTCGTTTTCCGCAACCATCGGAATCTTTTCGGTCTTCACNNACGCTGACAGCCGAATACAGCCCGAGCCGCATCCGCGGCCGCATGACTGGCTCGATGATGGCGGCGTTTCCGCTCGGCTTGGCGCTGGCCGCACTGCTCGCCTATTTCATCATTCCGACCTATGGCTGGCGCACCGTGTTCATTATCGGCGTCGTGCCGGCTGTGCTGCTGTTCTTTGTGCGCATGGTGATGCCGGAGTCGGTGCGTTATCTGATCAGCCGCGGACGCCTGGCGGAAGCGGAAAAGACCGTCGCCGAAATCGAAGCCAAAGCGTCGGGCGGAGCGCCATTGCCGCCGCCGGTCATGATCGCTGCCGGCGTCGAAGAGCGCGGCGTCACTGTGTTTGAGCTGCTCACGCCGGAGCGCCGCAAGCGCACCATCCTGCTGTGGATCGTGTCGTTCTGCTTTCTGTGGTCTTCGAACGGCATCATCTTCATGCTGCCGCAGATTCTGGTGCAGCGCGGCTTCCAGCTCAAAGAAATTTTCGTATTCCTGTTCGTGCAGGCGATCGCGGCTTTCGTCGGCTACACGGCGTGCGGCTTCCTCATCGACCGGTTTGGGCGCAGGCCTATCCTGTTCCTGTATTATTTCGTCGGCGCGTTCTTCCATCTGTGGTTCGCGCAGGCGACAGGCATCTGGATTTTCTTCGCCATTGCCGCGGTCGGCTGGGTCAATCCGGGCGTCTATGGCGCGAACGGCATCTATGTCAGCGAGCTCTATCCGACGCACCTGCGCGCGACCGCCGTCGGCTGGTTCTTCGGCGTCGGGCGCATCGGCTCGTTCCTGGCGCCGACGGTTGTCGGCTTCATGCTGCAGTACGGGCTAGGCGCCTATGTGCTGCACACTTTCGCACTGACCTTCCTGATCGCGTCGCTTGCGATCTGGCTCGTCGGTGTCGAGACCAAGGGCCGCGTGCTGGAGCAGATTACGGGGCCCGCGAAAACGGCGTAAGCAGCGAAGCTTTGTATGTGTCGACTTCCAGTCAAAATCAAACGTCGGAGCCCGTCCGCGCCACGTCCGCTTTTCTGAGCCAGGAACGACTTCCCGGACGGCAGAGACAAAGTGCCCAAAACTGCCTCTAAGCGGTCTCATGTTTCGGCAGAGACCGCGCTTCGCCAAATTCAACCCGCAAAAGCCCGGACGTTCGAGGCCTTCGTGACAGCATCAGAGACTTTAGGGACTAAGTAGACTGCGTGGTGGAGACGAGAGGACTCAAACTGCGTGCCTAGCACGCAGTCCCTATCGAACCGGTCTCTGCGAGGCCATCGCGTCCGGTTTACCCCCAAAAGCAAACATTCGTCGCGGCATGCGGCATGTCAGCTTTGTGCCAAAGGCGGAAGAGGCGGTCGTTGCAAGTGATTTCCGACACTTCGTGCAAAGCCGACCGAGTAGCAGGCTCAGCGCCCAGCCGAGCCGGCCATGACGGCCGGCTCGCCTAGCGCGATCACCTTTAGTTTGAGGTGATCTGTTCCAACGTCGGGCAGGTACGCTGCTCGACCGGCGTCTCATAGGCCGTGAGGTTGGTCTTGTCGATCACCACCGCCTTCAAGACCACTTCCTTCGGCGTCGTCTGTTTGCGCAGGTTGCGCACCGCGATTTGCATGCCGAGGCAACCTTGGACGAAGCCGTTGAAGTCGCCGCTCGCCAGCAGCTGGCCGGACTTGATCAATTCGACCGCTTCCCGGCTGCCATTGATCCCCACCACCAGCGCCTTGCGGTTGGCGCCTTCGAGCGCCTCGATGGCGCCGACCGCCATCGGATCGTTTGCGGCCAGCACACCGTCGATTGCCGGGAACGACTGCATGAGGTTCTCCATCACCTGAAGCGCCTGCAGCCGTTGATAGTTCGCCGGCTGCGAGCCAAGCAGCTTGACGCCCGGGCTTTCTTTCAGCGCGTCGTTGAACCCGCGCACGCGATCGGTATTGGTGAGCGAGCCTTTGACGCCCTCGAGGATGACCACGTTGCCTTTGCCGCCGATCGCCTTGAGCAAGCCGCGCGCCGTGGCCAGGCCGATGCTGTAATCATCGGCGCCGACAAAGGCGACGAATTTTCCACCCGCCGAGCGATCGATGATGTTGGTGACCGGAATGCCGGCGGCATTGATCTTCTCGACCGCGGGCACAAGCGCCTTGTAGTCGACCGGCACGAACACGATCGCATCCGGCTTCTTCACGATCACGTCCTCGACCTGGGATAGCTGCTCGGGAATGCTGTCCGGCTTGGTCGGAACGTATTGAATAACCTTGACGTCGAGCGATTTGGCCGCGGTCTCCGTGCCGACACGCACGGCTTGGAAATAGGGGTTCGTCAGGTTCTTGGTGAACACGGCGATGGTCTCGCCATCGGCCGATGCGGCATGTGAGAAAAGCGCCGCCAGCACAGTGGTTACGCTGAAGGTCAGGTATTTCATCTTGGCTACTCCCTTTTCATTGTCGATGCTGTGAGCTCTCAGTTATGCTGCTTATGCGTCGCTCCTGCGCGTGCGGTTGTCGATCCAGACTGCGAGTATAATGATGACGCCGGTGACAAGCGGCTGCCATGACGAATGGATTTGCAGAAGATTCATGCCGTTGAGCACGAGCGTGAGGATGAGCGCGCCGATCAGCGTGCCCGCCACGGTGCCGGAGCCGCCGAACAACGAAGTTCCGCCGACCAGAACCGCGGCGACGGCGGGCAGCGTCAGGTCCTCGCCAATGTCCCCTTGCGCCGAATTGATGCGCGCGA
>PLYS01000251.1 GCA_003153455.1 Betaproteobacteria bacterium | reverse complement strand
GGAGCACGCTGCGGGAGATCGTGAGGGCGTGAAATCGTGAGCGGGAACGCCACTTACGACCTCCCGACTTCACGACTTACGGCGCCGTCAGCGCCGTGAAAGCTTTATGTACATTGGTTTCCAAGGCGAGACTTGGCGAGGTCCGACCCGAAAGAAGCTGAAATGTTCACTCATCAGTGCGGAACGCGCTTCGCGAGGACGTTCATATCGGTCACGACATCGATCACCACCGGCCGGTTCATGCCGAACGCGCGCTTGATCGTGTCGCGCAGCTCGCCGGGCTTTTCGACGCGCATGCCGACACAACCGAAGTCTTCCGCGATCTTCGCGAAATTGATATCGGTAAACGTCCACATGTCCTTCCACCCGCCGCGCGGCTCGCCGTTGTACGCGTTTTTGTTGAGCGTGATTTCCTGATTGAGCGAGCTGTTGTTGTTGACGAGCATGACGAGATTGATGTTATGCCGCCGCGCCGTCTCCAGCTCCGCGATGTGGTAATAGAATCCGCCGTCGCCGGCGAACCCCAGCACCGGCTTGTCCGGCAGCGCGCATTTCACGCCAAGCGCTCCAGGAAAGCCCCAGCCGAGCGATCCGGCGCAGCGGATATAGCGCTGAGTGGGATACTTGAGATCCACCATCGTGCCGGTCCAGATGCCCGAGTGGCCGGTGTCCGAGACGAGCACGCCGTCTGGCGGCAATGCTTCGGAAATCTCCTTGCAGATACGCTCGGGCCGGATCGGCACCGCATCGGAATTGCGATTCGGCTCGTTCTCGGCACGCCATGTCGCAACCAGTTGCTGCACGCGGCCCGTCCATGCTTTTGCCGCTTCGGGCGATTTGCGCTGCGCCACGTCGATCATTCGCTGCAGCGTGACCTTGGCATCGCCCATGATGGATACGACGTTTGGATAGTTACGGCCGAGCTCGGAGGGATTGATGTCGAGCTGTATCACCGGCGTGCCGACCGCCGGGAAATGCCAGAAGTGCGTCACATGACCGCCGGTCTGACTGCCGATGAAAAACACGAGGTCGGCTTCGCGCAGTGTGCTGTTCGCGCAATCACGCGAGTAGCTGCCCGACACACCCACCGCGAGCGGGTGGCTGTCCAGTATGGCCTGCTTTGCGTTGAGCGACGTGACGACCGGGATTTGCAGCTTCTCGGCGAGCGCGACGACCTCGCGCTCGGCCCCGGAACGTACCACACCGCCACCTGCAACGATCACCGGTTTTTGCGCTTTAGCAAGCGCCGCGACGGCGTCGCGCACGCGCGACATCTCGGGCTCCGGACGAAACGCCGGAACGGAGGCAAACTGTTGCTCGACTCTCGGGTCGAGATCCGCTTCCTGCTCGGTCGACTGTCCGCCGCGATTTTCCATCTGCAAATGTACTGGCCCCGGTGCGCCGGAAGTCGCCTCGCNNTTCGATCCGCCGACGCACTGGGCCATGCACACGCCCGGTTTGCCGCTTGCCCGGGCGAATCCGTCCGCCATGTACGCCGCGGACTTCTCGCCATGCACCATCACGCGTCGGATCGGCATGTCTTCCATTTCCGCCAGCGCCTTGGCCATGATGGCCGGCACAAAGAAAATGTGCGAAACACCGTAGCCGCGCATCATTTCGGCAAACGCTCGTGCTCCCGTCATCTTAGGCATTGCATGTCCTCCCTGGTGGTTTGCATACGGATTCGGCACTCCCGCCATGCAGGCAAAGCGATGCCGCGTGGTGATGCTATCTTAGCACTTGCGCAGCGGCGTTAGACTCGTGCCGTGTCTCGATTTCCGCCTGAGTGATGGGCGCGAAGTCGCGCAACGTGTCGTAAGGCATTTTCTTGTAGACCGCCGGATTGATCGAGTGCGTGCTCGTGGTCATCAGCAAGGTGTGGCCGTCGGGCCTGGACTTGGCAACGAGATCGCTCGCGATCAGCGTGCCGGCGCCGGTCCGGCTTTCCACCACCACCTGCCGGCCCCAGCGTTCGAACAGCCCTTGCCCGATCAGGCGCGCGAGCGCATCGGTTCCGCCGCCCGGCGCGACCGGCAGGATCATGCGTATCGGCCGGCTGGGATAGGTGTCTCCTGCGCTGACGCTTCCGGCAGCGCCGCCGTCAGCACGAGCAGCGCGGCCACGAGCAGGGGCGCCGAGCCGTTCGAGCGAGTCGTCATGCCTTTTCCTTCCGGGCGATTTCCCGCCCGCAGTTGCGGGTCCAGGGCTGGCCGAATTGCCTGCATAGGCTACGCGGACTCGACGTTGGCATCAACGGCTTCTTCGGAGAACATGCATTCGGGCGCATCCGCTGGCATGCGCTCCTGCTAGAGCGATAAGCGATAAGAAATTCAATCCTGCTCTTTTCGCGCGTCTGGCCGATGGGGACGGTTTCGCGCTGATTCAGCGCTGCCGAGCATTGCGCCGGGAAGGATGTTGCGCCTGCGCTCAGCCGATCGGCAATGCCGGTTACGTCAAAATCGCGCGTGTTTTGACCATCAGCACGTTGCCATCGACTGATGCGATCGTGCCGCGTATGCGCATGGGATTTTGTGCTTCGGCCGCAGTCACCGCGAAAGCGAGCACGCCGCACAGCAACGCTCCGCAAACCTTTTTCATGAAGCTTCCTCCGTATGAAATCAAGCCGCTATCCTGAGCCGCCCGAAAACTTTAGTCAACACGCATGATGCGATGGTCATTCCATGCGGCAGCCGGCGGGAGTAACCGCGCAGAACATGCGGGCGTCAGTCTGACTCGCGCATCATTCAAAAACGGCTATGTGCCCGGCGCCCATGTGGGGTACCGTTTTCACGCAGTTTGTCATCAGGATATCCGGAAGAAATATTCTTTTGGGGATCTTCATGGGCACCGTTGTGCGCTGCTTGGGCGCGCAATGATAGCACTTTGTTTTTTGACGGTTCCTGATTTTTCGGCTCAACCGGTCGCGCAGGCAATCAGGCAATCACCATGAGGCGGGGGTGACGCGCGGGTGTCGCGCGGGTCTTAACAAACTTCGCGAAATCCCTGGCGTTCAGGGGATGACTGAAATAGATACCCTGTCCTTCGTTACATTGCCGAGCCTGAAGAAATCTGAGCTGTTGTTCTGTCTCCACGCCCTCGGCAATCACCCGATGTTTGAGACTTCTTCCCATGTTGATCACTGCACTGATAATCGGGGCATCGTCGGTATCGAAAAGGATCTTGTGCACGAACGACTGGTCTATCTTCAGGGTGTCGATCGGGAATTGCGCCAGGTAGCTCAAGCTCGAGTAGCCGGTGCCGAAGTCATCGACAGCAAGCCGCACTCCCAAGGTTTTGAGTGCCTGGAGCATGGTTGTCGTCGATTCCGCGTCCTGCATGAGGACGCTTTCGGTCAGCTCGAGTTCGAGCCAGCGCGGCTCCAGGCCGGTGTCCAGAAGGATGCCGCGAACGTCTTCGAGAAAGTCCTTGTGCCGGAACTGCGCCGCTGAGATATTGACCGCTATCGGCACGGCCTCCAAGCCCGCATCTATCCAGGCTTTGGCCTGCCTGCATGCTTCGCGCAAGACCCAGTTGCCGATCGGGGTGATGAGACCGCAGTCTTCCGCGATGGGAATGAACTGCGCGGGAAGGATGTTGCCGCGAAGCGGATGCAGCCAGCGAATCAGCGCCTCGGCGCCGGTCAGCGCACCAGACTCGAGATTTATTTTCGGCTGGTAGTGCAAGCAGAACTCGTTTCGCGCCAGCGCGCCGTGCAGACTGCCTTCGGTGGCGAGTCGCTCGACCACCCGGGTATTCATCTTCTGCGCGAAGAACTGGTAATTGTTGCGCCCATTTTCCTTGGCGTGATACATCGCGGTGTCCGCGCTCCTGATCACGGTGTCCGTGTCCTGGCCGTTATCCGGGTACAGTCCGATACCGATACTGATGGTGACATGGAGCTCCTGCCCGTCGATGTGGTGCGGCTGGGCCAGCGCGGTGAGAATTTTCACCGCAAAGTGGGCGGCATCTTGCGAGTGCTCGATGTCCGGAAGCAGGATCAGGAATTCATCCCCGCCTTGGCGGGAGACGGTGTCCGAGACGCGCACGCAAGCCTGCAGGCGCTTTGTAACCAATACCAGCAGTTTGTCGCCCATCGCGTGTCCCAGGGAGTCGTTGACGAGTTTGAAGCGGTCCAGGTCCAGAAACAACACCGCGGCCTTTCTTCCGTTCCGGCCGGCCAGGGCAATCGCCCGGGCAAGCCGCTCGTTCACCAGCACCCGATTTGGCAAATCGGTGAGAAAGTCGTGGTGGGCCAGATGGGCCATGGTTTCCGCCATTTCGCGCGACGCGGTGACATCGTGGAAAACCAGCACTGCGCCGGTAACCTTGCCGTCCCGGTCGTGGATGGGAGCGGCGGAATCTTCGATCCCGGCTTCGACGCCATCGCGCCGGATCAGCACAACGCCGGCAACCATGCCCACGATCTTGTTTTCCTCGATGGCCATCAGCGCCGGATTTCGCAAGGACTGCCGGGTGAGGCCGTCGAGGATGTGGAACACTTCGGCAAGCGGCCGGCCCGCTGCCTCCTCCCGGGACCAGCCGGTCATCTTCTCCCCGACCGCATTCAGATAAGTGATGTTGCCCGCCATGTCGGTGGTGAGCACCGCGTCGCCGATGGAGTTGAGCGTGACCCGGGCGCGTTCCTGTTCCGCGAATAATGCCTCTTCCGCTGCCTTGTGCGCCGATATATCCTGGACCTGGCAGATAAAATACAGAGGCGCATCGTTGCCGTCGCGCACCAGTGACATACTCAGGAATACGTGTACGTTGTGCCCTCGCTTGTGAACGTAGCGCTTTTCTATCTCGTAAGTGGCGATCTCGCCCGCCAGCAATTTCGTCGCGTGAGCAGTAATTTTTGCCAGGTCATCAGGATGAGTAATGTCATGGTAGGTAAGTCCCAGCATTTCCTGCTCGGAATATCCAACGATTCCGCTCAGCGATTGATTCACTTTCAGCCAGCGGCCATTGGGTGCTACCAGCGCCATGCCGATGGCAGCATAGTCAAACGCGCCACGGACACTCGTCTCGGGGTCTTGCGATGCTGAGGATGACGTTTTATGGGCGGTGTTGTTCTCGACCGTGTGTTGTCGCCGGTGGCCGACCCCTGCCTTTTTTTGCATCGGCCCGACAGGCTCCTGCGCCAGAGCGGCGTCCGGTTCGGCAACAAGTCCAGCCCGGCCTTGCGCGCCGTCTTTGGACCGATTTCGACGCATGGCTGGCACACGGCCGAGTTTCCCCGTCGGGACGATCTTTTTTTGCGGCGCTGCCGTTACGGGCCATGAAGCAGTTTTTTTCATAAGAATCAAGCTCACTTGCCATCGTTTAAAGGTTGCGCGTCCGGCTGCGTCACGGCGCTCAACGCTGCCGGCATCCATGTGGCAGACTTATCGCCGGTATTGCCGTTGATTGCTATCGCGGCATCGGTCCGTTTCCGTGCCTCAATCGGGAAATCTACGCTCCGGCGCGGGTGTTCTCTGTGCGTTAGCCAACATAAGCGTAGTTGCGCAAGCTCCGCGCGCAACTGCCACGGCCGATTCGGCAGAGAAGTAATAGGAAAATCAATGCGCCCGTCGCCGGCATCCTGTGCCAATGCAACGCTGCAGTGATGCCGGATCGGTGCTCGNNAGTCCCCGGGCGCGCCAAGTCAAACGCGCCCTGCGCTCAGGCGATGTCGGGAACCGGGCGGTAGGTGAGCGGTAGGCTGGCGTGCACCGGCCAGGCCTCGAGACCCGGTGGCGGACTTCGTTGCATCGCCCGCGGCGCCCAGTGCCCCAGGTGCTCGAGGATGCGCCGCACCACGCGCGAATCCTCGATCAGCGCGATCACCCGCATCGGTCCCTTGCACCTGGGGCATTCGAGCGGATCGGCTTCGAGAACACTACCAGGGTGATCGGTGAAAAATCTCTCACCGGATCGTAGGGCACGTTTTTCCGCACCAGTGGCTGCAGCCAGAAGGTGCCGGCGTGGACAAGCAGCGTATAGCCATCGGGCCGTAGCGTTAGTTGATGCGGGCAACGTTCGATGTCTTGACCACTCTCTCCCATTTTGCCATTTCGCTGCGGATGTTGGCGGCGTATTCCTCGGGCGTGCTGCCGACAATGTCGTATCCGCGCTCGACCAGAAGCCGGCGAACGTCGGGCATTTGCAGCGCTTTCGTCATCGCGCCGTTGAGAATGTTTATGATGTCCCTGGGCGTAGCCGCCGGAGCAACCGATCCGAAATAGCTGAGGGAGTCGACTTCCTTCATGCCCGATTCAATGAACGTCGGGACGTTGGGCAGGGATGAATTGCGCTTCTCGCCGGTAACGGCAATCGCGCGTAACTTTCCGGTTGCGACGTACTGCGAAGCCGAGCTGGTGCCACCGAACAACATCGTGACCTGCCCGGCCAGCACGTCGGCTGTCGCAAGACCGCCGCTCTTGTAGGGCACGATCACGAGATTGATCTTGGTGGCCGTCTTGAATTGCTCTATGCCCAGATGCGTCGCGGTGCCCAGACCGCCCATCGCGAAGGTGAACAGGGAGGGGCGCGCCTTGCCGAGCGCCACCAGTTCCTTCAATGTTTTCGCGGGCACGGATGGGTGGACGATCAGCACATTCGGCGTTGTCCCCAGCAGCGAAATCGGTGCGAAGTCCCTCAACGTGTCATAAGGCAGCTTGGAGAACAGGCTGGGATTGCTGGCAAAAGAGCTCTCGACGTTGAGTAGGGTGTAGCCGTCCGGCTTTGCCTTCGCGACGAGGTCGGTACCGATCTGGCCGCCTGCGCCCGGGCGGTTGTCCACCACGATCTGCTGGCCCAGCAATTCAGTCATCCTGGGGGCCATGATGCGGGTCAGGTTGTCGGTGCCGCCGCCGGGCGCCAGCGGAACGATGATGCGCACCGGGCGGCTCGGAAAGGCCGGCTCCGCAGCCGCAGCCGCAGCCGGCACTGCCTGCGCCAGCGCTGCGGTCGCAATGACGCACCGCACCGCGTATCGGACGGATCTCCCCCGAAAAATGATCCCGCGCAAGTTCTTCTCCTGATTCAGCGGCAGTTTAGTCAATAGTGCGGGAACGAATGGTGTCAAGTCTTGTAATCATACATCTCTGCTGAGATCACATCCGGCTAACGAACAATTGGGAGTGAACTTCCGCAAAAGCTACCGCCTAGCCTGCACCGCCGTCAAGCAGCAGAAGCGCGCGGAGCACGCTGCGGGAGATCGTGAGGGCGTGAAATCGTGAGAGGGAACGCCACTTACGACCTCCCGACTTCACGACTTGCGGCGCCGTCAGCGCCGTGAAAAACGCAGGTACATTGGCATCCAGAGCGATCTACCTATACAAAATCGCCGCCCGCGACCAGACTTTATTCGGTTTTGATATTCGCCCGTTTCACCACCTGCGCCCAGCGCGCGATCGACGCGCGTACCTCGGCGGCCCAGGCTTCCGGCGTGCCGCCGCCTGCCGCGAAGCCGAGGTCGGCCAACCGAAGGCGCGACTCCGGCGCCTGCAGCGTCTGATTGAACGCGGTATTAATGCGCGCGACGATTTCCTTTGGCGTGCCGGCCGGCGCAAACACGCCCCACGTGATGCTGGCATTGACATCGGGATAGCCGGCCTCGGCAAACGTGGGCACCTGGGAAACCGAATCGACGCGCCGCTCTCCCGTCAGCGCGAGCGCGATCATCTGACCGGCGCCGATCGGGCTCTTCGCCGCGCCGGCGGTCGTGAAGATCATCGTCACATGTCCGCCGAGCGCATCCGCCATCGCCGGACCGGCTCCTTTGTAAGGCACGTGCAGCATGTCGATGCCGGCCGCGAGCTTCAGCATCTCGCTCGCCATATGACCGCCGGTGCCGAAGCCCGCGGATGCGTACGTGAGCTGGCCGGGCCGCTGCTTGGCCAACGCCACCAGTTCTTTCACCGAACGCGCCGGGACCGTCGGATGCACGAGCAGGATCGACGCGCTGGAAGCGGCAAAAATCACCGGCGCAAAGTCGTTCAAGCTGTCGTACGGCAGCTTCGCAAAGAGGCTCGGATTGACCAGGAATGCCGAATCGACCAGGAGCAGCGTATAGCCGTCCGGCGCGCTTCGCGCCACGAGGCCGGTGCCGATGGTGCTGCTGCCACCGGGCCGGTTGTCGATGACGACGGACTGCCCAAACTGCTCGGAGAGTTTGGGCACGATGGAGCGCAGGATGATGTCGGAACCGCCGCCTGGCCCATACGGGATGATCACGCGCACCGGCCTGTGCGGAAACGCCTGCGCCGCGACCGGCGCCGCGTTGAACACGGCTGATGACAACAGCACCAGCGAGGCACACCATCGTGGGAGCTTCATCGAGATCCTTCTCCTTCCTGTTGCACAACAAGGAGCGCTGCGAATTACTCGGCCCGCATTCCTCTTTCCTTAAACACGCCCCGCCACTTCTGGACTTCTTTCTTGAGATGGGCCGCCGCCTCATCGGGCGTGCTTGCGATGACTTCCACGCCGCGATCGCGCCATCTCTGCACGGCCTCAGGCGTGCCGAGGCTGCTGCGCAACTTGTCGTTGATCTGGTTTATCAGGGCGCGAGGTGTGGCAGCGGGCGCTGCGAACACATGCCACGTCGTGAATTCGTAGCCGGGCAGCCCCGACTCCGCGAGCGTCGGAATCTGCGGCGCAACCGGCGAGCGCTTGAGGCTCGTCACGCCGAGCGCGCGCAGCCGCTTCGCCTCCACCTGCGGCAGGGCGTCGGGGATCGTGTTCGAGAAGAACACCTGGGTTTCCCCGCTGATCGTCGCCGTCGTCGCCGGTCCGCCGCCCTTGTAATGGACCGCGAAAAGATTGATCTTGCCGAGGTAATTCAGCAGTTCCCCCGCGATATGCGGGTTGGTCGCGGGGCCTGCGGTCGCGTAGCCGATGGCGCCGGGCTTCGATTTCGCAAGCGCGATCAGCTCGCGCACCGAACGCACGGGCAGCAAGGGATGCACGACCAGCAGCGAGGCCACGGAGGACACCACGGAGATCGGCGCGAAGTCGGCTATCGGGTCATACGGCATCGTGCTGTACACGAACTGGTTCGTGACGAACGGCAGCGTATTCAGCAGCAGCGTGTAGCCGTCGGGCGCCGCGTTTTTCGCGAGCTCGGTGCCGATGTTGCCGGACGCGCCGCTGCGGTTGTCCACGATGACCTGCTGCCCCCACGCCTTGCCGAGGTCGGAAGCCAGGAGACGCGCGACGAGGTCGACGCTGCCGCCCGGGGGAAACGGCGTGATGATGCGCACGGGTTTCACCGGGAAATCCGCCGCGAATGCAATGGTTGCGGCCAGCACGGCCGCGAATGCCGCCATGCGTTTGATGAGCCAGCTCGAGCGAGTCGCCATAAAGTCAGTGAAGGGTGAACGGTGAATGAGTGAAGGGAACCGATAGACGGGATCGGAGTGAATTCCCGCAAGAGCTTCCGCCTACTTTATGCCGCCGTCAAGCATCAGCGCGCGGAGCACGCTGCAGGGAGCTAGTGAGGGCGTGAAATCGTGAGAGGGAACGCCACTTACGACCTTCCGACTTCACGATTTTGGTGTTCAGTTCCGCGCGCTGACTCCTTTGACCGTATCGTAACTTACACCACGCGGCGAATGCGATGGTCGCTTGTCCCGGATCAGATATTCCGGGTCAAATTGATTACAATGCTGAATTCGCTATAACCATGAGCAACTACGCGGGCAGCACAAAAAAAAGGAGGATGAACGATGAACATGAGCCGCATTTTCGCGCTCGTTGTCGCAATGTTTGCGCTGGGCGCCGGCGCTGCCGTTGCGCAGGGCTTTCCGGCCAAGTCGGTCAGGATCGTCGTCGGCTTCGCACCTGGGGGCACCACCGATTTAGTCTCGCGCATACTCGCGCAGCGTCTGGGTGAAATGTGGGGACCGAACGTCATCGTCGATAACCGGACCGGCGCGAGCGGCATGATCGCCGGCGAGATCGTCGCGAAAGCGGCCCCTGACGGCTACACGCTGCTGCTCACGCCGCAAACCAGCCTCGCCGTGGCGCCGGCGCTCTACGGCAAAGCGCCATACGATCCCGCGAAAGATTTTTCCCCCATCACGCTGGCGGGCTCCGCGCCGCTGCTGATGGTCGTGCATCCATCCTTCCCGCCGAAGACCTTCGCCGAGTTCGTCGCGCTGGCCAAAAAAGGCGGAGCGCCGCTCACCTTCGGCTCCGGCGGCGTCGGTTCCTCCCCGCACATGGCTGGCGAACTGCTGAGCGCCGCGCTGGGCATAAAAATGAACCACATCCCATACAAAGGCGAGAATCCGGCGCTCGCCGATACGATAGGCGGCCAGATACCGATCATGTTCGGCAACCTGCCCGTCGCCGTGCCCCACGTCAAAAGCGGCAAGCTGCGTGGCCTCGCCAACACCGCGGCCACGCGTTCGCCGCTCGCGCCCGAAATCCCGACCGTGGCGGAATCCGGCATCAAGGGTTATTCCATTGCCACGTGGAGCGCCGTGCTCGGCCCGGCCGGCATGCCGCCGGATTTGGCGGCGCGCATCCAGCGCGACATCGCGCGCGTGGTGAACCAGGCCGAGACCCGTGATCGTCTCGTCGGCATGGGCGTAGACATCATCGCCAACACGCCGGAGGAATTCGGGGTTTTCCTGCGGGCCGAGATCGTCCGCTACGCCAAGGTCATCAAAGACGCGGGCCTCAAAGCCGAATAACGCGGCCAGCGATAGCCACGCAGGAGTAAACCATGACAGCAACCACCGGCGTGATCGGACTCGGCGCACTGGGCGAGCCGATCGCCGGACTGCTGCTCAAAGCGGGGTTGCGCGTCTCCGTCTATGACGTGCGCGAAGAGCCGATCGCCGTGTTGCAAAAACTGGGCGCCGCGCGTTGCGCGTCGCCCGCGGAAATCGCGCAGCGCAGCGAAATCATCATCAGCCTCGTGTCGGACCGCGCGCAGACCGACGCAGTGGTGTTTGGCGCGAACGGAATGCTGGCGACTATTCAGCCCGGAGCGATACTCGCGATCGGCAGCACGTTGGGCCCCGAGCCGGTGCAGAAAATCGCGGCGGCGCTGGCGGCAAAAGGCGCGGCAACTCTCGACATACCAATCTCCGGCGGCATCCTCGCCGCCCGGCAGGGCACGCTGAGCCTGATGGTAGGCGGCGAGCAGGCCACGCTCGAGCGGGCGCTGCCGGTGTTGCGCGTATTTGCGCGGGACATTACGCGCACCGGCGGAATTGGCACCGGCCAGACCGCCAAGCTCGCGCACCAGCTCGTATTCAGCCTGAACGTGATGGCGCTGCTCGAAGGCCTGTCACTGGGCGTGGCCGGAGGGGTCGAGCCGGCTGCGCTCAAAGAAGTGTTCAAGCAGGGGCTCGCCAACAGCGCCGTATTGCAGGTATGGAACGATCTCGGTCCGCGCTGGAAAGGCATGCTCAAGGCCACCGCTCCGGGTACGGCGCCTCCCAACATGCCCAAAGACCTGCACTTGGTGCTGGAACTCGCGCGCGAGCTGGGCGTGGACCTAAACCTCGGCACGCAGGCATCGCGCATCGCCGACGCCGGGATTGCCGCCGGGCACGATAACCCGAAGCTCTAGCAAAGAGCCGAGGCGGACATCAGTCCGCCAGCCCCGCCAACAGCGGCGCGCTCAGGTATGCCCCGCCGTCAAACGGCGTTCACCAATCACGAGCCATGAGCCACGAACCACGCGAGCGTCGGGGGGCAGGCCTTGAATTATCAATTTTCCTGATACGCGATCTGTCGCAAACCCAATCCCCGTGGGGCTTGACTTCGCGACCGCGTACATCCACCCCGGTCCGGGCTCGGCGCGAGCCTGATTTCCCTCTTCTGCGTGGGCAGTGGGTAAACGCTAGGGACGAGCAATCGAAAGCGTGTCATTGATTCTCTCTTGAGGTTATCGGGGGAGTTCGGGTCGCGCAGCGCACAATCAAATAATAATCAGTGTTACATGCCGTCGGCGCAATCTCAACTCCTCGCTATTTCGGATAACGGGGACGGAGCATGGTTTCCATTGCCTCTGCCCGAGAGATCGATAAATCGGGCTCCGAGCTGCCCCGATTATTCAAGCCGACTTCGCGAAGCCGTAGAGCGCTTCCGGATTGCTGACCAGGATGCGGTTGCGCGTTGCCTCGTCCGGGGCCCACGCGTTCAGCAGGTCGAACAGCAATGCATCGTCGGGCTTGTTGTTGTTGGGCAAGCCGGGGTGCGGCCAGTCGCTGCCCCACACCAGGCGCTCCGGCGCCGCCTTGACGAAGGCCTGCGCAATTTTGGTCGCCTCNNTCGATGCCGGCCGGCAGCGGCGGATTTCCCAGGTGATCGAACACGAGCGGCGTCGGCAGGCGCCGCAGAATGTCGGCAAGCTCGACGACTTGTTCGCCGTCCACGTTGAACTGAATGTGCCAGCCGAGATTCGCGATGCGTTTCGCCAGCGGCTCGATCATGTTGACCTTGACGACCGAGGTCGCCGGATCACCAAGGCTGAAGCGGATCCCGCGCACGCCCGCGGCATTGAACCTCTTCAGTTCGGAATCCGTGACCGTCGGGTGGACCACGGCGACGCNNCGATGGCATAGTTGCGGGGCTGCACGACGACGGAGCGCGTCGTGCCGATCCGCTTCTGCAGGAGCCGGTAATCGGCGACGGTGCCATTCGACGGCGCGGGCCGCGGGCTCGGAGGCATGGGAAAGCGCGCGGGGTCATAAATGTGGTGATGGCAGTCGCAGGCGTTCGCCGGCGCCTTGAGCTTCGGCGGCGCGGTGCCGACTGAATTCGGCACCTGCTGGGCGTGTCCTTGCCGCATGGAAATTGCCGGTGTCGCGGCGGCTGCCGCCGCGACCGAAGCTGCCTTGATAAACGTACGGCCTGCGATCATATTGTCCTCCCTGATTGCCTGGTAATCGCAGGCGCGAATAAATGGGCTTGAAGTGCTATGTTTTTCCATGAAAGCTTCCTCCTTGCCCACACCGCCGTCAAGTTAAAGAGCCGGGAGAGCGTCAGGGCGGGAGAGCGGGATGGAGAAAAGTACGGAAAGCTTTCACGTTCTTGCCGATTCCTGAATTCCGATTTTCCCGGGGGCAGCCCGGGAGCTGGTGACTTTCTTTTGCGCGGCCAAAAGAAAGTCACCAAAGAGGAGCGCTCCGGACTCGGCGGGCGCAGCCGGGGCGGGCAGGAGCGCCGAGTGGCTGCGCTCAGGCGCCGAGAACACTGACGTCCCCTCGATTCCTCTGCTCACCTAGCTAATCTTGCTGGCAGCCACACGCCCGGCTCACCGCCACTTCGTGGTGTCCCTGTGCTGCTCGCCGAGGAAGGCGGCTGTGGAACTCGCTCTCGCCATAAAGAACATGACGAGAGCTCAGACAGTCCTCGCCGACTGCCCCTTCCTCGGCTGCGACTGCTCGGCGGTTCACAGGGGTCCGAGCGTCACGCGGTGTTGCGGCGCAGGCGACAGACGGTGTGGGAAGGTACGAATCTGTTCCGGCTCCGCCTTGCTCGTCGATCCGCAATCCTCGATCCGGTATGCAATAATGCACTTCACATAAGCACAACCCGACGGTCGTCATCAGGCCGACATGCTGCATTTCACCAAAGGAGAGATCAATGACCACTCGCAGGAATTTCATCAAGGACACGGCTGCCATGGCGGGCGTGATATTCATCGGCTGCAGTCTGCTCGATGCCGCGCCGGCGCGCGCGCAGGCGAAAGGCGGCGCCAAGCGTCTGCCCGTGATGATCAAGGGCAAACGCATCAAGACCATCGATGTGCACGCGCACTGCCTGATTGCCGAGGCGCTGGCGCTGCTGTCCGCCGACGAAGCGAAATCGATCTACCCGCCGACCAAAGGCTCGAAGCAGTTCGACATCGTGCTCGAAGAGCGGCTGGCCGGCATGGATGCACAGGGCGTCGACATGGAAGTGCTGAGCATCAATCCGTGGTGGTATGGCAAGGAGCGCGACCTAGTCGCGCAGATCATCAAGGTGCAGAACGAGAAGCTCGCCGAACTGTGCGCGAAGCAGCCGGACCGGCTCGCCGCGTTTGCATCGCTCGCCTTGCAGTTTCCGGATCTCGCCGTGCAGCAGCTCGAGGAAGCGGTCTGCAAATACGGGCTCAAGGGCGCGGCTATCGGCGGCAGCGTGGCGGGCACAGACTTCTCCGATCCGAAATTTCATCCGGTGTGGGCGAAAGCCGAAGAGCTCGGCGTGACGCTGTTCATCCACCCGCAAAGCACGCCGGAACTCGCCAAGCGCTTCAAGGGCAACGGTTGGCTCTCCAACGTGATCGGCAATCCGCTCGACACCACGATCGCGCTGCAGCACCTGATCTTCGAAGGCACGCTCGATAAATTTCCCCGCCTCAAGGTCTGCGCCGCGCACGGCGGCGGCTACCTGGGGTCGTACGCGCCGCGTTCGGACCACGGCTGCTTCATCTCACCGCAAAACTGCGATCCGAACATCGTGCTCAAGAAGAAACCGACCGAGTATCTGAACCAGCTTTATTTCGACGCGCTCGTCTTCACGCCGGAGGCGCTGCGCCATCTCGTCGCGCAGGTCGGCGCGAGCCAGGTCGTCATCGGTACCGACCACCCGATTCCGTGGGAACAACATCCGGTCGATCACATCATGGCGACGAAAAGCCTCTCGGATGCGCAGAAGGCCGCGATCCTGGGTGGCAATGCGGCGAAGCTGCTGGGAATCAAAGTCTAGCGGAGCGCCGAGCGGCAAGACTAATATTTCAAGCCCCGACCCTGATCACTTTCTTAAAATACGAAGAACAAAAGACACGGGTATTCGTCTTCGGAGGTCATTATGACAAGATGGCAATGTACACGAGGTATCCTGGCTGTTGCAGTCTGGTCGGTGGCAGCACTGGTAGCGTGCGATCAAACGTTGGCGCAAGACTGGAAGCCAAAGGGATTATGCCGTAGCTAAGTTCTGTGTCACACCTGATCCGGGGTCGCGGTGTTCGGCGGGCTCGGGATTGCGGGCTACCTCGGACATCTCTCGTACCGCGTATTCGGGGACAGCCTGATTGTCCCGTTTGCGTTGTCGCTGATTGGGCTTGCAATCATCTGGTCAGGCGTGATCTGGCAGCGGCGCGAGGCGGAATGGTCAGGAAGGCTACGCGGATATCTGCCGGTGGCGTTAAGGGTGTTGATTGAGGCGAGAGAGTGAGCGGCGCAACGAAAGATACTGGGGTGGTTAAATAAACAGGAAGGAACAAATGATTCCGACGCCATTAATTCTGTGAAGGCGTGCGCGCCGCGCACGACAACCGATGGGAGCTTGCGCGCTGGGTTCCAGCGGATAAAGTGATACTCTATCGCTGGGTAACACAATCCTCTGGCAGAAAATCGAAGAAGCTATCGAGGCTTGGCGAGGTCCGGCCCGAAACAAGCACCTCGGCAAGAACGTTGGAATAAAGCCGGGTCGATCGCTGTTTACGGCTTGAACTGCGCCAACGCCGGTGGGGCAATACATGGAAGAGGGTGGAACAGATGAAGACAAGGGATTTCCTCGCAGCCGGTTTCGTCGTGGTCATGGGCTTATTTGCGTCTTCGGGGCTGCAGGCGGCGGAGAGCGCCGGNNATGGGAACGCCCGAAAATCCGCTTCCTCCCGCTCGCGTGGAGCTTGGCAGGATGCTGTTTTTCGAGACGCGCGTCTCGATTGACGGAACGGTGGGCTGCGTAAAGTGCCACCAGCCGTTCCTGTACGGCACGGACGGACTTCCCAGGGCGATCGGGGTCAAGGACCGCGCCGGCGCGCACAACGCACCGACCATATTGAATGCGGCTGTGCAGATGGCCGCGCACTGGACTGGCAACCGCAAGGACGTCGAGGATCAGGCAATGCAAGCGCTGATCGGGCCCGGGGCCTACGGCAATCCCAGCTACGATGCGGCAATGGCCAGGATCAACGCGATACCGGGTTATCGCGCGATGTTCGAGAAGGCTTTTCCTAACGAGAAGGATCCGGTGACGCCCGCCAACTGGGGGAAGGCGATCGGCGCATACGAACGGACCCTGGTGAGCCGCAGCCGCTTCGACGCGTACCTCGCCGGCGACGCGAAAGCATTAACTACGAACGAACAGTCTGGTCTGCGCAAGTTCATCGGCACGGGATGTATCGCCTGCCATAACGGCGTTGGAATCGGCGGGGGCATGTACCAGAAGTTCGGGGTGGTCGAAGAATACTGGAATGCGACAGCCAGCAAGACGCACGACGAAGGCCGCTTTGGCGTGACCAAGCAGCCCTCCGACATGTACGTCTTCAAAGTTTCGAGCCTGCGCAACGTCGCCAGGACGCCGCCGTACTTCCACGACGGGTCTGTAGCGTCGCTGCCCGAAGCCGTGAAGGTCATGGCGAGGGTGCAACTCGGCAAAACCCTTCCGGATGCCGATACCGACGACATCGTCGCATTCCTGAATTCACTGACCGGAACCTTGCCGAAGGAATTCGCCACCGTACCGGAATTGCCCCCGGCGGCGTTTCAGTAAACGGCCATTCGAAATGTCACGGGCTGCCTGGAAATGATTGCTTTCCGCGAAAGCAATTCAGTTAGAAACCGTGCCCGTGCCCCGGCCTGTTCGGGACGCGCGCCGGGAAAAACGGAAGAAGTCCTCACCGGCCATCTGAGCGGCGGCGTGGTGAAGCGACTGTCCGTTGACGTCTATGAGTTGATTTAGCGGCTCGATCCGCATGGCGGTCAGCCGCGCACCGGCGGCCAGATGCGCGTGCCTATCGTGGGAGAACCCGGCGTGTGCACCGTGTTGCCGGTGATG
Source organism: Betaproteobacteria bacterium (assembly GCA_003153455.1). Lineage (GTDB taxonomy): Bacteria > Pseudomonadota > Gammaproteobacteria > Burkholderiales > SG8-41 > PALSA-1004. The sequence continues at coordinate 15,237 of PLYS01000251.1, read as the reverse complement.
CGCGCGCTCCAGTGCGAGGAGTCGAGTGACAGCGATTCGTGCGGTTCCTCGAAATGCTTGAGCCGCATTTCGAGCGATTCGAATTCGTAGAGCACGCCGTGCTTGGCCCAGCCCGCGACTCCGAGCAGCTTGCGCGTGCCGATGCAGCCCGGCATCTGCGCCATGTACGGCATGCGGAACTGCGCGTACCAGCGGCCGAGATCGAATTCCTGCTCCACGGTGCGCATGCGGAAGCTGCCCATCTGGATCGCGGGGCCGGGGACGGAGCCCGGGCCTTCGTTGTACGCGGCCGGGCCGTTGACGCGCGCTTCCTCGGCAAAGATCACTTCGCGCACGCCTGAGCGCAGCGCCAGCATTTTCCCGAAACCATCCGGGAGTGGAATTTCGCGCGTCGCGGGCTTGAAGAAGGTGTGCGCTGAAGGCGCGCCCACCAGCACCAGGTACTGGGTGCCGTTGCCGATATCATCGGTGGTGCGCCCCACCACCGTCTCCTCGACCTTTTTCATCTTGGCGCCGCCGCCCTCTTGCCGGTAGTGCGCGACCCACGCGTAGCCGGCGACCTGCTTCAGAAAAGGCAGATAAGTGCCGTGCGCCCAGTCGAGATAGCGTTGACGCGACTCGTCCGCAAGGTCATACCAGGTTGCCCAGAGACCATGATCCATGCTGATTTTCTCCTTGTGGTTATTCGGCTTTGATGCCCGCGTCCTTGATAACCTTTTGCCATTTCACGCGATCGTTCTGGATGAGCGCGCCGAGCTGCTCGGGCGTGGAGCCTCCCGGTTCCATCCCCAGCTGCAGCAGGCGCTCGCGCACGACCGGTTCGTTCACTGCTTTGACGGTTTCCCTGCTCAGGCGCTCGATGATCGCTCTGGGCGTGCCTCTTGGCACGAAAAACCCGGTGTAGGTCGAGAACACGTAGCCCCGCACGCCGGCTTCAGTGACGGTCGGCACGTCCGGCAGTAAATAGGAGCGTTTTTCCGCCGGGACCGCCAGCGCGCGCAGCCGGCCCTCGCGAATAAAGGAAAGATTCGGCGCGATCCCCATCAACGCGACGGGAACGCGGCCGCTGACCACTTCCAGCCCCGCCTGGGCCGCGCCGCGAAACGGCACATGCGTGAATGATGTGCCCGTTTGAGACATGAACAGCTCCATCGCGAGGTGCTGCGCGTTGCCGTTGCCGCCGGAGGCGAAATCGATCTTGCCCGGCTGCGCTTTGGCGAGCGCAATGAGTTCACTGACCGATTTTGCGGGCAAGGACGGATGCACGACCAGCGCGTAGGTGACCGTCGCAACCGTGGACACCGGTTCGAAACCATTGACTGGATCGTAAGCAATCTTCTGAAACAGGTAAGGGACCTGGGTGAGCAGACCGTCGTTGAGGCTGCCGATGGTGTATCCGTCCGGTGGCGAGTTGGCGATCCGCTCCGCCCCGATCAGTCCGCCTGCCCCCGGCAGGTTCATCATCACGACCGGCTGCTTCATGCTCTCCGACATTTTCTGGCCGGCAAGGCGCACCATCACATCCGTCGCGCTGCCCGACTGTTGCGGGAGCACGACCAGAATCGATTTTGTGGGATAGCTTTGCGCATGCAGCGCGCCCGCAAGCGCAAGTGTGAATGCGGCCAGCAACAACGCCGCGACGAAAGCATAGCGTGCAGTTCTCATGGAGCTCTCCCCTGACGTGTTTTGAAATACGTTTGACGCATCACTATACAGCGGACGCGCTTTCTTCGCCGCTACGCGCCCGTGGCCTGGCAGGCGGCATCAAATCCGCCGCGGGGGCTGGTCTTCTCCCAACAGCGACTGCGCGGTCAGTGTGCATACCCATTCGCGCTCGCCGGCAGTGAGATTCGGTATCGCGTCGATCGCCGCCATCGGGTCGTCCGGCCCCATGTCGAACGGGTGGTCGGTGCCGATCACGATGCGGTCGGCGCCGGCCATGTCGATCAGGTGCCGCGTGGACTGCGGGTGGTGGGTAAGAGAGTCGAAGTAGAAGCGNNCCGCCGCCGTGCGCGCACAGGATGCGCAGCGTCTTGAGTTCATCCAATGCGCCGCTGAACATGAGAAGCGCCAGCATGAGAGTGGTGTCGAGCGGGAAGCCGACGAAGTTGTGCATGTAATAGGCGTCCATGCCTCCGTGCGCCAGACACTGGTAGGGGTGCGCGAAAACGAAACAGCCGAGCTGCTCGATCGTCTTCAGAACCTTGCGGAATTTCGGGTCGGCGAGCGGCGCCCCCTCGATCGAGGTGGCGAGCTCGACCGCCTTGAACTTGTATTCCCTCACAACGCGCTCGAGTTCGATGATCGCGGCGTCCGGGTCCTGCATCGGCAGGTGCGCCATGCCGCGCAGCCGGCCGGGATGTTTTGCCACCATCTGCGCGATCCCGTCGTTCGCAAGGCGTGCGGCTTCAAGCCCGGTCTCGGGTTTGAGCCCGTAGAAATAAATCGGCGGCGCCACTGAAATCGCCGCAATATCGAGCTTGACCCGGTTCATCCACTCCACCTTGGCTTCGACATCGTGGAATTCCGGCAGCAGCTCGGCTATGCGGCCGTGGTTATCAAAATAGCGCTTGCCGCCTTTTTCCTCGATCTTGGTGTGGAACTTCTCCGGTTCGCGTTTGATGGCCTGGATGACGTTTTCTGGAATGACATGGTTATGCAAATCGATGTTGCCCATAATCCGGAACTCTCACTTTCGATAAACGATGAAAAATAAACGGCCAGATACGAGTGTTCTTGCGGAGCTACCCTCTGTACCAGGGCGCGAGCCGCTGGCGAGAGCGGATCATGAGCGACCGGATGCCAACTGCGAAGATCGCCAGGGCGAGCACGTAGACGAAGGAGGCGTCCTCGTTCAACTGGGCGGATTTCTCGAACACCGACATCCCCATGCCCTGGATGCTTGCCAGCACCTCGACGGCGATCGCGTTCGTGATCCCCCGCGCGAACCCCAACTCGATTCCCGCCACGATATGCGGCATGGCCGTGGGCAGCGCGATGCCGAACCAGACGTGGTGAGTCTTCGCTCCGAAAATCCGGCCGACGTCCAGGTATTCCTTGGAGATCGCCCGCGTGCCGTCCGCCGTCGTGACGGCGACCGGGAGGAACGCCGAGATCGCGACGATGATCAACCGCGCCGCCGGCTGGTAGCCGACCCAAATGATGACGAGCGGCACCAGCGCGATCAGCGGCAGCGCGTACAGCGCGCGGACGTAGGTGGACAGGAACCAGTTCACCTCCCGCACCCGGCCCATGGCGAGCCCGATGAAAATTCCGGCCACCGTTCCGATCGCGACGCCCTCCACGATCGAGCCGAAGCTCGCGAGGGCGGCCGACCAGAACGACGCGCTCGCAATCGTGGACGGGATCGCCATGACAATTCCACTCGGCGTCGCGACGAAGCTCGGGAGATTGATGCGCACGTAGAACTCCCAGATGCAGAGCAGGGCTGCGCCCGCGACGATCGGTGCGATCCGCTCGCGCGTGAGCCAGCGCCTCGGTGAGCCCGGCCGGCGGGTCGCTATTGGGTCTACCCGACTGCCGTGTGCCGCCATCGCACCAGACGCCATTCGATCAACTCGCCGATGCTGACCAGCACCACGGCGAGCGCAGCCACGAACACCGTGACGGCAAGCACCGAGGGCGAGTCGATCATGCTCGTGCCCTGCAGGAGAACAGCCGCCACGCCGTCGGGATTGAGGAAGAACTCCGCGACGAGCGTCCCGGCCATCGCGAGCGCGATCGACTGCTTGATGCCCGTCATCGCGTAGGGAGTGACGTACGGCACGATCACGTCGCGCCAGAGCTGCCCCTCGCTCGAGCCGAAGATCGCGGCTACATCGAGATGCTGTCGCGGAATGCTGCGCGCGCCCTCCAGCACGCCCAGCAGGATGGGAAAGATCGAGATCAGCACGGCGACCAGCACCCGCGACCAGAATTCGAAGCCGAAAATTACGGACACGAACGGGACGAGCGAGATCGTCGGCGTCGCGTACAGGACGTAGATGTAGGGCTCGAACGCGGCCGCGATCAACTTCATCCGGGCCAGCACGAGCCCGGCTGAGACCCCGAGCACGATCGAGATGCCGAGCGTAACCGCGTAGAGCTTCGCCGACATGGCAAGCGCCGACAGGAGCGGACCGCCGTACAGCATCTCCCAGAGCCGCCCCATGGTCGTCGTGAAGGGGACGAACAGGATGCCGAAGCTGTGGCCGAGGACCTGCCACACGCCGAGCAACAGCACGATGCTCGAAGTGTAGCAGGCGACCCGGATCCACGACGCACCGGCGGAACGGACGTGCTTGACGCGCCGCCCGAAGGACTCGGTCCTTGCGGCAGTCGTCAGTCGCTCACCCACTCGCGTGCGCTAACCGTGCGTCTTACTTTTCCAGCTTGCCGAATTTCGACTCCACGCGCTTTAAAGCCTCGGCGTAAAGCGACTTGTCGACGATCTTGTCGTAGCTGGGCTTTTTCTCGGCCTTGATCGAGCCGATCTTCACGAGTTGGTCCAGCTGGCTCATCACCTGCGACTGGTCGAGGCCGTCATTGTTCACCCAATACCCGATCGCCTGGTAGCCGTCGATTGAGGCCAGGGCCACCTTCACGTCGATTTCGCTTGCCTTGGCGGCGATTTTCGCGAACGCTGCCTTGTCGGCCGGCGATTTGCTTCCCATCATTTTCTGGGAGCGGATCCAGCCCTCGAGAAAGCGGACGAGTCCTTCCCTGTTCTCCGCGATCGCCTTCTTGCTGGCGATCAACATTGCGTAGTGCAACCCCTTCGTAATCGCTGGAGGCGCTTTAATCTGGCGCCACTTCTTGCCGGTTTTAAACTCGACCTGGGCCAGTTCGTCGACATGCCAAACGCCCGCGTTAACCTGTCCGGCGATCCCGGCCTTCACGAGCGGCGCATTCGCGAGGTCGATCGGCTTGAGGTCGCTGAGTTGGAGCCCGCAGGTAGCCACCACCGCCCCCAGGTACAGGTAACGGGCGTTGTTGATCCCGTCGGCGGCGACCGTCTTGCCCTTCAGGTCCTTGCATTCTTTCACGCCCGGATCATCCGACGCGATGATCCAGTCCTGGTTGGGCATTCCGGCGATAGCAACCACATCCGCGCCCCCTGCGATCAGGTTGAGGGCCGGCTGCGACGCGGTGAACCCGACCGCAACATCGCCCGTGACGACCGCCTTCGCCGTGTCCGAGCCCCGCTGGAACCAGCGGAAGCTCACGTCGACGCCCGCCGCCTTGAAGTAGCCCATTGCCTCCGCGACGTCGGCGAACGTATTCGAGAAGATGGGCGGGCGCCCGATTGCCGAAGCCGCGATCTGGAGGGGCTTGGCAGAAGACTGCGCCGTAACGTTAGTGGGGACAACGAACGAAATTGCCGCGAGCGCGGCCATCGCGCCAAAAAACGATTTCCTCTGCACGCACCTGAATCCGGTAACTGTACTCATGTTCCTTCTCCTCATTGTTGGTCGAACCAGTAATGTACTCATGTTGCTTCTCCTCATTGTTGGTCGAACAAGTCATGCCAGACCTGATCCCGCAGGTTGATGAACGACGGGCTCGAGACGACTTTCCGGTCACGTGGACGGGGCAGATCGACCTTGCGCACCGCTCGAACGTGCGCCGGACGGCCCGCCAGGACGACGACCCTGTCACCCATCAGCACTGCCTCGTCGATGGCATGAGTGACGAACATCATGGCGGTTGGCCGGCTGTCCCAGATTCGCAGCAGCTCGAACTGGAGCTGCTCCCGCGTTTGGGCATCGATCGCGCTGAAGGGCTCGTCCATGAGCAGGAGCTTGGGCTCCATCACGAGCGCTCTCGCCAGCCCCGCGCGTTGCTGCATGCCGCCGGAGAGCTGGTGCGGATACGACTTCTCGAACCCGCAGAGCCCCACGAGTTCAATCGCCGCCGCGACGCGGCGTCCGATCTCCTCCTTGGGGGCACGCCGCAGTTTCAGGCCGTACGCGATGTTGTTCCAGAGGTTTTTCCACGGGAAGAGCCCGAAGTGCTGGAACACCATCGACACGCTCGGCAATGGTTTCTCGACCACCTGCCCATCGATACGGATCTCGCCGCCGTCAAGCTGGGTCAACCCACCGACGCAGCGAAGCAATGTGGTCTTGCCGCACCCCGACGGCCCGACGATGCTGACGACCTCCGAGCTGCCGACGTTGAGGCTNNCGAGAACTTCCCGGCATGAGGGTACGACGAGTTCCAAGCTGGTCGGATTCTATGTAACCCATTAAGCAGGACTATTCTCCGCTCGTAGTGCGACAAACCGACTCCTGCCGCGAGAGATGATATATGTCATAATTCTTGCACGAGGTCAACCCGGAAAAAGAAGCTGCTAACTACTATGATGGAGAGAACATGATACGAGCTGCAATTGTCGGACTTGGCTGGTGGGGAAGGACGATCGTCGACGCTGTGCAGGGCAAAAGCGAGCAGATCACTTTCGTTGCCGGCAACACGCGCACCCGCGCGAAGGCGGAAGATTTCTGCAAGGAGCGCAAGATCGAACTGCGCGACGATCTCGACGGCATACTCAAGGACCGCGGCATCGACGCGGTCGTCTATACCACGCCTCACAGCCAGCACGAGGAACACGTCAAACGCGCGGCACAGGCGGGCAAGCACATCTACGTGGAGAAGCCGTTTACGCTGACCGTGGCAAGCGCCAGATCGGCGCTCGAAGCGGTCAAGAAGGCGGGCATCGTGCTCGGCATCGACTATCAGCGCCGGTTTCATCCCTCCATCGGCGAAATCCGCGCCCGTGTCAGGGACGGCCGCCTGGGGACGATCTGTTTTAGTGTGGCCGAGGCGACGGCGCCAGGCGGACTTTTCATGCCGAAGGAGTCGTGGCGCACCAACCCGGATGAGACCCCGGTCGGTGCAATGACGGGGATAGGCGTCCATCTCGTCGATGGATTCATCGATCTTTGCGGCGAGATCGCGCAGGTCTATTGCGTCAACACGCGGCGGGCGGCCCCGCTAGTTGACGACACGACTACCGTCACGCTCATACACAAGAACGGCGTGACATCGAGTTTCAACTGCTCGCTTGCGACCGCCGCTAATTATCGCGTCGCGGTCTACGGCACGCGCGGTCTCGCCGAGACCGACAGGAATCTGGATGTGTTTCGCTTCAGTCCGGCGCCCGACAAGCCGGGGCATCCCCCGCCCGCGCAGCCGGAGATCATCGACCATAAGGGGGTCAATCCAGTGAAAGCGGGGTTGGAGGCGTTCGCGGCGGCAATTCGCGGCGATGCGCCGTTCCCGATTCCCACTGAGCAGATCATTCACGGCGTGGCTGTCTTCGAGGCGATCGTGAAGTCGGCAAAGACGGGCAACCCGGTCAAGGTGAGCTAAAAAGATTCAGGATTGGGTAGTAATAAATAAAACGTTGCCGAATTAATGAACCAGACTACTTGGAAGGCGCAACAGCATGGATTATCGTGAGGTCAGCGGGGTTCGCGACGGCATGCGAATCGATTGGGATGTGCCGGTTAAGATGGAAGACGGCCTGGTCTTGCGGGCCGACGTCTACCGGCCGGTCGCGGACGGCAAGTATCCCGTCATCCTGACCTACGGCCCCTACGGCAAGTGGCTGCATTTCGAGGACCTGTATATCGAGCAGTGGCGCCGCATGTGCGAGGAGCATCCGGACGTGCCCACCGGTTCCACCAACAAGTACCAGAACTGGGAAGTGGCCGATCCGGAGAAGTGGGTATCGGACGGATACGCGGTCGTGCGCGTCGACTCGCGCGGCGCCGGCCGCTCGCCCGGGCTGCTCGATCTGTGGTCGCTGCGTGAGGCTCAGGATTTCTATCATTGCGTGGAGTGGGCGGCGGAGCAGCCCTGGTCGAACGGAAAGATTGGACTCAACGGCATTTCCTATTACGCCATGAACCAGTGGCAGGTTGCGGCGCTCCAACCGCCGCATCTGGCGGCGATCTGCATCTGGGAGGGCGCGGCAGATTATTACCGTGATCTCAGCCATCACGGCGGCATCTACTGCACGTTCGCCGATACCTGGTTTCCGGGGCAGGTCACCAAGGTGCAGCATGGCAAGGGCAAGAACGGCTATCGCAGCCGCATGAACGGCGACTGGGTATCCGGACCCGGGACCCTGAGCGAGGAAGAACTCGGCGCTGCCCGGCGTGACTTCGCAGTCGACTGTTTTGCCAGCCCGCTGGCAAGCGACGATTACTGGATCTCGCGCATGCCTGACTGGTCGAAAGTGAAGACGCCATTCCTTTCATCGGCGAACTGGGGCGGGCAGGGCCTGCATCCGCGTGGCAACTTCGAAGGCTTCGTGCGCGCTGCCTCCAAGCAGAAGTGGCTCGAGGTGCACGGCATCGAACACTGGACTGAGTTCTATACGGACTATGGCATCAGGATTCAGAAGCGCTTCTTCGGCCATTTCCTGAAGGGCGAGGACACCGGGTGGTCGAAGCAACCCAAGGTGACTTTGCTGGTGCGCCATCCGGGAGAGAAGTTCGTCGAGCGCCATGAGGACGAATGGCCCCTCAGGCGGACGCGATGGACTAAGTTTCATTTGCACCCTGAGGGCCATACGCTTACGACCGAGGCGCAGAAGAAAGCGGACCGTGTCACTTACGGCGGCCTTTCGGATGGCGTAACGTTTCTCACGCCGCCGCTCGAGAAGGATACCGAAATCACGGGCCCGATCGGGGCCAAGCTGTGGGTCTCGTCGGCCACCGAGGATGCCGACCTGTTTCTGGTGGTGCGCGCGTTCACGCCGGACTTGAAGGAGGTCACTTTCATGGGGGCGCTCGACCCGCACACGCCGATTGCGCAAGGCTGGCTCCGCGCCTCCCATCGCAAGCTGGATAAGGCGCTATCACTGCCCTACCGGCCCTATCACACCCATGACGAAATTCAGAAACTCACGCCGAATGAGATCTACGAACTCGACATCGAAGTGTGGCCGACCTGTGTCGTGGTGCCCGCGGGCTATCGAGTTGGCCTCACTGTGCGTGGACGCGACTACGAATGGCCCGGCGGCACGGTCAAGGGCCTCGGCAATCTGAATGCAGAGTTCACTGGCGTAGGCCCCTTCCGTCACAACGACCCGCGCGACCGGCCCGCCGAAGTGTTCGGCGGCGACGTGACGCTGCATATGGGACCGGATCGCCAGGCCTACGTGCTGCTGCCGATCATCCCGCCGAAATAGCGTGGCCACTCGCGTAGGCGTTGCAAACTCCAAGCCGCACGTGCAGGCGGGCAAGCTGCGCGCGCTGGCCGTGCTTGGGCCGAAGCGCGCCGCGGCGATGCCCGAAGTGCCGACCGCCGCCGAGTCCGGCATGCCGTGGTTCGACGTGCAGACCTGGTACGGCACACTCGCGCCGGCAGGCACGCCGCAGAACATCATTCGCTATCTCAACGCCGAATTCGTCAAGATCGTCAACGCGCCCGACGTGCGTCAGCACCTGGAGGGCATGGGCGCCGAGCCGCTTACCAGCACGCCCGAGGAGTTTGCAGAATTCATCAAGCGCGAAGCACAGCGCTGGGCCAGGGTGGTCAAGGATTCCGGCGCGCAGGTCGAGTAACGGCATTCCTTTGCGTCTCTGGCGCGCCTTGCGTTGAGGCTTTTCTTGTCAGTCGAATACGCCAAGGACAGCTCGCCATAGCGCTGGCGGGCTTTCTTGTTTGTGATGGCATCCGCCTGATCTGTATCAATACCTCGGAGCGGTCTGTACAGTAAGCTCCTGTGTGGATGGAAGCCTTCGAAGGACAACGTATGAAATATGGCCGGCCCACACGGATACTGCATGCGCTCATTGCCATTGGGATTTCGCTCGAGCTTTTGTTAAGCCTCGTGATGAAAACACCGAGGCCCGGACGGGTGTTCACACCTCTGCAATCGTTCGGCTACGAGGCACATAAAATGGTCGGTATGGCTGTTCTCGTCGTGCTTTTCCTGCATTGGATTGTCTTCGTGACCGGCCATGCGTACAAAGGCATCGGACACTTCTTTCCGTGGTTTTCCAAAGCGCGCACGCATGTGGTATTGAGCGACATTCGCGAACTCCTCGAACTTAAGGTGGCAGACCCTGAGCAGATGGACAGTTTTTCGGGCGCGATTGAAGGTCTCGGCTTCGTTGCGGGAAGCATTCTCGCTGCAAGCGGCGCCGTGCTCTTCTTCGGGATCGCCGAGAACGGCGTCATGAGCGCGGCCATTCATTCGGTCAAAGATTTCCACGAGTTCTGGGGTCCCGTCATGTGGGGATATCTGGGCATCCACGCTGGCGCAACGATGGTGCACATTGGGCTGGGACATCGTTCTATCCTATCTATTTTCAGATGGTAAGCCATCGTTGAACCAGGTTGCGCCTGTCAGCAGGCCACTCATGCCGAGACCAGCGGGCCGGGATTCTTCAGATAGCTGTTCTTGAGCGTGTCGGCCGCCCGGTATGCGAGCGCGCCGACCGGCCCGGTCGGGTTGTATGCTGAATTGTGCGGGAACACGCAGGCGCCCATGACGAACAGGTTGTGGCAATCCCAGCTCTGCAGGTACTTGTTGACCGCGCTGTTGCCCGGGTTGGTGCCCATGATCGCGCCGCCGGTGTTGTGCGTGCTCTGGTACGGCACCACCGACCATGGAGTGGTGCGCGCCGACGCCGGGTTCATCGAGGTCGGATTCATCGACTTGGCGAGATCGTTGATGAGCTGCGCCGCGTGCCGCGACATCTTGTGCTCGTTTTCCTTGTAATCGAAAGTCATCCGCATCAGCGGCAGACCGAACGCGTTGCGATACGTCGGGTCGAGATCGTAATAGTTATAGCGGTTGGCCATCACGCTGCCGCTCGATCCGATGGTCATCGCGCTGTTGTACCACTTCGCGGTCGCGGATTTCCACGCCTTGCCCCACGGCGGCGTGCCGCCGGGCGCCGGACGGAAGGTGATGGGACGGCCGTGCGTCATGCCGCCGCTGATGTTCGAGCCGCCGACGTAGCCGTGCGGGCCGCGGTCGAACTCCCAGTTGGTGTTGTAATCGTCGATCACCACGTTGAGGCCGCCGGTGGACATGAACGGATTGAAATACTTGCCGTCGAAAAACAGCGTCGCGCCCGCGCCGGTCTGGTAGCAGTAGTTCTTGCCGATGACGCCGGTCTGCGCGACCGGATCGTACGGTTTGCCGATGCCCGACAGCAGCAGCAGGTGCACGTTGTTGATCGCGTAGGCGCACAGCACCACCAACCCGGCGGGCTGCTCGTACTCCTCGCCGTTCAGCACGTTGGTGTAGGTAACGCCGGTCACGCGCTTGCCGCTGGAATCCTTCAGCACTTTCGTCACCCACGCGTGCGCGCGCAATTCGAAATTCGGATTGCGCATCGCGATCGGGATCACCGTCGTCAGCGGGCTGCCCTTGGCGTTGGCCTCGCAGCCGAAGCGCTCGCAAAAGCCGCAGTACTGGCACGCGCCGATCTTGGCGCCGTCGGGATTGGTGTAGGCGCGCGAAGCGTTCGCGGTTGGCCGCGGGAACGGATGATAGCCGGCGTTCTTCGCCGCTTCGGTGAACATATCGCACGCGAGGCTCTGGTTGAGCGGCGGCAGCGGATACTCGCGCGCGCGCGGGCCTTCGAACGGATTGCCGCCGGGCTGGATCGCGCCGCGCAGGTTGCCGGCCTTGCCCGAGATGCCGGCGGTGTATTCGAACCGCTCGTAGTACGGCTCGAGCTCCGCGTAGGTAATGCCCCAGTCCTGAATCGTCATGTCCGCCGGAATGTAGTTCTTGCCGTAGCGTTCTTCGTAGAGGCTGCGAACCTTGAACTCCATGTCGTTCCAGCGCCAGGTGTGGCCGTTCCAGTGCACGCCCGCGCCGCCGACGCCTTCGCCGGGCAGGAACGATCCGAGCCGGCGCATCGGCAGCGCCTCTTCCGACGGCTTGTTGCGTATCGTCAGCGTGTCCTTGTTGGTGTTCTGCGTCATGTCGTTGCGCGACGAGAACCGCAGTTCGTCGCGGATCAGCGGTACCGAAAAATCCTGGCCCGGCGAACGCATCGCGCCGCGCTCGAGCGCGACAACCTTGATGCCCGTTTCGGTCAATTCCTTTGCCAGGATCCCGCCGGTCCAGCCCAGTCCCACTAGCACCACATCCACTTCCGGTAATTTTTTCGCCATGATCGATGTCCTCTCAGCTCATGTCCGCGATGCCGATCGGCTCGACGGTGAATTTCTTGTTCTTGAAGTTGACGATGTTCTGCTGATGCACCTGGATCACGCCGGGAAAGCCGATCATCTTCCAGCCTGCCTTGTTTTTGTTGCCGCCGTAGATCGGGTCGGCGAACATGCCTTCCATCACGTTCTGGTAGACGGTGGTGAAGAACACGCGCGCCGGCGGGCCGTTCTCGAATTCGACCTTACCTGCGAACAGGCCCGCCAGCATTTCCTGACGCTGCGCCTCGATGATCTGGTCGAAGAGCTTGCCGTAAGTCTTGACGCTATAGCGATTGGCGGCCTCGATGCCGGCGCGATACAGCTCGGCGGGTGTCAACGGAAGCTGGTAACCCTGGCCCGGCGTGCCCTGCTTCCACGGGCCCTGCATGTACAGGCGGTCGCCCTTGCCCCAGCTGCCGGCGAGCGCGCGATCGATGAAAATGTTGATGCCGAGGTCGGTGCCTTTGCCCGTCAGTTCGTCCGCGGGAATCATGTGATCGACCAGCGCCTCGACGAAAGCCGCCTCATCCGGATTGAAAAACGTGTAGCCCGCACCGCTCGGTGCGGCAGCCGGCTTCTGCGCTTGCGCGGTCGCGCTTTGCGGCAGGCTGACGGTAACAGCGGCTGCGCCGCCGGCGACGGCGCTCTTCAGAAAGTTACGCCGGTCAAATCCTTTGTTTTCCATTTGCTCCTCCTAAATCTGGTTCGATACCTGCGGCGGCGCGTGAGATGCTCATTGCGCCGCCTGGAATTCCCCGGAGATCCTCTAAGCCTGCCTGGGTCTCTGTGGCGAGGCTCTTGGTTTTGTTATGTGCGTATCCTAGCGGGGGCGGCCCGTGCGGGCAATCGAAATCGGCGCGCTGCCATTGTCGTTACGCCAGGAGTTTGTCGGACTTAGCCCCGACAAACTCCTGCGCTCAAATCACGACGGCGTTCGCCGCCATGGCGGTGCCTCTCTTGGGCGGATGCGTCACGATTGATTTCAGCGCCGGCACCGGCCGCGTGAGCTTGCCGAGGTCGGGCACGGGACGCCGCAGCGCGGCAATGGCGGCAAACGCCGGCTCCATCGCGTGCGCGGCGCTGAGCAGCGCACGGTCGCCGCGGAACCGGCTGATGACCTGCAGGCCGAACGGCATGCCCTTGTGATCGACGCCGCAGGGCAGCGCAATGGCTGGGTTGGTCGTGAGCGTGACGACGTAAGTGAGCGCCAACCAGTGGTAATAGTTGCGGCCCTGGCTTCCTCGCGGGCGCGGTCGTAGCAGGTTGCAGTGACGGCGTTGACCGCGGGATTGATGCGCTCGATGCGCGCGATGCAAGCCTCGAGCAGTTCGACCGGCGAAACTTCCTTTGAGCCGATCCGGCGGCGCAGTTCGAAGGCTGATTCGGCGAGCAGCTGTTCGTTCAGATATTTTTCTCCGCCAGATCGCCGATGACCGGCAGCTTGAATTGTTCGCCCTGATAGGCTTTGACCATCAGGAGTATCCACAGCACCAGCTGCAAGAGGCCCAGAAAGGGGAGCAGCATCCACCCTATAAAGGGGATGTACGCGATGACCATGAACAGTATGGTCAGCCCGCCGAAGGTGATCATCGACTGCATCGCGTGGAATCGGACAAATTTGTTCTCCTTCTCGAGCAGGAAAAAAATCAGCCCGGTAACCCAGCCAACCAGATAGCAAAGCAATCCCGCAACGTTCTGATTCAATCCCGTGGAAGTCGTCTTGATCTCATCAGCCATGATATTTTTCTCCTTTGAAACGTGAACTATAAGACATTTCCGCATGCTTTGCATGACCCCACGGCGAACTGATCTTGCATCCCTCCGCCCTCATCCTTTACGCCAGGCTCACGGGGGTGAGCCAGATCATGCTACTGTTTCCTCGGGGCGGTCGCGCTACCTGCGAGGCGACGAGCGTTTCCGGCGGCAGCGACCGTTAGTCGTGCCGTTCCAATATGTCGCGCCGATTGACGTCAGCCACCCGCGGCACTGGGCGTCGGTCCATGCGCCTGGCTGGAGAGCGTTGGAACGGCACTCGCTCGTCGGGAACACCAAGCGAGGAACCATGGCGGAACTCGGCTATCCCCGCGTCGCCGGGTCGGTCTGGTACGGGCTGATGGCGCCGGCCGGCACACCGAAGAAAATCATCGCGATGCTCAACGCCGAATCGAACCGCATCCTCGCCACGCAGGAAGTGAAGGACCACATGGCGGGTGCGGGCATCGATGCGGCCGGCGGTACGCCGGAGGAATTCGGCAATTTTATTCGCGCCGAGTTCGCCAAGTGGGGACCGGTCGTCAAGGCCGCCGGGGCGAAGCTGGACTAATCAGTCCAAACCGCTCTCGGGCGAATTCATCGCGCGCGATCCGCACCGGGGTCCAGAATCCTGGCTCCTCAATCCTGCTTTTCCCACTCCCGCCCTCACGGGCTGGCCGGCTGTGCCATCGGAATTTGTGGGTTAAGACGTCCATCTTGCGCCCTCCTGTTCTCACGCTCTCACGCAGGTTGCAGTGCAACCCGCTGCTTGACGGCGGTGCAGGTAAGGCGGAAGCCTTTGCGGCAACTTACTTCATTATTTTCAATTGTTTCGTTAGCCGTATGTGACCTCAGCAGAAATATATGATTACAAGACTTGACCCGATTCGTTTACGCACCGTCGGAAAAAAACCGCGCCTCTCCCGAGGCGAGTGTGAATAATCACGGTCTTTCCGACGGACGTCTGTGCGCTGGGGCACACAAGCCGGTCAATGGTGCCCGGATTTTCCCGGCTCGGGGGCCTGCCGGATCATGTAACATGCCCTGATGAGATCCAATCCTGCCGTTCCGCCAGCGTCGCCTCCGGATCCCCGGGACACGCCATTCGAATCCGATCGCGACCAGATCAGCCAGAATATCGAGGCCGTTCTGGAGTTCTACACGCGTGAAGAGCAGAAGATCAGCCGCTCGCAACGGATCCTCGAACGCATCAGTTATTTTATCGGGCAGCCGGTTTTTCTCGGCTTCATTCTGCTCTTTGTCGCGCTATGGATGCTCGCCAACGACGCATTGCGT
>PLYS01000366.1 GCA_003153455.1 Betaproteobacteria bacterium | reverse complement strand
CATCAGGCCGGCCGCAATAGGAATGTTGGTTGTTCCGACCTGGAAGCTGTTGATAAAGCCTTCGATGCCCGGCACGAAAAAACCGAGGCCGACTCCCAGGGCCATGGCCGCGAAGATCCAGACGGTCAAATACCTATCGAGAAACGAGAGCTTTCTTGTTATGGCACTCATAGATAGCGCTCGAAAAAACTCATCGGCACGCCAGCGGCTTGTTTGATCGTGACTTCACATTGAGCAGACAAAGCAGTGGCCTCCGGGTTATTCGATGCCCTGCTGGCCCAACTCGCGCAGCTTGGTTTGCAGCGACATGCGGTCGATCTTTTCGATGGGCAGGCCGAGGAACAGCCGGATGCGGTTGGCGATCTGGAACTGTGCTTTGGTAAAAGCCTTGAACTGGTGCTCCCGTTTGCCAACGACGGCAGCCGGATCGGCGAAGCCCCAGTGTGCAGTCATCGGCTGACCCGGCCAGGCTGGGCAGGCTTCTCCGGCTGCCTGATCGCAGACGGTGAAAATGAAGTCCATCGGCGGCGCATCGAGGGTTGCGAACTCCGTCCAGCTCTTGCTGCGCAGGCCGCCCACGTCGTAATGCTGACTGGTGAGGACTTCGAGCGTGATCGGATGCACCTCGCCGCGCGGATGGCTGCCCGCGCTATACGCCTTGAAGCGGTCGCGGCCGAGATGGTTCATGATGACTTCGGCCATGATGCTGCGTGCCGAATTGCCGGTGCAGATGAAAAGGACGTTGTAGATCTTTTCGGCCATGTCAGGCTTCTTCGGTGACGCGGTGGTGTCCCGCAGCCAGGTCCAGCAAACGATCAACGCCGACCGGCTCTTCTCTCAACAATGGGACGACAACGTAGCGTTTGGCGTGATGGGACGCAATGTCATCGATGTGCGGCAACTCGTTGTATGCGCGCTGGCGCAGGAGCTGCGAGGTTGTGGAAGTCGCCGCAACGCTGTTGTTGATGATCCATGCCCACGGCTCGATGCCGGCGCGGCGCAAGTCATCCTGCAAACTCGCTGCCTCGAGGACCGGAGTCCTTTCTGCCAACGTGACGATGAGCACCTTGGTTCGCGTGGGATCCTGCAACTGCATCATCGGGGTTCGAAAGTGTAGTTCAGTCGCTACCAACTGCCGAGTAATCTCCCGATGGTAGGCGCCCGTTGCATCGAGCAGGAGCAGGGTGTGCCCGGTGGGCGCGGTGTCCATCACCACGAACTTCTTGCCTGCCTCGGCAATGATGCGCGAGAAAGCCTGGAATACGGCGATTTCCTCGGTGCAGGGCGAGCGCAGATCTTCTTCGAGCAGGGCGCGTCCCTGGGCGTCAAGCGGTGCGCCCTTGGTCTCCAGCACATGGCGGCGGTAGCGCTCGGTCTCGACGTGGGGATCGATGCGGCTCACGGTCAGATTGTCGAGCGCGTCGACGAGCGTCTCGGACAGATGGGCGGCAGGATCGGAAGTGGTGAGATGCACCGGGAATCCGCGATGAGCGAGCGCAACCGCGAGAGCGGCAGCGAGGGTAGTCTTGCCGACGCCGCCTTTGCCCATGAGCATCACCAGGCCACGGCCATCCACTGCGATGCTGTCGATAAGCGTGCCAAGCGTGGGCGCATTGAGCGCCGCCTGCGAACCGGCCGTGGAAATAGCGTGTGACTTTTCTGAATCGACGAGTAGCCGCCGCAGTGCTGCCAATCCGATCAGATCGAAAGGCTTGAGCGCAACGTCGTCGCGAGGCAGGATCGCGAGTGCTTCGGGAATTGCGGCGAGCGCTGCCTGCTCGCGGCGTAAAATCGCGGTGGCAAGCGGATCGTGATCCGTTTCGTCCGGTGGAAAAATTCCATTGATGACGAGATATTGCTGAGTCAGTCCGATGGCAGAGATCTCCTCCTGCGTGCGCGCTGCTTCGCGCAATGTCGCCTGCTGCGCTCGGGCCACCAGAATCAGACGGGTGCGCCGCGCGTCGGCCAGAGCATCAACTGCCGCCTTGTACTGCGCCCGCTGCTTCTCGAGCCCGGCCAGCGGGCCGAGACATGACGCATCGCCCTTGCCCGCTTCGAGAAAACCGCTCCACGCCCCCGGCAACTGCAGCAGGCGTATCGTGTGGCCAGTAGGCGCAGTGTCGAACACGATGTGATCATAATCGGCCACCAATGAGGCATCGGTCAGCAGTGCGGTGAATTCGTCGAAGGCCGCGATTTCGGTGGTGCATGCTCCTGACAATTGCTCCTCGATGCCCTTCACCACATCGTCGGGCAATACGCCGCGCACCGGGCCGACGATCCGATCGCGGTATGCCTGGGCAGCCGCCTGTGGATCGATCTCCAACGCGGACAACCCCGGAACATCGTCAAGCGGTGTGATGCGGTTGCCGACCACGATGCCAAACACCTGCCCGACATTGGATGCGGGATCGGTGCTGACGAGCAGAACCCNNGCGCGCTGCTCAATTCCGGCCCAGCGAGCCAACTCTTTGCGGTTGGGGTAGCGACCCGTCAGCGCGATCTCGCCATCCACCAGAGTCAGAGGCAAGCCTTCCTGGCCCGAGCGCTCCAGATAACTCTTCACGACTGCACGCTCGGCAAAAGCCGATGGCTGCTGTGCGAGGTTGAAGCGCTCGATCTTTGCGCCGTTCTGCTTCGCCCAGTCGACATCGGCGGCGAAGCGCACCAACTGCTGATCCACATCGACGCCGCACACGCCCGTGCTGCAGCACAGGGCGGGGTCAAATACCTGAATTGTTTTCATTGTGTTCTCCATCAAGATTGAAGTGTAAGCATGCCGATGCGATCCAGTTCGCTCTTCAGGCGCAAACGGTCGTTCTGAATTTCAACTAGCGGCAGCGAGAGAAAAGCTTCGATGCGGATGCGCAGAATGCGGTAAGCCTTCTCGAAAGCGGAATCAATTTGTGCATCCGTGCCAGACACCTGTGCCGGATCTTTTACATCCCAATGCGTGCGTAACACCCGTCCCAGGTAGGCAGGGCACGTCTCGCCCGCAGCGCTGGAGCAGACCGTGATGACGATATCCGGCGTGATCGGCAGCTTGTCCCAGGACTTGCTGTGCAGACCCGCGGTCGCAATGCCCTCGCGTGCAAGCAAGGCGAGCGAGCGCGGATGCACCTCGCCAGTAGGCTGACTGCCGGCGCTCATGGCTTTCCAGCCGGCAGGCGCGAGATGATTGAAAGTGGCTTCGGCCAGTATCGAGCGACAGGAGTTGCCGGTACACAGAAACAGCACATTCATCGTTCAGCCCCTCTTTGCGGTCGAACTTCTCCGGGACACGGCGGCTTTCACTCGGCCAGGGACCGCGCACTGGTCGGGATGGCCGGCGCAGCATTCCGCAGTCAGGTAGGTGATCAGGTCCAACATTAGCGGGAGATTGGCCCGGTAACGCTGATAGCGTCCTTCCTGCTCGACGGTGAGCAGGCCGGCCTGTGTCATGGCCTTGAGATGGAACGACAGATTGGTCGGCGGCAGATCCAAGGCGGCGGCGATATCGCCGGCCACCATACCCTCCAGGCCTTTTCGAACGAGCAACCGGTAAATGTCGAGCCGGACACCCGAGGCGAGCGACTCGAAGAGGGTTACCGCGCTGGTCTTTCGCATACTTTAATAATTCAAATATAGTTGAATCATTAAAACATAAAAAATGGGTCACCGCAATGGATATCGCGAGCGCCATCAGCTCCTTGGTCTTCGTTGGCAGCGCGCCTTCAGCCTGGCTTTCCTTGTGCAGATGGCGAAAGCCGCCCAGCGTTCCCGGCTCCTCCATCATCAGCTTGGCCACGAGTCGCTGCAGATGGTCAAATTGCTCAGGATAGTTGTTCATGATGGTTTACTCCTCTTCCGGTTGACGGTGCCACACGATCCTTGTCTGCCCCGCGCCAGCTCACGCGAAAAGCGTCCACGTTTCGGATCGCGTCATCTGAAAAGCCTTACCGCCGATGGCGCCGTAACTCGGCCCAGCGGTGACTCTCGTGTAATACCTCCGCCTCATTGACTGAAGCTGCTTCGGGCAGGCCCTCAACAGCTTGTTTGACTCTTGCATGCGCCATGGCAATTTGCGGATCGTCACTGATATATGGCCAATATTGCCGGGCAAATGTGGCAAAGCTTTCTGAGGCTTCGCCCGGTTCAGGCGCAATGAACCGCTCGACCTCGGTACGCACTGCTGCAGCCTCGTCCTCGGTTGGGGATGGATCGGCCTTCAAGAAGACATCGAAATCGACCATGAGCTCGGATAAGGGGCGGATCCATGCAAACCGGGGATCACTTATCAAAAGGTGCAAAAACTCGCCGGGACTCAGGAGACCGTGGTGTTCATGTTCGTAATCGCGGCGCACGCGTTCAACCAGGGCGCGGTGCAAATCCCGTAGTGCCGCCGCCAGTTCCTCCAATGTAATCTCCTTCTTGGTGCTCGGTATTGGGTGGTAATTAGACGTGCGACTCAACCCAACTAAGCAAGCCCGGTAAGTCAAGGGCGCCCGACTGTCGCGCGATTTCCCGTCCGCTTTTGAATGCGATTAGCGTCGGGATTCCACGAATGCCAAACCGCGAGGCGATCTGGGGTTCAGCCTCGGTATTGAGTTTGGCAAGACGCACTCGGGGTTCGAGACGTGCGGCCGCCTGCTCATATGCAGGCGCCATCATCTTGCATGGCCCACACCAAGGGGCCCAAAAGTCGACGACTACCGGGATATCATTTGCAATAATATGGCGATCAAAGTTTGCCTGCGTAAGCTCAACAGGGCGTCCGGGAAATAGCGCTTGCTTGCACTTTCCGCATTTCGCGTCGTCCACCAGGCGACCGCGCGCCACACGATTTGTCGTGTCGCAATGCGGGCATACGACGTGCAGAATGTCAGCCACCGGAGTACCTTTCAGAATGCATCGAGGTCGCTACGCTCTTGCAGATCGCGCGAGTTTCCAGCGGCCGTGATTACCAAAAATAGTTCCTTCACGGTCAGAGTTGGTTCCAATATGGCTAGATTTCTCCTTGGCTCACGATTAACCCGGGAAAAGTATCCTCCCAGTACCCCCCTCGCGTCTTGATTTGAATCAACCGCGCCACATTCACGCAGCGTGCGAGTACCATCATGTTGCCGCGCTGCATCGAAGAGCGCACCTGCACACGGGTTTGACTGCCTCGCGATTGAGGGGCGTTTCCGTGGATGCGCTTGGTTTGGTCGGTTCAGGCAGAATTTCGCCGGTTTGCGACGGGCCCGTTGCTTCGTGGCAACGACTGAAGGACATGCTCGGCGGGTTCGGGCTGCAGCGTGACGTGCTCGATGCCGAAGCGTTCGCGAAGCATGGCTTGCAGACTGGCGAGCACCGTTTGCCACTGCGCAATTTCTTTCAGCACCACGTGCGCAGAAAGTGCAATGCGTTCGGCCGACAGTGACCAGATGTGCAGGTCATGCACCGATGTCACCCCTTGCACTGCCGCCATTGCTCGCCCAATCTCCTCCAGCGACAGATGCAGTGGCACGCCTTCCATCAGGCCGTGCAGGGCCTCGCGCAGCAGGCGCAGGCTGGAGGTCACGATCAGCGCGGCGATGAGGAGGGAGAGTAGCGGGTCGATCGGCATCCAACCGGTGAAGGTGATCACCACCCCTGCAATCAGTGCCGCAACGGACCCCAAGAGATCGCCGGCGACGTGCAGCAGCGCTGCGCGCGTGTTGAGATTTCTTTCCCCTCGACTCAGCAGCCAGGCGACCAGGATGTTGATCAGTAGCCCCACGGCGGCGGTGACCGAAACCGCCTCGCCCATGACAGGCTGCGGGTCTTGCAGACGTTGCACTGCAGACACCGCAAGCCACGCCACGAGTACCAGCAGGCCGAGGCTGTTAACGAGGGCGGCCACGAATTCAGCCCGCCCAAATCCGTAGGAATGCAGCCGCGATGGTGGAAGTTTGGCGACCCACGCCGCTGCTGCAGCGAGCGCCAGCGCTCCTGCGTCGTTGACCATATGTCCGGCATCGGCGACCAGCGCAAGGGAGCCCGCCCACCAACCTATTGCGGCTTCGACTCCGGCATAAGCCAAGGTGAGCCCCATCGCAAACCAGAGCATGCGACCTGCGGCCTGCGGGCGGTGGTCATGGTTATTATCGGATTGTTTCATCCATGCAATCTCTATCTTCCAGCTTCTTGACAAAAATCATGCGCCAATCGATCGGATGGCCACGGCACAGCGCTCTCATCGGCCTACGGCACCACAACGACTGGCGCAAAACCGCCACCCGGGGTGCGGAAATTGGTGGTCTGGCCGGCATACATGCGTGCGGCGAGGAGCTGAACCTTTCCGTCGTAGGTGTAGGCGCGCACATCGAACTTCAGATCCGCCTGAACGCCATCGACCTCGATCAAGCGTTCGCCCGGCGGCACCAGCGCCTGCGCCACGAAGTCCCCGGCCTGGATATCTTCCCAAACCCGGCGCGTGAGTTTGTCCCCGCGGTAGGCGGCCTTGGCGCCGTAACCGGCCACCGGCTTGAAGAAAAGCCGGCGGCGCTGCGTCCAGAGTTCGCCGGCGCGTTCGGCCGTCACCATCCGGGTCTGCGGAACTGCTGCCTTGAGGAGGTCGCGATCAGCCTCGGACACACCCCATGCGGCCAGCAATTCATCGTCGCTCAGGGAGACGAGGTTGCGCTTGTCGGCATGCAGCGCATGGGCGCGCGGGTGCGGCGTCAGCACGACCGCTCCGGCCTCGTAGGCGTCGCGCAACGCCCGATGGCCGGGTTCTGAAAGATAGAAGTCGGTCAGCCGGTTGTAGACCATGCCCACCGCTGCGCCTTGGTGCCAGAGCTTGCCGTCGCGCCACTCGAGTTCTTTCGGGTCGGCGATGCTGGCGGCAACCCCATGGCGCCGGAACAACTGCTGGAGCAACTCGAATTCCGGCGCCAGATACTGCGCTGCAGGCTCGTCGTCCACGATCGCGAGTGAGCCCATGGGGGCATTGCCGCGCTGACGCCGCCACTCTGCGACAAACATGTCGAAGAACGCCTGCTCCAGCGTGTGCAGTTCGGCATTCGGCGTGAACGCCCAATTCATCGCTTCGCAACACGCGTGCTGGGCGCGCGCCAGTGCCGCGTTCAGCAAGGCGCCGCCGGCATTGGTGTTGATCTCGATCAGCCGAGGCCCTTGCGCGCCTAGGTGAAAGTCGTAGCCCATGAACGCACCCGCCGGGCCGAACGCGTATTGCGCGATGGCCGGAGCTCGCGACAAAGCCGCTGCCTGGTATGGAGGCAGTGCAATGACGCGCTCGATGGCCGCCACCGTGGCCGCGATGGTGCGCGCCATCGCGGGCGAAACAAAGACGACCGTCGAGGAGAACAGGTGCAGTCGCGTCTGCGCGATGCTTTGCGCAAGGCCGGCCAGGCTGGCATCGCTTTCCAGTTGCTCGCGCAAGAGGTCTGCATTCAAGGTGCGGCAAAAGCATCCCTTGTTCAGGCTTTCGACAGTGTTCAAGCGCGACGAGGCAGCGGCGCGGTTCACGGAAGTCATGTCCTCATTTTGAAAGCAACATGAGCACCGCGGTGGTCGGGCGAACTTCCCTGGCTTGATCGAACGTGATGGAAATTTCTCTTTTATTCTGGCAGATGCCGTTCAGGTTTGCCCGACGGCCAGCCACTGTTCGATCTTGTCGCGGCTGGGCACGCCACCTGCATGCACGACCTTGCCGTCAATTACCACGCCCGGCGTGGACATCACGCCGTAGCCCATGATCTCGCGCAGTTCCTCGACTTTCTGCAGGGCGACGGCAACGCCCTTCGCCTGCGCGACCTGCTCGATCAGCGCGATGGTGTTGCGGCAGTTCGCGCAACCGGTGCCAAGCACCTTGATTTCTTTCATGGCTGACTCCTTGTGTCGATTAAAGAACGGCGTTGAAAACGTAGCCCACGACCAGAATGCCCAAGGCCACCACCCCTGTGAACGTGGCGATCAGCGGCAGCTTCAGCACCTTGCGCAGGATGATCATTTCAGGAAGCGACAGCGCGATCACGCTCATCATGAACGCGAGCACCGTTCCCAGTGCTGCGCCCTTGCCAATGAGGGCTTCCACGACCGGAATGATGCCGGCCGCATTGGCATACATCGGTACTCCGATCACGACTGCGGCGGGCACCGACCACCAAGGGGCGTCCTTGCCCATGATGCCGGCCATGAAGTCTTCGGGGACATAACCGTGAATACCCGCGCCAAGCGCAATCCCGGCGAGAATGTAGGGCCACACCTTGCCGACGATTTCCCCGACATGGCTGACGCCGGCATCGATGCGTTCGGCCCAGGAAGGACGTTGTACCGAGAACTCGGCAGCATTGCTCGTATGGATAGCACGGACCCAGTCCTCCAGATGACGTTCCATTCCCAGCTTGCCGATGATGAGTCCGGCAACGATCGCGACGGTGAGTCCCATGACGAGGTAGAGGCCGGCTATTTTCCAGCCGAACATTCCGAACAGAAGAGCAAGGGCGACTTCGTTCACCATCGGCGCGGCGATGAGAAACGAGAAGGTAACTCCCAGCGGCACTCCCGCCGAGAGAAAGCCGATGAAGAGCGGCACCGCCGAGCACGAGCAGAACGGCGTGACGATGCCCAGCGTGGCCGCGAGCACGTTGCCGACACCCAGCCGCCGTCCCGACAGAAAAGCCCGGGTACGCTCGGGCGAGATGAAGGTGTGCACGATGCCCATCACGAAAACGATGGCGGTGAGCAGCAGCAATACTTTTGGCATGTCGTAGAAAAAGAAATGCAGCGCTTCGCCCAGATGCCCTTGGTGGGGGATCCCGGTGAGCGCGAGGACGGCGTCAGCGAATGGTGTCAGGTTCGCATAAGCCGCAATCCACAGGATGACCGCCAGCACTAGCCAGCCCCAGGGCGTGCGGCGGGGGAGGGCGTCAATGACCGTAGTGGTAGTCATAGCAATCCTTACGCGGCAAAGCGCGTCCGCCGACCGGCCATTTTTTTGAGACGAGCCCGATCCGCGGTCAAATCGGGGACTGCGTCTGCGCGCAGCGTGTTGAGAAGATCCCGCACCCAGCGGGGCAGGGGCGAGGCGATGCGGTAGAAGACCCAGGTTCCCTCGCGGCGCACGCTTGCCAGCCCTGCGTCCCGGATCACCGAAAGATGCCGCGATATCTTGGGCTGGATGTCATCCAGCGCGGCCATCAATTCGCACACGCACAATTCACCCTCCGCAACGAGCAGGGCAAGAATACGGCGGCGCGTTGCGTCGCCGATGACGTCGAAAACGGATTGATGATCCATGGGTTTAAATATACGCCTATGCATATATATGTCAAGAGGCATATATTGACCATGCTGATCGTGACGACCCGACGCGCACCTCAACCGTGCACAATTACTTTCTTTACCGGCTCCAGTTTCGGCGGCCTGCCAGGCCGGTCCAGAAACAGCAGGCACATGAGATCCGCTGTTATCGCGGGTGAACCGAGCCCTGTGGCTGGCCGAGGGTGATCCGGTTGGCATCGATACGAAGCGTGCCGTCGGCTTGCAGCCGCCGCAATGTTCGATACAGGGCCTCATGCGTCAGCCCCAATTCGGCCGCCCACGCCTTGCGCGACTCGGTCAGGATCGCGACTCCGTCGGTACCTTCGGAATCGATGTAGTGGACGATCCGTTGCGCCGCGCTCTTGAGGCTCAGGCGCTCGCATTGGGCACGTAACTTGCGCACTTCGCGGGCGAGGTGGGTCATCCACGCATCGCGAAATTTCACATCCTCGTCAAGCGCGGCACGAAAATCTCGAGCGGGAAAACGCAGCACGGCGCCCGCTTCGGCAGCAACCGCATCGCAGTGATACGCCTTTGTGCCAAGGCTTGCTTCAGCAAAAAAGCCTCCCCGCGAGCGCTGCAGGATAATCTCCGCCCCATTTCGAGCGCGGCGAATCAGCCGGACTTCTCCGGCGACCACACAAAATACGCCTTGCAGTGGATCTCCGAGTCGAAACAGCGTCTCACCTGCCTCGATGTCGCGGTGCTCGGCAACTGCGCACAACTTGGACGGAATGACCGCCAAAGCAGGTTGAGAAGCGATCAGCGATCGCCAGTCCATAGATTGCTTAAGTTCAGGAGTCATATAACGGGCTATGGGCTTCCTATTGCCTATCTCGTGCGCTTCCCCAGGACGGGAAGAGGACCGAATGGGTCACCGACGAACGCAAAGGCGAGGTGGTATTCCGCCCCAAGAGCCGCAAGACACTTAACGCATGCCGGAATCGCAGGCTATGTCGAAGTGCGCTACCTCTCCATCCGCTACTTGCACGCTCTGGCCTTGGCAGCGCGGAAAGAGAGCGTGGTGAGTGTCGATGTGAAGCTCGTATTGCCCGGCGGGGGCAAGAATACGGAATTTTCCATTGGAGTCGGCGTTCGCACGCGCGACAATCGTGCCGGCCGCATCGCGGAGCTGTACTTCCGCACCGGAGAGCCGTTTGGTGCTCGACCTACCGGCGCGTTGCGGGCCGGGTCCGGCTGGCGAGACAGTCACGGTCCCGCTCACGCCTGACTCTGCTGCACTTACTCGCATGGAGACACATGCGAGTGAGCTCATTGCCACAGCAGCAAACGCAACAGCGCGAAGTGCGGAAGACATCGAGCACCTACAAGGAAAAACCAATCACACGACGCATTATACCTTGCCCCGACGTTGACGATTACCTGCAGTTTTCTGGTGCGTTGCTTCCGCAAAAATCTACCTCGCGAGTGTAGCAAGACAATCTCTGCCTCATTCTGAGCACGACGAACCAGCCGGACTCCACCAACCACAACACAAAATACGCCCTGGGGCCGATCTCCGAGTCGAAACAGTGTTTCAGCTGCCTCGATGTCGATGTGCTCGGCAACCGCGCACAACTTAGACGGAATGACCGCTAAAGCAGGTTGAGAAGCGATCAGCGCTCGCCAGTCCACAGATTGCAAAATATTGATGTTCGTATGATCGAGATCATATCAGTGGGAACCGTTAAACCCTTATCGTTGATCATGTTCGAACCTCAGTGGAAACCGCGCAGAGCACACAACCGTCGCATTATTGGGACCAAGTTTGATTGCGGTCAAGAAGGCCGAAGGCGACTTCTGCCATAGTTAATAGTGGTTTGACCGGCGCGAAGCTCATGCTTCTCTTCATTATTGAAAGGAGAACTTCGATGAAAAAATTAATTTTTGCATGTCTTTCGGTGCTATTACTGGCGACATTGGTACCGGCCCTTGCACAACAAGGCAAATCGGCGACGATTGCGGTGGCGGCGAACGGCAATACCGTTTCGGCTGCGGTGGGCAACCAACCTGGACCGAGCCCGTATTTTCTTTTCTTTGACACGCAGGGTGCTTTCGTCGAGGCGGTGAACAATCCTTACAAGGACGCAGGAAGCCCTGGACCTCTCGTGCTCGATTTTCTCGCGAGCAAGGGGATCAAAATTCTCGTGGCCGGATGGTTTGGACCTCAAATTGTCGAGACCATGAAGGGCAAAGGCATGCGCCAGGTCGTATTCAGTGGCAGCGCAAAAGATGCGGTTAAAAAAGCTCTGGAGCTGAAATGAATGTGGTTTCCATCAAGTGACCACAAGGAGTAGTGATGATATTAATCCGCGCCGAACATCTCGTTAAGACCTATCGCACCGGCGAAGTGGACGTG
>PLYS01000415.1 GCA_003153455.1 Betaproteobacteria bacterium | reverse complement strand
TTGCGATGAAAAAGGAACCGCTTGAACTTATCCGCGGGAGCGGAAACATCTATCGGGACTTCAACATAGCAGACGCTGACGTTCGCCAGTTGAAGGCGATCCTGGCTGCGGAAATCATCAAAGCGCTCGATCGGGGTGAGTTGAGCGTGAGAAAAGCGCAGGGCCTCACGGGAATTGATGCCGGAGACTTCTCGCGCGTCCGCAACGCGGATTTCCGGCGCATAAGCGTCGAACGTCTTATGGCGATGATTAACGGGCTCGGGTCACGGGTAAGGGGTGGAATGCCGGCGCGCCTTGACAGCACGCGAATGCACACTCTAAAGTTCGGTCTCCCTTCATGGTTTCCCCTCAATAAACAACATGACTGTCCCGTACGATGTAATCGTGGTCGGCAAAGGCAACGCCGCGCTGTGCTCCGCTCTTTCCGCGCATGAAAATGGCGCCAGGGTCCTGGTGCTCGAAGCGGCGCCGGAAGAGGAATCCGGCGGCAACAGCCGCTTCGCCGGCGGAGTGATGCGCTTCGCCTACGAATCGGTCGACGATCTGAAGCGCGTGACCGAACTCACCGACGAGGAAATCGCGAACAGCGATTTCGGCACCAACACCAGGGAAGAGTTCTTCGACGATCTCTACCGGCTGACGAGCTACCGCACCGACGCCGACTTGTCCGAGATACTGGTTACGCACAGTCTCGACACGATGGCGTGGCTGCGCTCGAAGGGCGCGCGCTTCGTGCCCAATTTTGGGCGGCAATCAGGCATGGTCGGCGGCAAGCGCAAATTCTTCGGCCGCATGCCGATCGAAGTTTCGGGCGGCGGCGCAGGGCTGGTCCAGTATCTCGATGCGGCGGCAAAAAAAGCTGGCATCGAAGTGCGCTACGACACGCGCGTGGCCTCGCTCATCTACGACGGCGAGCGCGTATCCGGCGTGCGCGCCCAGGAAAAAGGCAAGCCCGTCGAGCTGCACGCAAAATCGGTGGTGCTGGCGTGCGGCGGTTTCGAGGCCAACCCCGAATGGCGCACGCGCTACCTCGGGCCGGGGTGGGAACTCGCCAAAGTGCGTGGCACGCGCTTCAACGTCGGCGACGGCCTCAGGATGGCGCTCGATATCGGCGCCGCGCCTTACGGCAACTGGTCCGGTTGCCACGCCACCGGCTGGGACCGCTATGCGCCGGAATTCGGCGACATTAACATCGGCGACCAGTTCCAGAAGCACAGCTACATCTTCGGCCTCCTGATCAACTCGGAGGGCAAGCGCTTTGTCGACGAAGGCTGGGACTTTCATTCCTTCACCTACGCCAAATACGGCGGCGAAGTGCTGAAGCAGCCGGGCCAGTTCGCGTGGCAGGTGTTCGATTCCAAGGTATCAAAACTGCTGCGCTCCGAGTACCGCATTAAGTTAATGACCAAGGTCAGCGCCAATACGCTGGAGGAACTCGCGCCCAAACTCGAAGGCGTGAACCCCGAAGGCTTTCTCAAGACCGTGCGCGAATACAACTCCGCGGTACGCAAAGACGTGCCGTTCGACCACACCGTGAAGGACGGCAAGGGCACGGTCGGCATCGAACCGCCGAAATCGAACTGGGCGCAACCGCTCGACACTCCGCCGTTCGACGCCTACGCAACGACGTGCGGCATTACATTCACCTTCGGGGGGCTGCGCATCGACCGCGAGACCGGCCAGGTGCTCAACGTACACTTACACAAAATCCCCGGCCTCTACTGCGCGGGCGAGATGGTGGGCGGGCTGTTCTACTTCAACTATCCGAGCGGCACCGGGCTGGTGTCAGGGTCGGTGTTCGGCCGCATCGCCGGCCGCGGCGCGGCGAATGCCGCGAAATCCTGAATCCGGCGCTTAAGAATTCTTTCACCGCACGTGATTGAATCAATACGGTGCCGCCAGTTGCCTTTCTTTCCGCGGGCGCTATTCGCGTTTTGGCTCATGGGAGTTCATGGCGCGGTTCATGCCCAGGCCCAAACGACAGAGTCCTATCCAACAAAACCCATACGGCTGATCGTGCCGTTCGCAGCAGGCGGCAATGCCGATCTGCTCGCGCGCATCGTCGGCCAGAAGCTGGGCGCGGCGCTGAATCAGCAAATCGTGATCGACAATCGCGCGGGCGCCAATGCCGTGATCGGTACTGAAATTGTCGCGAAGGCCGTACCTGACGGTTATACATTGCTGTTTATCGCCAACGGCCATGCAATCAATCCCGGCCTGTATGCAAAGCTGCCATTTGATCCGATCAAGGATTTCGCTCCGATAAGCCTGGTAGGGTCTACGCCGCTGATCATCACGGTCAACGCCGCGTTACCCGTCAAAACCATCAAGGCTCTCGTCGCCCTTGCAAAAGAGAAACCGGGGGAACTGAGTTACGCGTCGCAGGGCAACGGGTCGGCCGGCCATCTCGCGGGAGCGCTGTTCAATACGCTTAGCGGCGCCAACATCCTCCACGTGCCCTACAAGAGCACCGCGCAGGCAATTACCGACCTGACCAGCGGGCAGGTGCAGGTCATGTATCCGGCCGCGACCTCGGTGCTGCCGCACATCAAAACCGGCAGACTCCGAGGGCTTGCGATCACCAGCCGCCGGCGTTCAACGCTGGCGCCCGATTTGCCGACTGCGGTGGAATCGGGATTAGGCGAATACGAGGCGGGCATATGGAACGGTATTCTCGCGCCGGCGCGAACTCCGCAAGTCATCGTCGACCGTCTCAATGCCGCCATCGTCAAGATCATCCTGACGCCCGATGTCAAAGAGCGCATCATCGGCCTGGGGGCGGATCCCGCCACGAGCACGCCCGCGGAGTTCAGCGCTTTCATCNNCAGGGGGTCGACCTAGCCGGCAGCTCGCCCGAAGAGTTCGCCCAATTTATCAAGTCCGAATATCGGAGCAAATAAATGAGTCACGAAGCCTCTGCCGACAATCCGTATACCCGGGGCATCGCCGAGTTCGTCTCCGGCCTAAGCTACGAAACGATCCCGCCGGAAGTGCTCGCGCGCATCAAACTGCTGATGCTCGATTCCCTCGGCTGCGCGATTTACGGCGCCGACCTCGAATGGAGCCGCATTCTGCAGCAGTGTCTCGGCGAGCTCGACGCCACGCGGGCATGCACTGTGTGGGGAACACGCCAGCGGCTGTCCGCGCCGCACGCAGCTCTCGTCAACGGCACTCAGGTACAGGGCTTCGAGCTCGACGACGTGCACCGCCAGGGTGTGCTGCACGTTGGCGCGGTGGTGCTGCCCGCGCTGATCGCAATCGCCGAGTTGCGCCCCGGTATGAGCGGCAGGGAGTTCCTGACCGCAGCGGTCGCGGGCTACGAGATCGGACCGCGCGTCGGAATCTGCATGGGCCCCGAGCACATCGCGCAGGGCTGGCATTCGGGCGCCACCCTCGGCGTGTTCTCCGCCGCTGCCGGTGCTGCGCGCGGATTGAAGCTCGACATCGACAAGACCGTGCACGCGCTCGGCATCGCCGGCACCCAGGCCGCGGGCCTGATGGCGGCGCAATACGGCGCGATGGTCAAGCGCATGCACGCCGGACGCTCATCGCAAAGCGGGCTCTATGGCGCGCTCTTCGCCGAGGCCGGCTTCACGGGCATCGTCAACGTGCTGGAAAGTGAATACGGCGGCTTTTGCACCACATTCTCGCGCTCGACCGACCGCTTTAAGCTCACTGAGCTCACTGCGGGATTGGGCACGGTGTGGCAGACGATGGGTGTAGCTCTCAAGTTCTACTCCTGTGTCGGCAGCAACCACACCACGCTCGACGCGATCCGGCTGATGCAGCAGGAGCGCCCGTTCGGCGCCGACGACGTCGCCACAGTCATCGTGCACGGATCGCAAGTGACGATGGATCATGTCGGCTGGAAATACGTGCCGCAGGGACTTACCTCCGCCCAGCTCAATCTGCCCTACTGCGTCGCGACCTACCTGCTCGAAGGCGATTGCTTCGTCGACCAGTTCACCGAAGATAAGGTCGCGGACCCAACGCGCATGAAACACGCCGGGAAAGTGCAGGTTCGGCACGACGCGGAAATTACCGCCAAGGGCTCCAAGTTCCGCCACATGGTGCGCGTCGAGCTACATCTCAAGGACGGTACGAAGATGGAGCGCACCGTGGAGGCCGGGCGCGGCAATGAGAATAACTTCGCGACCGAAGCCGAGGTGGTGCAGAAATTCGAGAAACTCGCGGTCCACGTACTGCCGCGTCCGCAGGTCGAGCAGTTGCGCGACGCGATGCTGGGACTCGAATCGCTCGAAGATGCAGCGCAGATCGCGCGCCTGATGGCGAAGATCTGAAATGATGAATGCGGAATGCGGAATGTGAGGCGCCACGTGCCGGCTTCCGCATTGCTTGCCGTGGCGCTCGCCGCTGTCCTATTGGCGATGACCGGCGCCAAAGCGCAGGCTCAACCCTATCCAACCAAACCCATACGGTTGATTGTGCCGCTCGCCGCAGGCGGCAGCATGGACATCATCGCGCGCGGCATAGCGCAAAAACTCACCGAACGTCTCGGCCAGACCGTCGTTGTCGACAACCGGCCTGGCGCCGGCGGCAGCATCGGCGCCGAACTCACAGCGCATGCTGTGCCTGACGGCTACACGTTGATGATGGCGAGTGCGAGTTACGTCACCCATGCTCTGATGTACCGCGCACCCTATCACCCGGTACGCGATTTCGCGCCGATCACCCAGGTCAGCGCTCAGCCCTACGTGCTCGTGGTGCATCCCGCGGTGCCGGCGGCCACCGCAGGCGAGCTGATCACTTACGCCAGGAGCAACCCCGGACACCTCAATTACGCGTCCTCGGGCAACGGTGGACTCATCCATCTGACCGGGGAGCTTTTCAAGTCGATGACCGGAGTGAGCCTGGTGCACGTCCCGTACAAAGGCATGGCTGCCGCATATCCCGATATGCTCGCGGGCCAGGTCCAGCTCGGTTTCCCGGCAACGGTCTCCGCGCTGCCGCACATTAAAAGCGGCAAGTTGCGCGCGCTCGCTGTGACCTCCCGCGTGCGGGCGAAGATTCTGCCGGACCTGCCCACGCTGCACGAGGCGGGAGTGCCGGGCTTCGACGTAACACAGTGGTATGGGATGCTCGCCCCGGCCAGCACGCCGCCCATAATCGTTGAGCTGCTACAGCGGGAAGTAGTGGCGCTGCTTACGCAGCCCGATGTAATCGCGCGCATGGCGGCCGACGGTTCAGAGCCGGTCAGCAGCACCCCGCGCGGGTTTGCCACGCATATCAAGAGCGAATTCGCCAAGTGGGATGGCGTCATTCGCCAGGCAAATATCCGCGGCGAATAGAAGCGGGCCTCACGCGAAACGTCATGTGAAGACCCTGCGTCTTTCGATTTGCGCGCTGGCACTGCTCACGACAGTAATCGCCGCGCCTGCCCTGCCGGCCGAAACAACGCGGCCGGTGCGCATCATTGTTCCATTTCTGGGTGGCGACCTTTTTGACAGCGCGGCGCGCATCGTGATTAAAAAACTCGGTGTATCGGCCGGTCTACCCTTCGTGATTGAAAATCATCCCGGCGACGACAGCCACTTCGCCGCCGAACTTGCCGCCAAAGCACAACCCGATGGATACACGCTGTTGTTTGCGCCGATCGTCCACTATGCAGTCGCGGCAAGCCTGCCCGCAAAGCTTCACTACGACCTACTCGCTGATTTCACGCCGGTGACGCTGATTGCGAATGCGCCGCATGTGCTGGTGGCGCATCCGTCGTTGCCGGTGAAATCCGTCGCCGCTGTAATTGCAATTGTGAAAGCGAGTCCCGGCCAGATCAAATGGGCATCTCACGGCAAAACCTCGCTGTCGCAACTCGAGCTGGAAATGTTCAGGAGCCTGAGCGGCATCAAGATCAACAGCACGACGCTCGATGACAGCGGCGCCGCGCTGTCCGAACTGCTTGTCGGCAACGTCGACCTCCTGTTCGACAGCATCACGGCAACGCTGNNGGCCGATCATTGGTACGGCATACTCGCGCCGGAAGGCGTGGACATGTCCGCCGTAGGCAAGCTCAACGATGATTTTTCCAAGGCCGTCAACACCGGCGATGTCAGGGAACGCCTGATGTCTTACGGCATCGAGACGCGCAGCAGCACGCCCGCTGAGCTTGCCAAAATTATGCGTGACGAAGTTGCCAAATGGGCAAAAGTGGTCAAAGCATCAGGAATCAATTCCGAATAAAGATTCGTTCCAGCCGGAACTCCGGCTTCGGCGATCGTCGGCGCGTCGGGCAGTTCGGTGAGCGGCGTGGGGTCGTCACCGCGAGCAGTCGCAGCATGCCGTTCATTGATCCGCGGGTGCTTGCACGGCAATATAAGAGGCGTCATGAGTGGTTTGTCGATTGTGCATCCACGAATGTACTCCGGGAGACCAGGTTCGACACCGGTTTTATTCACATAAATGTCCGGGGCGTGAGCAGCTTGAATCCACCCAACAACTGGAATAGTATCGAAATTCCCCCACAAGCAAGAACAATTCCGTGCAGCCGTTCGATGTGATCGTAGTTGGCAAGGGCAATGCGGCGCTGTGCGCGGCGCTTGCAGCCAAAGACGACACGGGCGCGCGAGTGGTAATGCTGGAAGCTGCGCCGGTCGACGAATCCGGCGGAAACAGCCGCTTCGCCGGCGGCATGATGCGGTTCGCATTCAACTCGGTCGAGGATCTGAAGCTGCTCGCGGATATCCCCGACGACGAGGTGAAGAACACCGACTGGGACACCAACACGACGTCTGAATTCTACGACGATCTTTACCGCGTCACGGGCTTTCGCAGCGATCCCCAGTTGAGCGAAATCATGATCACGAAAAGCCTGGAGGCCATGGTGTGGCTGCGCAGCCAGGGCGTGCGCTTCGTGCCGAATTACCGCGCCGCATCGTCGGTAGTCGAGGGACGGCGCAGATTTTTCGGACGCATGCCCATCGAAGTGTCCGGCGGCGGCCCGGGACTGGTGCAGTACCTCAACAATGCGGCGGTCAGAAAAGGCATCGAGATCATCTACGAAACACGCGCACTGTCGCTGCTATACGACGGCGAGCGCGTGTTGGGCGTCAAAGCGAAACATGGCGGCAAGGTTGTGGCATATCGCGCGCCCGCGGTGATACTCGCCTGCGGCGGGTTCGAGGCCAATCCGGAATGGCGCACCCGCTACCTGGGTGCGGGCTGGGAACTGGCCAAGGTGCGCGGCACGCGTTTCAACATGGGCGAGGGTCTGAAAATGGCGCTCGACATCGGCGCCTGCCCGTACGGCAACTGGTCGGGCCGCCATTCAACGTCGTGGGAGCGCTACGCACCGGAATTCGGCGATCTCGCCATGGATCACGCCTGCCACCGGCATAGCTATCCCCTATCCCTGATGATCAATGCCCACGGCAAGCGCTTCGTGGACGAGGGCGCG
This sequence comes from Betaproteobacteria bacterium, assembly GCA_003153455.1. Classification (GTDB taxonomy): domain Bacteria; phylum Pseudomonadota; class Gammaproteobacteria; order Burkholderiales; family SG8-41; genus PALSA-1004. Next base: position 3,327 of record PLYS01000415.1, on the reverse strand, counting down.
GAGTTCTACGGCTACACCTACGCCAAATACGGCGAAGAGGTATTCAAGCAGCCGGAGCAGTTCGCGTGGCAGGTGTTCGACGCGAAGGTAACGCACCTGCTGCGGCCGGAATATCACGGCAAGGTCGTGACCAGAGTCACCGCCAACACGCTGGAAGAACTCGCCGGCAAGATGGAAGGCGTCAATGCCGAGGGTTTTCTCAAGACCGTGCACGACTTCAACGCCGCAGTACGCAAGGACGTGCCATTCAATCCGGCGATCAAGGATGGGCTGTGCACGGTGGGCATCGACCCGCCGAAATCGAACTGGGCCAATCCGCTCGATACTCCGCCGTTCGAGGCCTATCACACGACCTGCGGCATCACCTTCACCTTCGGCGGTCTGCGCATTGTGCCCGAGACAGGGCAAGTGCTCGACGTGAACATGCATCCGATCCCCGGGCTCTACACGGCGGGCGAAATGGTGGGCGGCCTGTTCTACTTCAACTACCCGCTCGGTTCCGGGCTGGTCTCGGGCACGGTATTCGGCAGGATCGCCGGCGCCGCGGCAGGCGCTGCTGCGCGGGCGGCATGAGCGCGCGGCACGCCCGACTTCATCTTAGGATTGAGGACGCGACGTGTTCAATAGAAGCGCAACTGCAGCTTTAGCATTGGCCGTGTTGTCGCCTGCGGCCGTGACGGTTCATGCGCAGTCGTACCCTGCCAAGCCAATCCGCTGCATCGTTCCGTTTCCGCCGGGGGGCGGCACGGATCTGGTTGCGCGCGCCATCGCCCCCAAGCTGATGGAGACCGGTGGAATCCAGCTCATCGTCGATAATCGTCCCGGAGGCGGCACGGTCGTGGGTGCGGAGCTTGCCGCGCACGCCGCACCTGACGGATACACGATATTCATGGGAACGAACACCTCTCACGCCATCAATCCCAACCTGTATCCGAAATTGTCTTATGACGCGGTCAGGGATTTCCAGCCCATAACGAAAATTGCCTCCGTTCCGTACATGCTGGTGGTGCACCCGTCGCTGCCCGTGCGCACCGTCAAGGATCTCGTTGCGCTCGCCAAAGCGCGGCCGGGCCAACTGAACTTCGCATCCTCGGGCAATGGAACGCCCGGGCAGCTCGCGGGCGTAATGCTCAACGAGGCGGCAGGTATCGAGATGGTCCATATTCCATACAAAGGCAGCGCGCCCGCGCTGACTGCCTTGGTCAGCGGGGAAACCCAGTTGATATTCAGCAGCCTCACGTCCACGCTGCCCCTCGTGAAAAGCGGTCGGCTGCGCGCGATCGCCATGACGAGCGCCAAACGCTCTCCGATCAATCCCGCCATGCCGACCATCGCCGAGTCCGGCTACCCGGGCTTTGAAGCAATCACATGGTATGGATTGTTTTTGCCGGCCGGAGCTGCGCCGGCGATAGTGGCGCGGCTGAACACCGAGTTCGTGAAAGTCCTAAGCGCAAGCGATTTCAAAGCATGGCTCATGGACCAGGGCGCGGACGCTGCGCCCGGCACGCCCGACGAATTTTCAGCTTTCGTGAAGTCGGAAATCGCGCGCTACGCACCGTTGGTCAGGAAGTCGGGGATGCGGCCAGATTAAGCTTGGCCGGGGTAGTGACAGTCGGGACCGCTGCCTTCAGCAACTGCCGGATGTCGGACAGCTTTTCGCATCGTTGCGCGAGATCGAGCAAATGCTCAGCGCCGCGAGTGCCGAGAACCCGCGCCGCGCAATCCATGAATTTCTCGCTGCGGTCGGCATCTGTCATCGGCCAATCCGGCGAGCCGGGCGTATGCGCGATGTGCATGCTGAATTTGCCGCGTGCGGTGTCGATTTCGAGATCGGTAGGCGCATCAAGACCATATACCTTGCTGTCCTCGATCCGGTAGCGCCGCACTTTGGCCATCAGGCTGCGAATCGGCGCACGCTGCACCATTACATCGGTAAAGGATTCAAGCGTGAGTTTGCGGTCGAGCACGGTCGCCGCCAGCGTGTACTCGATGCTGAATTTGCCTTCGAGACTGGTCTGCGGATTGGTGTATATCAGCGCCGTGTCGGTGCCGGGCAGGAAACCCACCGCAATCGAATTGATTTCCTCGTTGCGTATCTGATGCTGCTCCAGTAGTTTCAGCACCCCGCCGATCGCGCGGTGATTGCTGTAGCAGCAGGGCCAGCGCTTGACCCAGTTGCCGGGCTTCAATATTTCCCAGGGCGCGCCGAACTTTCCAATGACCTCGGCCAGCGGCGCGCCGTCACCGCTGCTGTAGGTCTCGAGCACGTTGTTCTTGCCGTCGAAAATCGACACGTCGGCGGTATGCCCATTTTTCGCAAGCCATGCCGCCATTACCCCGGCGCGCGCGGCGCGGCCGGAGTGAAACGGTTTGGTCATGGTGCCGAAATTGCGCACCAGGCCGCTGACCTGCGATGCCGCGATGCCGAACGCGGTCCGCATTTCCGCGGCGTTGAGTCCCCATAGCCGCCCGGCCACCGCGGCAGAACTGAATGTACCGATCGTGGAAGTCGAATGCCAGCCGCGCAGGTAGTGGCCGTGGCCCATCGCGCGCCCGAGTTTCCCTGCCAGTTCGAGTCCCAGCGCGTAGGCAGCCAGCACCCTTGCGCCGGACGCACCCGTCACTTCGCCGACGGCAAGCGCGGTGGCGATCATCGGCGCGCTGGCATGGCCGCGCACGTGAGGATGGCTGTCGTCGAAATCGAGCGCGTGTGCGAAAATGCCGTTGGTATACGCGGCTTCCGCCGGCGAGGTGGCCAACGGCGTGCCCCAGATCGTGGATTGCCGCCGGGCGCCGACTTCCTGCACCAGGCGCAGCGCGATTTCGCTGACCGGCTCGAGCGTGCCGGCCAGTCCGACGCCGAGCGTATCGATCAACGCATCACGCGCCCCCTGCATGACTTCCGCGGGAATTGTTTCGATGTTCGTATCGACGACAAAGCTGGCAAGCTGTTGAGTGAGCATCTCGGGTTCTCCTTCAGTTGAAATGGCGTGCTGCCGGCCGGTTAGCGGCTAAAGCTTCCGAATTCATCTCAGTCCTTCAGTGCAATCAGCACCTGGTCGCCTTGCGGCGCGAGCTTGGCGCCGAAGACCGCGCTGCGTTTTGCAATATCCTCGAGCGTCGTTCGCTCATTCGCAAGCGCACACGGCACGGTTTCATTCGCTTCGTTGTGCCGCACGAATTGAAACGTCGCACCTGCCGCCGCACGGCCCTCGAGCGCGATTCTCGCCAGCATCCCCACCCAATTGCCGACCGCCACGCCTCCATGGTGTCCGGTGTGGAAGGAAAAACTGCCGAGCCCGTAGAAGATCGGTTTGCCCTTGTAGA
>PLYS01000461.1 GCA_003153455.1 Betaproteobacteria bacterium | reverse complement strand
TCGTGATCTACGACATCCGCAATCCAGCCGGGCCCGAGGAAGTCTCGCGCTGGTGGCTGCCGGGGCAGCATGTCGCCGGCGGCGAGAAGCCGTCGTGGCCCGGACGGCAGCACCGCCTGCATCACGCGCTGCGCATCGGCGAGAGGCTGTGGGCAGGCTGCTGGCATGGCGGCGTACGCGTGATCGACGCCTCCGACATCCGCAAGCCGCGCACCATCGGCGAATACAACTACCACCCGCCGTTTCCGGAGCCGTCGCACACGTTCATGGGCGTGCCGTTCCCCATCGATGGCAAGCAGATCGCGCTCGCGATCGACGAAGAAGACCATGCGCACGACGCGAAGGAAATGGAACGCCGCCGCGGCCGCCCGCACGCCTGCCTGTGGGTGTTCGACGTGAGCGACGTGGCGAAGATCAAGCCGCTCGCGATCTTTCAGGTCAGCGAACTCGATTCGCCGTATAGCCGCGCCGCGCCCGGACGTTTCGGCGCGCACCAGTTCCGGGAGCGCATGACCGATACGCTGGTCTACTGCACGTGGTTTGCGGGGGGGTTGCGCATCGTCGACATAGCTGACCCCACCGCACCGCAGGAAGTCGGCCACTTTATTCCGGAACCCGCGAAAGGGCAGCCCGGCCCGCAGACCAACGACGTGGACCTCGACGCGCGCGGTTTGATTTACCTCGTCGATCGCGGACCGGGGTTCAATATCCTGGAATTCAAACGCCCGAGCTGATCATCAGCGTCAAGCCGCAGGCGGCAAGCGGCGCTTGAGGCGTCCGGCCGCATTGATTACAATGCAATCATTGATTGCACAGGAGGGGTCCCATGGCCAGCATCACGATCCGCAAACTGGATGAACAGACCAAGGCGCGCCTGCGCGTGCGGGCAGCCCACCGCCAGCGCTCGATGGAAGACGAGGCCCGAAACATCCTGCGCGCGGCTCTCGCAGAGGAGGTATCCACGCCCCGCAATCTCGCGGAGGCGATCCGGCGGCGCTTCCGGCCGCTCGGCGGCGTCGACTTGCGCCTGGCCGTTCGCCAGCCGATGCGCGAGCCGCCCAAACCGGGCAAACGAGCCGGCAAGTGATCGTTCTCGACACCAACGTTCTTTCGGAATTGATGCGGCCGGCGCCCGCGGAAATCGTAGTGCGCTGGGTGACCGCCCAGCCGCTCACAAGCCTCTACACGACGAGCATCACCGAAGCGGAAATCCTTCATGGCATCATGCTGCTGCCCTCGGGCCGGCGGCGCAACGCTCTGGAAACCGCGGCCGAGGCGATGTTCGGTGAAGATTTCCGCGGCCGCGTTCTTCCCTTCGGCAGCAATGAAGCGCATCTTTACGCACGCATCGCAGCGGAGCGCCGGCGGGCCGGGCGGCCGATCTCCCACTTCGACGCGCAAATCGCCGCAATCGCACGTTCCGCTGGCGCAGCGATCGCGACCCGCGACGTCGCGGACTATGACGCCTGCGGCGTCGAAGTGATCAACCCCTGGGAAACCTGATCGAGCGCGCGGCTGATGGCGGAAGGGCTGCGGCGCATCGGCGCCAACCAGCCGGCACTTGTCGGCTGCATCGGCCCGAACTCACCGTCGCAGCGTAATAAAGCCACACCCGGGCGTGCAGGGCATGCTCACGCCTCACTCCTCACCCCTCCGGTAGCGCAGGCGCCTCGCCTGCAATTCCACCCCTTACGCCTGACTCCGCCTTCCCGGACCCCGATCCGCGCATTTCCCACGGGAAAGCTACCCCCTTTATCGGGATTGGAAGGCGGCGCTAATCCGGCTTCACGTTTGCCGTTTTAATCACCTTTGCCCANNGTGTTGACGATTCTTGCAATCTCCTCGTACAGGCGGCGGATGACAGGCTCCGGCGTCTTCGCCGGCGCCATCACGCCGGTCCACGATTCGACTTCGAATCCGGCGAGTCCCGACTCTTGCGTGGTCGGCAAGTCGGGCAGCGTGGACAATCGTTGGGTTGCAGCCACCGCCAGCGCGCGCAGTTTGCCCGCTTTTGCGAGCGGCAGCAGCATCCCGGCAGTCTGGCAGCCTACCTGCGCCTCCCCGCCGGCGAGAGCGGTCATCGCGGACCCCGATGCCTTGTAGGGCACATGCACCATATCGATCTTCGCGATGGTCTTGAGCAACTCGCCGCATAGATGCGGCGTGCTGCCGGTGCCGGCCGAGGCGAAGTTCAACTGGCCAGGCCGGGCCTTGGCGAGCGCGATCAGTTCCTTGATGTTCGTTGCCGGGACCGCTGAGTTGACCGCTACCACAAAGGAGGACACGGAAAGCCTCGCGACGGGCGCAAGGTCTTTGACCGGATCGTAGCCCAGATTCGTGTGCACGCTCGGGCCGATCGACAGCGTGGTCGTGTAGCCCACCAGCAGCGTGTAACCGTCCGGCGCTGACTTGGCCGCGATTGCGGACCCGATTTGGCCGCTCGCGCCCGCGCGATTGTCCATTACCATCGGTTGCCCGAGCGCGGCGGACAGAGGCTGTGCAAGCGCGCGGGGGATAGTGTCGATCGTGCTCGAACCTGCCTCGACTGGAATGATCAACCGGATCGGTCTCACGGGGTAGGACTGTGCCGACGCGGCCTGTAGCGCGGCCGCCCCGCCAAGCAACCCGACGAAAACTTTGAACACAACTTTCATACCACTCCGTCGCCCGATCGTATCCACAGTGATGCGGCAATGCCGCTAATCCCAGGACCAGTCGATTTTCCTGGTGACCATCTCGCCATGCATCGATGTGATGTAACAGCACTGGCTGACGGGAGGCGCCCAGCCGCCCGCAACCATAACTTGCAGGTGGTGAGCGTCTATCATGCTGGGAACCATGGCGTTGTCGTCGTTCACGTCCACCAGCTTCGTCCAATGCCACGTCGCGGTGACGGACATCCCGCCCGTCCGCTTCAGGTCCCGCACCGGCCGCACGCACTGCTTGAGGAGCGTGTCGCGAAATCTCGCCTTGTCCCATCCCGCGCTGTGGAAGACGTGCGCCGCCTGGGGATTGACGACCACCAGCCTCTGTATCGCCGCTTGAAACTGCCCCAAATTGGTGAGCACGTCCTGGCAGACGAACAGGTTGTTCTCGATGGTGTTGGCGCCCGTCCCCATGTTGAACTGAACGTGGGTGCCTGAAGGAAACATCGACACGGCGCTGTCCCCGGGCTTGAGCCCGTTGGTCACGTGGATCTGCTCCCACGGATTGTCCTCTTCCGGCGGACGCTCGGCCACCAGATAGCAGTAGCGCCCGGGATGGCCCATGGTCGCATGCGACATCTGTCCGGGCCGGCCCAGACCGATGTTCCAGAGTATCAGCCGCACGGCCCTGCCGATCGTCGAGTTCGGGCGGTGCCCGGTACCGACGAACGCGCCTTCGCCAAAGTTGAAGCCGAGTTTCTTGACTACCGGACCGCTCACGATCACCAGCGGGCACGGCCCTCCGGTGGTGCACTGCACGCGCATCAACTCGAAGGTCTTGTCCAGCATTGCCTCCACCGCGGTAATAACGACCGGCAGGTACTCGGGCAGGCAGCCTGCCATCACTGCGTTGATGGCGACCTTTTCGATGGTGGCGACGCCCTCGCCCGGCGAAATGACGCCGAGGACTTCATTGGGATCACGGCCGACGTAATCGAGCATCGCCCTGACTTTTTTTTCCGTGGGCGGCAAAACGGGCAAGCCGTCGGTCCATCCGTTCCGGTAGGCCATCTCGGTGAAGTCATCGATGTCCGCGCAGTCATATACTTTCGATGCCAGTTTCATCGCACTCATTTCTTCTCACCGGTTTGACTCAGCAGCATGTCGATCACGCGCTCGGCGACCTCCTCCGCTTTTTTCTGCACGAGATCGGCGGAATCATTGCTCGGCAGGTCCTGGGAATAGATGAGCAGCGGCGCGTCCGGCATGCCGAGCTGGACTGCCTGCATCTTGGCGAGCTTCTCGAAGGGTTTGTGGACCAGGCCTACCGCGGGTACGCCTTGCTGCACCATATTGACCGTGTCACGCACGGTTGCTGAAGTGCACGACCCTCAGGCACCGACGCCGATGAAGGCGTAATCGATCTTGCTCGCAAGGTTCTCCAGATCTGACATGGGTGCCGGGTTCCAGCTGCTGCTCTTGTACAGCCGGACGGGCTCCGCCGAGAATTTTTTGAGGGCCACCTCTTCGAACACCGGCCAGAATTTTACCGAGGCCGCGTGCCTGCCCCACAGCAAGCCGACGCGCTTGCCCTGCAACGATTGAACGCTGCGGACCGGCTTGCGCTCGGCCGGCTTATTGATCTCCGCTAACGGATCGAGCACTCTGAGCACCATTCATAACCTCCTTGGATTTTTCTCGCTCGTCACAGGCTTAGAACAAACAATTGAATCGGCCCTTACGGCGTTGACGTTGCATCATTCGGCATGCCGCACACCGCGGTCGCGCATGTTCAGCGATACTGATTCTGAACAGATCGACCAGCATTTGCGCGAGCCCCCGCAGGAGCGTCGTGGCAGGTTAAGCTCAAAAATATTACGTGTCAAGGCACTGTAACGGTGCCGCAAAGGTGGGTTCCCGCCGGAGATTCAGACTGCATTTCAGAAAAACCCCGCGCTCGCGGCCGAAGTCGCGCGGCGCGTGCTCGATGCTCGATGCGCACTTTCCGGAAAGCATCCGGCAGGACGTGCTCGATGCGGTGGGGTTGTCTCTCGAACCGGAGGATGCCGGCGGCGGCGATCCGGCGGCCCGTCGCCGCGATCCGGCGTTCCGCGACAAAGTTCTGCTCGCCTACGAATAGCAGTACATCCGTGGCTCGTGGTTCGTGGGTCGTGGGTCGTGGCTCGTGAGCCGTGGGCCGTGACTGGTGATTGGTGATCAAGAGCCGGTGGTTCGTGGCTCGTGAAAAGCCTGTTTGCCCAATGAGGGCAAGGTGCAATAGGATATCGGCATGACGCGGACACGTTTGGCGGTGGTGACCGCCAGCGCGCGCACCCGGTTCGCCTTGACATACGGCATCACCGACAACGATGTCGCGAACATGAGCTGGGTCTGCCCGGCGATGAGGTCGGTTAGCGCAGGCCCCGCGCTCTTGTAGGAAATGTGCACGATATCGGTTCCGGTCATGCTCTTGAAAAGTTCGGCCGCCAGGTGCGCCGCCGCGCCCATGCCAGAACCCGAATAATTCAGCTGGCCCGGCCGCGCTTTCGCGAGCGCGATGAGCTGCCTGACCGATGTCACCGGCAGCGAAGGATGCACGACGAGGACGTTGGGCTGTGATGCAACCAGCACGACCGGAGCGAAATCCTTGATCGGATAATTTTGCGCCAGCGCGGCAGTGCCGAAAGCGGCGGGCGCCGTCATCCAGAGCAGGCACGAATATACGGTCGCCGGCCGGCAGCACAAATCGAAACTCAAAATCCGAAATTGGGTCATTTGATTCCGTTCTCCATAAACAGCGCTTTGCCTGCAGTCGATCCGAGATAGCGGAGAAACGCCTTGGCGGCATCGGGATTGGCCGCCGCCGTGATGAGCGCCGCGGTGTAACTGGTGTAATTCTGGATTTCCTCCGGCAGCGGGCCCACGAGCTGCAGCCCCTTGTCGCGGTACATCAGGATATCGGTGATGCCGCCGAAACCGAATTCCCTGCCCCTGCCTTGCATCAGATGATGCATGACCGCGGTGCCGTCGTCGTAACGGATGAGCTTCGCCCCGATCTGCTCGAAAACGCCGAGCTGCTTCAACATGCTGTCGATGTATACCCCGCTCGAAGCGCGGTTGTAGACCACGGAATCGGCGTCGAGCAGCGAGCGCTTAAGCCCTCCGCGCTCGAGATGTCCGGCAGCGGCGCCCCGTTGCGCGCCACGACAC